>JBDTCS010000254.1:0-18859 GCA_039923455.1 Kapaibacterium sp. (SeqCode) | reverse complement strand
CGGAGCTAGTTGAGTCTTGCAAGTCTTTTTCCGAAGACTTTATTGCACCACAATCTTCGTGCGATAATTGAGTTCACCATCGCGGATTTGGACGAGGTACATCCCTTTGGCGAAGCCTGTTAGGTCGAGCGTTACGGTTGGCAGTTCACCGCGAAGAATCGACTTCGTAGCGCGGATATTTCCCGTAACATCGGTCACGAGAATTGTAGCACCTGCCCTCACTTTGGAAATTTCAAGCACGAAGACACCGGTGGTTGGATTTGGATACGCCGCCACTATTGTGGAAGGAGGAGCAATGGCTTCGATGACATTCTTGAAGCCGGTGATCTTCCGGATGCGATAATTTCGATTGTCAGCGATATATACGTTGCCAGTGTTGTCAACTGCCACGCCCGTGGGGTTGTTGAGTTGCGCGCTGGTCGCCTCCCTGCCGTCGCCCCCAATGCCAAGTTTTCCTGTGCCTGCTATGGTGGAGATAACCCCAGTGGAGGCCGTAATTTTTCGGATGCGACTATTGCAAAAGTCTGCGATATACAGATTCCCCGCAGTATCAACTGCAAGATCCTCAGGGTCACATAGCTGCGCTTCGGTCGCTGCCCCGCTGTCGCCGCTAAAGCCACCTGTTCCTGTACCGGCCATCGTGGAGATAATGCCAGTGGATGCAGTAATCTTTCGGATGCGCTGATCGCCGAGGTCTATCAGATAAACATTCTGGGAGTCATCAACAGCAACACTTTGGGGAATGTTGATTCGAGCGTCGGTTGCTACACCACCGTCTCCGCTAGAGCCCGCGATACCGGAGCCGGCAATCGTAGAGATTATTCCATTGGCCGCCGTAATCTTGCGGATGCGATGATTGTATGTGTCTGCAATATAAACATTGCCGGAGCCGTCGAGCGTAACATCCTGAGGAAAATTTAGCTGTGCGGCGGTAGCGGGCCCACCGTCGCCATCAGAGCCGTTTGGTCCAATGCCTGCAATAGTCGTGATAAAGCCTGTTACAGCCGTAATCTTACGGATGTGATGACCATCGGCGATATACACATTGCCAGATCTGTCAATCGAAATACCTTTAGGTGAATTAAGTTGCGCTAATACGGCCGGCCCTCCGTCTCCGCTAAAGCCTGCTATTCCTGTGCCGGCGATAGTGGAGATAAGCCCAGTGGTAGCAGTAATCTTACGGATGCGATTACTGCCTTGGTCTGAAATATATACATTGCCGGACCCGTCAACCGCAACACTCCCAGGATCGAAGAACTGCGCCCCGATGGCTGCACCACCGTCGCCGCCAGAGCCCGGTATTCCAGTACCGGCAATGGTAGTGATAATCTGCGCATGCAAACTCGATCCGGCACCGAGGCTTGTAAAGAGCATCAGGGCTGTGAAAATCCGCAGGCTGAAAATTCGAAAGGATGTTTTCATGATTGTCGGTGCGTTTTAGAGGGATGCGGAATTTTGTCTATGTCGGTTTGACGTTGTTGGTGTTGTTCCCAGAAGTGAACGAGATTGCGATGCGTTGACCGGTAGCCATAATTATCGGCCTTCTATCTAACTAATCAATGAGATTTATTAGTTCGGCACTTTTCTGTTCGTTTCGGTGCGATGAGGGCTATCATCCCAGCTTTAGTTGTTGCAAAATCCTGAAGAGTTTGGATGTTTACTTTCGGTGTTGCAAGGCCTTAGAGTTTGAGTCCGTAGATTTGCATGAGCACTTGTAACGTATGAGAATGATTCGAGATATATTAGAAAGAATATGCAATACAAAAATTTAGGACGGTCAGGCCTCTCTGTCAGCAGGCTCTGTTTGGGTACGATGAATTTTGGTCCGCAGACGGACGAGGCGACGAGCTTTCGCATCATGGATCGCGCGCTTGAGCTTGGAATTAATTTTTTCGATACTGCGAATGTCTATGGTTGGCAAATTGGCGAAGGCATCACCGAGAATATTATTGGCAGATGGTTTGCTCAAGGTGGTGGCCGACGTGAGAAGGTTGTGATCGCGACCAAGCTCTATGGCAAGATGGCCGATTGGCCGAACGGCGCGGGATACTCTGCACTCAGCATTCGACGCGAGTGTGAAGGAAGTCTGAAGCGATTGCAAACAGATCATCTCGACTTGTATCAATTCCATCACATCGCACACTCGGTGCCGTGGGAGGAAGCTTGGCAAGCGATGGAGCAACTGCAACGCGAAGGCAAGATTATTTACAACGGCAGTTCGAACTTTGCAGGTTGGCATATCGCGAAAGCAAACGAAGCGGCACGTGCAAGAAATTATCTTGGTCTGATTGCAGAACAGAGTTTGTATAATCTTACAGCTCGTATGATCGAACTCGAAGTGATTCCTGCTTGTGAGAATTACGGACTCGGACTTATTCCGTGGAGTCCGCTCGCCGGTGGATTGCTCGGCGGAGTTCTTGGTGAGAAGGCAACGGAAGGCAGGCGCGGAACTCCGAGAATACATGATCGCCTCGAGAAGGAGCGACCGGCTATAGAAAAATTCGAAAAACTTTGCGCGGAGATTTCGTACGCTCCGGCGGATGTCGCGCTTGCGTGGTTGCTGCACAACAACGCAGTCACATCAGTCATCACTGGTCCGCGAACGATCGAACAACTCGATCAATCGCTCGCCGCACTCGGAGTGAAACTCTCCGAAGAGACGCTGAAGCAATTGGACGTTATCTTTCCAGGCCCGGGTGGCACTGCTCCCGAGGCGTATGCTTGGTAACAGTGACTAACTAAAATCAAAGTGATGCTACAACCGATCAGGAGATTTCGAAAAATGAAAGCTGCGCTTACCGTACTTCTCTTGATCGGTGTTTTTGTTGTTCCGATTTTCACAGCTCACGCTCAACTTGGTCTGCCGTTGCGCGGTTCGCAGAATGTAGATTGGTTTTTGGTGAACTACGTCGATCATGATAGCACGAAGCCCGCTTCGAATTATCGCTGCGATTGGCAAACGTATCATGCGCATCAAGGCAGCGACTTCGTGCTTCGCGATTTTCGACAAATGGATTCCGGTGTGGTGGTGATGGCTGCTGCGGATGGAGTCGTCGCGTATATCATCGACACGTTTTATGATCGGAGCAAGCAAGAACTCACGGGTGGTTACGGCAATTATATTTTGCTGAAACACGCTGATTCACTCTATACGATCTATGCGCATCTACGGAAAAAACTTCAACTTGTGCAGCTTGGTACGAAGGTTCGGAAAGGTGAAGCGCTTGGGCTTGTAGGTTCGAGTGGAAGAGCGAGCGATCCGCATGTGCACTTTGAAGTATATAAAAATGGATTGCTTGTCGATCCGTTCGGTGATGAATGCAGAGGCACGGGTGCGCCGATATATTTTGATAATCGTCCGGCCTACGATTCCGATTTTATGATGATCGCCGGAGGTGTGATGGGTACGATCCCAACGCTCGATTCTATTCGCGAGCATCCGAGAGATCGGCTCACGTTCTACGGCGACAAAGATTCGACGATCGGAATGTGGGTGCACGGACTTACTGTCAAACGCGGTGACTCAGTTCGAGTGGAGTGGCGCACGCCCGATAGTACGCTCTGGTATCAATACAAGTCCACGTATGACACCAACATTCGTTATTGGTATTGGTGGAGTTACATCGATGGTCCTAAAAAACAAGCTTCGATGCCTACCGGAATTTGGACGGTGCGCTGGTTTCACAACGCGGACGCGCTACCCTCATACGAAAAACAATTTACTATCGCCGTAACGGGAGAAGTTTCTCGCGATCTCGCAAGTGCTTTCGAAATGAGTCCAAATCCCGCGAATGCATTTATTTCGATTAGGGGAGAAGGGCTCACGAATGCATACCTGAGCGATCTACTCGGTGCGCGTATAGATGCACCGGTCAACGCATCCGGTAGCGTTACCACCTTCGACGTGAAACGCTTGCCATCAGGCGTCTACTTCGTGCACGCGCTGCACAAGGGTGAGTGGTCTTCGGAGAGGATATTGATACAGCACTAAGTAAATCCTCTTGTCCTAATTTGTGGGAGCACTACCCGGTAGCCGCATCCCTTTAGGGTGCGTGGTGCGACGGGAGCAAAGCTACCTGATGGGCGGCAGGTATTGGCGGGAGTAAGGTAACTGCGAAATTGAAAGTCATGGGTGATAATGCTCCTCTCACATCTTAGTGTTTCGACTAACATTTCGCTGACACAACCACGCACCCTAAAGGGATGCGGCTACCGGGGATGACGCGGGATCGACGTGTAATAAGCCTTTGCAACTCTTAGGGCAAGCATTGCGGTTCTACACGACTCATGGACTGATTTTGGATTTGCCGAAATGTTGTGGCGATCCGAATGTGGAATTTGCGAGTGAGGTTAGAGCGTGATGGATCGACGCACGCTTTGGTAAAGACTCCATGACTTTGCCGTATCGACTCATAGCGCATTTCCCTTCACAGTTATTTATTTACCTTGTCTCAGTTTCGATTTCTTGCACTCGGCGGCGCTCGCGAGATCGGCGCGAATTCATTTTATTATAACATCGACGGGCACGGGCTGCTGATCGATGCAGGTCTGCACCCTGAGAAATCGGGCTGGGATGGATTTCCGAAAGTCGAGTTCCTCGACGATCAACCGGTCGATAGCTTTATACTTACGCACGCACACACGGATCACCTCGGCGGCGTACCATTCCTTTTGCAATCGAGACCACAGTCACGAGTGATTGCTTCACCCGAGACGATCGAGCTTGCGAAAATAATGCTATCGAATTCTTCGAGTCTCATGCCGAAGCAACATCCAAAAGAAGTTGTCGATGCATTGCCGAACTACACGCTCGAAGGGTTGGCGATGGTGCTTGGAAGATTCGATCCATTAGAACTCGGTGCATCCAAAGTGCTTCGTCAAGGCAGCGGTGATAAAGAGATCAAGGCAACATTTTATCAGAGCGGTCATATACTTGGTGCGGGTGGCGTACTGATCGAAGCGTGCGGCAAGAGAATTTTTCATACCGGCGATACATCGCTGCATGAGCAACGGCTCGTCGGTGGTGCTGAACTTCCGGATGCGCCGGTCGATGTGCTTGTGTCGGAATCGACGAATGGCGTGGCCGATGCGTATCTCACGCACTCGCGAGAGAAAGAACTCGAGCGATTGCTTGCAACGATCACTACGACACTCGGAAATCGCGGCTCTGTTCTTATTCCTGTTTTTGCATTAGGCAAGATGCAGGAAGTGCTTGCGATGCTTTGGGATGCGATGCAAGAGGGAAAGCTTCCGATGGTGGATATTTACACCGGTGGAATGGCGCGTAGAATCAGTTCGATCTACGATCAATTCAAAACGAGTAAATCGCGCACGCGATCGGATGATATGGTTGCCGATATTCCGCAACAAGAAATTCCGAAACGTGACGGACTCTTTAACGGAAAGTTTTTTCGTACTCCGAGTATTGTGCTTGCTTCGAGCGGAATGATGCAAGAGGGGACCGGCAGTTATTTTCTTGCGCAGCGTTGGCTTCGCGAATCTAATTTTGCGATCTGCCTCGTTGGATATACCGATCCGAGGACTCCCGGACATGTAGTTGCGAATGCAAAACATGGTGAGCGAATTCGGTTCGGCTCGATGAAGCGTGATGTTCCTGTGCGATGTGCGATCGAACGCTTTCGCTTTAGTGCACATGCTCGCCGTGAGGAATTGCTTCAGATAGTTGAGCGTCTCAAGCCGAAACACGTTGTGCTGACGCACGGCGATGAGCAAGCGATGGCTGCATTTGGTAAGTTGATTCTCGAATCTTTCCCTGGCACTGTGGTCAGTGCGCCGGAGATCGGAAAGTGGTACAAGCTGATGGGTGAGTAGTTGAGCTGATAAGTGAATAGCCGATTCGGCTTGTTTTTCGCGGTTTTTTATGTGCCTTCCGTCGTTTTAGCCTGTTTTCGGAGCTTTTCCCACCCATTTCTCGGTTTAAGCCAAGAATATCCGTATTTTCTACTTTAGGAGACGTGTTTCACGTCGTCTCACCGTAAAGACGGATACATTATCATAACACCGGTCACGATGACAAGCAACGCGTACCATTCGGAGCGAGGTGCCAACACCTTCGCGAGCGCAACAGTAGTTGCCGCGGGTACTGCTTCGAGATGGCCGGTATCAAAGCAATCACGAATCATATTCTATGCAAGAGCAGACTCACGAAGAGGAGCAGTCTCTCGGATCTCCCCAACAGGGTGAAATGACCGATGGAGCACACAATGCCTCTCCCAATTACAGCCAACAAAACGCTGTCGAAACCGAAACCGAGACCGAATTAGTAGACTCGAAACTAGTTGACGCGGATACACAAGACTCGAACGAACCTTCCGTAACAATCACGCGAATTCAGCCGAACGCCGTAAGAGCTTCGGAAGCTGAGACAGAAGCGTCCGACGAAAATGCCGAACCAACGAGTGATGGCGCAAAGCGCGCACCTGCGGCAACCAGCAATTCCTACCGCGATATTATCGCTATGCGCCTCGAACAGCGCAAGGCATCCAGCACTTCACAATCGGGTGCACCCCCCGCTGCCGCTCGACCGATGGCGCATACCTCCGATTGGAAAGAGGGCAAGCCCGCCATCAAAGAAGCACCAGTCTTGAAATCTGCGCAAAAAGAATCGTCCGAAAACGCTGATGAGATTCCTACGAGCGCACCAGTCGAGATGAACGACCGAAAAAGTCGCTCAAGCGAACGTCGCTCAAGCGATAATCGCTCACGTGAAGCTCGCCCAGATTCTTCTTCATCCGAAGCCCCGCGTACTGAAGAGCCTCGTGCAGAAAAGGCAGTAGAACGTGGTGCTGCCGAGCCGCAGCTGAGTGCGAAAGAGCGCGCACGTCAACGCCAGCGTGAGCGAGCAGAGCTTCGCCGAAATGTAAATCGCGGACCACGTCCGGCTGGTGTGCAAGCTGAGTCTGAATCGGAGGATTCTTCCGAGCAAGAAGATCAGCAGTTCGAAATTCCGACGAACACCGCCGACCCCTATTCGCTTGACGAAATGAGTGGCGAGGAGATTGAAATTCCAAGGCCTGCAACAGCTCGTCCGGAGTTGTCACCTCGCGAAGCAGTCGAGCCTGAAGTTCGTGCAGCACGTCCGGAGCTTACTCGCAAACGCGATATGCCAACACCTCCACCTGTCGAGGCAGAAGCTTCTGCTGAGCCGGTTGCAAGACTGCGCCGCGAGGAAATTGGCAGACCGGAACGTACGAGAGAAGATCGCCCAGAGCGTGCACCGAGAGAAGACCGTGCACCGAGAGAAGAGCGTGCACCAAGAGAGTATAGAGGACCTCGCGAAGAACGAGCTGCTCGTGAAGATCGTCCGGCTCGCGAAGAACGGGCGACGAGAGAAGAGCGCGCTTCAAGAGAAGAGCGCGCTTCAAGAGAAGAGCGCGGCCCGAGAGAAGAACGTGGCAGCAGAGAAGATCGTCCAAGCCGTGACGATCGTAATCGTGAAGGCAGAGAAGAACGAGGACGCGATAGACGCAGTCGTGACGAGCGTGGCGATGAAGATCGCGCACGTGAGGGACGCACGCAATCCGATCGTCGGAACACTCCGGAATTTCGTCGCGAGCGTGAAGCGATTAATGATCGCATGGTGCAATCGCTTCCAAAGACAGCGGTCGCCGAAGTTACAACGGATAAGAACGCAACCGCCGCTCGTGATTCCGCGCAAGTGGCGCAACGCGCTCGTGATCTTGCATCGAGGCTTGGTGTCTCGGTCGTGATTCCGCTTTACAACGAACAGGATTCGTTGCGCGAACTTACTGCTGCGCTCAAAGCTCAGCTCTTCAAACTCTGCGGCAGCAAATATGAGATCATCTATATCAACGATGGCTCGTCAGATCGCTCAGGAGATATTTTGCGCGATCTCTTGCAAACAACCTCGCGGGTAACGGCGCTCAGCTTCCGCCGTAACATGGGAAAATCGGCTGCGCTATCGGTTGGTTTTAAAGAGGCACATTACGGTCTCGTGATCACGATGGACGCCGATCTGCAGGACGATCCGGCAGAGCTGCCGAATCTGATTGCAAAAATCGATGAAGGTTACGACATCGTGAGTGGTTGGAAGAAGAAGCGTCACGATCCTATTTCGAAGACGCTTCCATCACGATTGTTCAATCGCGTAACGAGTTTCTTTGCCGGCATCAAGTTGCATGATTTTAATTGCGGATTGAAGGCATATCGCAAGGAAGTCACCGATTCGCTCGATGTGTATGGTGAACTGCATCGTTACTTACCGGCGCTCGCACATTGGCGTGGGTTCAAGGTTACCGAGATTCCGGTCACGCATCATCCGCGAAAATTTGGAAAGTCGAAATTCGGTTCGAGCCGCTTCTTCAAGGGCTTTCTCGATTTGCTTTCGATCGTCTTCACGAATCGCTACGGCAAACGTCCGCTGCATTTGTTTGGTACGGTCGGTACGCTACTCGCTTTTGTGGGACTCGTGATTGATGTGTGGGTTAGCGTCGAGTGGGCGATGGGTTTAACCGCGCTCTCGAATAGGCCGATATTATTGCTCGGAGTGCTGCTCATTCTGGTAGGCGTACAACTCATCTCGCTCGGATTACTTGGTGAGATGATTGTGAAAAATACGCTGAAGACCTCTTCCGATATCGCGGTCATACATGAACGCGGTAGTCGGTTGCCGGAAGATCGCGAACGCAGTCGTTCATCACGTGATGCGAGAACTGGTCGATCGTCGGACGGGCGCTCTTCGAGTTCGCAACGTCGTCGCGATGGCATCAGCAGCAATCGTGTTTCGGCAGATGCGCTTGGCGATGTAGATGAACCGAGACGTCAGCAAGGCGATCGGATGCGTGAACGCAGAGGCGGTTCTTCCGTCCGCTCCGGACGTGACCGCAGAAGCCCGAGAGCATAATTATTTTCGAAGCAAGGGAGTGGGCCTAACTATTGGCTCACTCCCGTTTCGCAACAGAGTAGCCCTACTAAGCAAAGCTTATCACAGCTTACGAAAGTAGCTTACCAAAGTCTTATACGCGATTGAATACCAGCGAGCCCCTCGATCTGATCTATCACGCCGACTGTCGTCACTTCCGCGGTGACATCCCTTGTGTGCCGAACAAACGCGAAGGCGTGCACTGTGATGGATGCAAGTATTATGATGTGATCACGGAAAATATTCTGATCGTTAAGCTCGGTGCCGCAGGTGACGTGATTCGTACGACACCGATTCTTGAGCCATTAAAAAAAGAACATCCCTCGGCAAGAATTTGGTGGTTGACGCAATCGCCAGAACTTGTACCTGCCTCGAGGGTCGATCGCATTCTTCCTTGGAATTCCGAAAGTCTTCGAACACTCGATGCGTTACACTTCACTCGCATCATTAATCTGGATAAAGATAAACACGCGTGTGCACTTACGTCAAAACTTTCTGCGGACAAGAAAGAAGGCTTCGTGCTTGGTAGGTTCGGTGAGTCGGAGCCTGCTGATGAGAAGGCTCGCGCAAAATTTATGACCGGCATCTTTGATGATGTCAGCATCGCCAATCGCAAGTCGTATCCGGAAGAGTTGTTCGAGATCTGCGGCTATAAATTTGCCGGCGAGCCTTATGTGCTTGATGTGCCCGGCGATGCAGAATTCCCTGGCCTCGACACCACGCGACCTATTATCGGTATGAATACCGGTGCAGGTGCACGATGGACATCACGACTTTGGTCGATTGAACAATGGGCGGAACTCGTGAAGCGAGTTAGCGGTGCAGGCTATAATGTTTTATTGCTTGGCGGGCCGGATGAGGATATTCGAAATCGCGAGATCGTCCGATTGTCCGGAGATACTGCACAATATCTCGGCTACTTCGATCTGAAGCGATTCATGCAACTTGTAAATAAGTGCACGACGATTGTTTCGGGTGTTACGATGGGTATGCATATCGCACTCGCGCTCAAGAAACGCCTGGTGCTTGTGAATAATATTTTCAATCGATATGAGTTTGGCGATCTCTATGGATTAGGAGAGATCGTTGAGCCAGGGAAGCCGTGCATCTGCTATTTTCGAGGTCAGTGCATCAATCCGGATTATTTCTGTCTCGATCATCTCACGGTCGAGCGAATGTTCGAAGCTGTCGAGCGTCAAGCGAAACTCGCGAAGTAAAGCTGGCGAAATAACGCTCGCGGCTTTAAAGCAATTTCAGATTCGCAAACTTCAGAAGCAGATTTTTTCTGCCTCCTTTGAGAAAATCGACGGTGGCTTTTGCTTTGTCTCCACGACCAGCTACTTCGATCACGCGGCCTTCGCCGAACGTCTCGTGAAAAACTCTTGTGCCGCGACGCAAGCTATCTGACCCGTCGGGCTCTACTTGTGCGTACTCATTTCGTGCGGCTTCATCCGCATAGTAGGTTGACTTTGCCGGACGCGCAGTGCGCTTGCTCGTGAACGTTCGACCGTTGAGTGTCGGCGAGCCATTCTGCAAATGCGAATAGCTTGCATCGCGCTCCGAAAATAATTCACGTGGTCGCGGCTTCGTGCCATAACTTGTGACGCGCTCTGTTTTTCCGGATAGCTCGATCTCCGCAAGAAACCTGGAAGGCAACGGCATCGACGATTCACCAAATCGCATGCGAGAAAGTGCATAGAACAAATAGCACTTACGCATTGCACGAGTGATGCCGACGTATAGCAATCGGCGCTCTTCCTCTAATTGCACGCGGTCTCCCGCGGTCATCTGATTCGGAAAAAGCCCTTCTTCCATACCGGCAATGCAAACGACGGGAAATTCCAAACCTTTTGCCGCGTGCAGCGTCATCAATGTGACGGCATTTTTTGTGCCGTCCATTTGATCGATCTCACTAACCAGCGAGACTTCTTCTAAAAATGTTTCGAGCGTCGCGTCCGGCTTCTCGCTGAAGAATTCTGTTACCGCCGAGAGAAACTCTTGCACGTTCTCGTAACGCGCAAGTGATTCCATCGTGTTCTCCAGTTTCAACTCGGCGAGGATGCGCGTCTCATCGATCAGTGCACGCAACAGTTCGCCCGGGCTCATCTTATCCTTCAGCGCACTATACTTGCTGATGACGGAAGTGAATTCTTTTATCTTCTGGCCGGTGCGAGGAAGAATGCCTTGAATAAACTCGATCCGGTCAAGCGCTTGAAAGAGCTCTATATCGTGCTCGCGAGCGTATTGCGCTGCTCGCTCAATTGTTGTCGTGCCGATTCCGCGAGCAGGATAGTTGATCACTCGAAGCAAACTCTCTGCGTCGTTTGGATTGACGAGCAATCGGACATAGCCCAATACATCCTTGATCTCTTTGCGCTTATAGAAGGCCGTGCCGCCGATAATTACATACGGAATGCCTTGGCGCCGAAGTGCATCCTCTATCGCACGACTCTGCGCATTTGTCCGGTAGAGAACGGCAAAATGTTTGAGATCGAGTTTCTCTTTGCGAACTTCTTCTTCGATCGCTCGAACAATAGAGGCTGCTTCATCCCGATCATCCGTGCACTCGATGATGCGTACTTTCTCACCCTCCATGTTTTCCGTGAAGAGCGTCTTTGGTATCTGACCTTTGTTATTTTTGATCAGCTCATCGGCTGCGCCAAGAATATTCTGGGTCGAACGATAATTTTGCTCCAGACGAAATACCTTCGCGTCGGGATAGTCCCGCTCGAAGTCAAGAATATTCGAAATGTCGGCGCCACGAAACGCATAGATCGACTGCGCATCATCACCAACGACCGTGAGATTCTTAAACTTACGCGCCATCAACTTGATGATCGCATACTGCGCACGATTGGTATCTTGATACTCGTCAACGAGTATGAACCTAAACTTATTTTGATATTGCTCCAGCACTTCGGGCTGTGATTGCAATAGCTCGATCGACTTCAGCAACAGATCATCGAAATCCATTGCGTTCGAATTCTTTAGCTGCTTCACATACTCCGGATAAATCTGTGCGACCTTTTCCGTGAACGGATCCATCGCAAACTTTTGGTACTCGGCAGGATAGACGAGCTGATTTTTTGCGCCGGAAATCATACTGCGAATCGCATTCGGATTTACTTGATCGCGCGAAATCCCGAGTGTATTCATAATGCGCTTGATCGCCGAGAGCGAATCATCGCTATCATAAATCGTAAAGCTTTGCGTATAACCGATGAGCGCGGCGTGCTTGCGAAGTATGCGAGAAAAAATAGAGTGAAACGTACCCATCCAAAGATCACGCGCAACCTCCGCACCAACGATGTGTGCAATGCGCTCCTTCATCTCGGCGGCAGCCTTGTTCGTAAAGGTGAGGGCAAGCACTTCCCACGGACGCACACCGGTTTCGAGCAGGAATGCTATGCGATGTGTGAGCACGCGCGTTTTACCCGATCCTGCACCGGCGATGATCATCGTCGGTCCGTTCGAATTTTGCACGGCCTCTAACTGGGCCGGATTAAGCCCGGCAAGGATCTTTGACATGAAACGCGTTTTCTCTATTCTCGAATCGTGTGATGCCTATGAGTGGAGACTCACGTTGTCACACTCGCTCCGTTTCGTTGGAGACAGGTGATGGTCGCAATTTTATCAATTCTCGCAGCCCGCACTTATCTGTAACAAACAAGCGGGTCGGCTTTGAGCGGACTGCGAAAATACCAACTTTACTTGGGCTCTTCTTGAAAAGCTCGTCGATCAAAATGCTTTTTGAAAATGCTTTCTGGTGTTAGTGCTTCGTCGTGTCAGGTTTTTGGACAGTTGGGGTTGTGCTTTGGAATGGGGAAGAGCTCTTGTCCGGTGAGGCTCCGAACGGGTTGGGTGCTCCGAGTGCGCCCGGAGTTAGTGCAGGATTCGACCGTGGTGAGGCAGACGTATGCTGATCACCTGAGCCCATCGCATTTCCGAAAGCGTCACCAGGCGCTACGATCGTCGGACGATGAATATGATAATGCGTCAGATTCGGGTCGCTCTCAAATCCAATCCCGCTCGTGACGCGACCGTTGCGCTCGATGATACGAACAGCTGCGTCCGAATGTAATATCTGTCGCTGATTATCCCACTCTAAAGTATCTGTATCAACAACCGTTCCGGAATCACTGACAATATGCACGCTTTGATAGGCCGCCATATTTTTATTCATGTCATTCACTCTCGCGTGAATGGATGTGAGGACGCTGGAGTGCTGACCTTCCGCGTTGTAAAAGTCGATCTTCACATTCGAATCAAGAATCGTCACACGTTGCGCATCGTAGGACCGAACACGACCGGCATGGAGCCTTGCACGAAGCTTCCCGTCGCTCGAAAAATTCATTCCCGTATTAAAACTCGTGACCGACGGCTTGTCGGCATTCGGATTAAGTGTTGTTACCGTAGGTTCGACTTTCGAGGCATCTCCGCACGAAACAATATTACTCACAAGCACGAACATTAGCAGTGCTCGAAAGAAAAAAACATTGCGACACTTCGTCCGATTAGCTACTTTCAACTTATTCCTGCTCTTACGATATCGTGGAGGTGGACGATTCCGACAAACATGGCTTTATCGTCAAGCACGAGTAAGTGCATCACGTTTGGAGTAGTGTTCTCCATCAAATGCAGTGCATCGATAGCCAGAGCATCTTGTGTAATCGTTCTGGGAGTGCGAGTCATGATGCTGAAGGCATAATGTGCTTGCATATCGGCCGAAGGATTCGCAAGAAAAAATCTGCGCAGATCACCGTCGGTAATAATACCTTCGAGTAAACCGCTTGCGCCGACGACACTCGTCGCGCCAAATCGCTTCGCGCTCATTTCGAGCATCACTTCCGCGATTGTCGCGTCAGGTTTTACTTTCGGGATTTTATCATGCATCGACATCAGATCTCGGACCGAGATGGTTAGTCGCCTGCCGAGCGCTCCGGCCGGATGCAGTTTTGCAAAATCTGCACTCGTAAAATTTCTCGCATGCAATAACGCCATCGCGAGTGCATCTCCGAGCACGAGTGATGCTGTGGTCGAAGCAGTCGGAGCGAGATCGTGTGGGCAAGCTTCTTCAGCTACCGTGATCAATAGGACAACTCCGTTGCTTGAATTGGCAGCATCGACCAATTTTGAGTGCGGCGATGCCGTGATCGCGATGATCGGCACTTGAATGGAAGCAAGCGCAGGTAAGATCGTGAAGAGTTCATCGGACTCACCGCTCTTCGATAGGATCAGGATCACATCCCCCGATTGCAAAATTCCGAGATCTCCATGCGCAGCTTCGCCGGGATGAAGAAAGAAGGCAGGCGTCCCGGTGGAGGAGAGCGTCGAGGCAATCTTTCGGGCGATGTGTCCCGATTTTCCCATACCCGTCACAATCACACGACCCGCGACACCGAGCAATAGCTCGCAAGCGCGATCAAACGAGTCCGCGCGCAAATGTTCGATGGTCCGAGCGAGTGCTCCAGACTCAATGCGAAATGTCTCTTTCGCAATTTCGAAGTAGCTCGAATGTTCCGGTCGTGTTTGTTTTCCCATGCTTACTTCCGAGGATTCGATTGCTGAAGAAGCGCTTGCTTCATTTTTGCAAAAAGTGTTGGCTTGGACTGTGGTGCACTCACGATCAGCGAAGCATCGAACTTCCTGGCCTCTGTGTTGTAATCGAGCAATGCTGCATACATCTCGTTGTCGCTCCAAGTATCAAGCTGATCAAAGAACTCTCTGTTCGAAGTTGGCATCGCACGCTTCGCTTCATGCTTCAAACGCAACAACGATTCATAGTAACCTGTCACAGCAAGCAGTTGATTGAAACCCGACTTTGCATGATGGAGCCAAACGTTGCGTTGCATTTTTGAGATCGCAAGCACGTAGAGCGGCTTCGCATTCGCATCATAATAAGTGATCTCACGAATGCGTGATCCGGTTGCGGGGCACGGCTCTCCTGGTTTCCAATAGGAGTAACACCACTTCGATATGATTCTCGAATGCGATTCGATCAGCTCTACCGATCCAAATTGCACTTCCATCATTCCATCTTCGGGTTCATGCGTGCTCAGCGTGAGAGTCCCCGAATCGAGTTTGATCTCACCGAACGCAATGACGGGACGCATTCCGCTTGTAAGGTCAATCTCGTGTGCTTCATGCGCAAGCAAATAATCGCCGGTGCCCCACCGTCCTTCACCGAGCACTTTCGCGGCACGCACGAACTCTGCATATTCGCGATAGCCCGCTCTATCACTCGGCAATATCCAAGCTAAGATCTCCGCTTCGAATGGAGTCAACTCGCGAGGAAAATTTTGCGTGATACTATTTTCAGTCATGCTCAAACTTTGCTCGCTTCACGCACGCTAAGTATCGAACGCAATAGTGCTTCTAACTCAGCAAGCGGCAATTGCGTACTCTTATCGCTAAGCGCTTTGCTCGGATCGGGATGTGTCTCGATAAATATTCCGTCAATTCCGACAGCCGCTGCTGCGAGTGCGAGTGGCTTTATGAATCTGCGTTCGCCACCACTAATTCCATCCTGACTCGGTCGCTGTACCGAATGCGTCGCATCATAAATAATCGGCGAGCCAAACTCACGCATAACATCGAGCGACCGAAAATCTACAACCAGGTCACCGTAGCCGAAAAAAGTACCACGCTCTGTGAGCAGCACACGATCGTTGCCAGCGGCAACAACTTTCTCTTTAGCGAATCGCATATCATTCGGAGACATGAACTGCCCCTTCTTAATATTGATAACCTTTCCCGTCTCGGCTGCGGAGATCAGCAGATCGGATTGCCGAGCAAGGAAGGCCGGAATCTGAAGCACATCCGCGACCTCAGCGGCAAGCCGAGCTTCCTCCGGCAAATGGATGTCCGTAAGAACAGGGAGGTGATACTGCGCTCTGATCTCATCGAGTAGCCGCAACGCGTTCTCATCACCGATTCCGGTGAATGTCGAACCGCTTGTTCGATTCGCCTTTCTATAAGAAGACTTAAATATAAAGCTCACCGGAAGCACTTCCATGATCCGAAGCAGCTCCTCTGCGACTGTTTCAAGCACATCCCGTGACTCCACGACGCACGGACCGGCTATAACGGGGAAACGGCCACCTCCGCCGAAAACGATCGTCTGAGAGCCATTCTTGCCGGTTGTAAGGGATACTTGATGCGTCACAAGTTTTCTAATGGATTCGTAATTCTACTGTCTGATCTTCGTGGGCAAAACTACCAGATTTGCTCAATAGCTCCGCAGATTGGCGCTCTTGGTAGCTTGCTTGAGCCCGATGGGACGCACCGATGTAACAAAAATCGGCGAAATTTGGCTCTCAAACGTAGTACGTAGTTATATTTGCCATCCCTAATGTTCCGATTGTTTCGTTTTGCGGCTCTGTGCCGTGTCGAGCGAACCCTCGGAGACTTTTTGTCCACTCGCGTGTATTATAGTTTGTACGGGAAAGTGCAAGCGAAAAGAGGTGGAGACAGAGTGTATGGGCGCATTCCTTTTCTTTCATGAGAGGCGCGGTGCATCATCAAACGATCACCACATCCATGGATCCAAGAGTATTCTGAAGAAATTCATTCATAATTATTTCTTATTCAAGAGCAGAGCATGAAGACTCGAATCTTCTCTAACGAATTTGGGCTTGCCCCAAAAACTTCGAACGTGCGCAGCGCGATTATTTTTGCGTGCATGATCTTAGGTGTCGGAGTTTTTCTCTCCGGATGCAAATCGCAGATCGACGATCCGACACCGACGAACTACGGCTCGATCCGTGTTATGAATTTTGCTCCGTGCGTTGGAGCGATGGATATTTATCTTCAGCAGAAGGGGCAATCGCCTGCCGACACACTTCCGCGTATTTTCGGAATTAAGTTTGGCACTTCGAGCGTCTATTCGAACAACTTGCCGGTTGCTCCGGGCGGAACCGTGTATCATCTCGTTGCAAGCCCTGTCAATCAGCGCGGAGTGGAACTGGTCTCTACCGATATCACGCTATTGCCGGGAAGTCAGTTTAGCTGGATCGTCTATCACGATGCCGGCAACAATACGTATCCCGCCGATGTCGTGCGTGATGCCGATAACGCTGCCGGAGTTGGCGTAACAGACTATGTAAATGTTCGCTTTGTAAATTCCCAGTCCGGTATGAATGGACTTAGAGTTCGCATCGGTGATAACGCGAACGGTCCGTTCCTCGGTAAGAGCAGCGTCGATTTCCGCGGTTGGTCTGCCGATGATCACTCCTACACGCAGATTCCATTCAAGCCCGACACGAGCTATTCGTTCTTTATCGTGAATCAAGACGACACGGTGCTCTCACGCTTGGCAGGTGTTGCATTCGCACCGGGTTCGTATCACACGCTTACATTTTCCGGCGACCCTTGCAAGTTCGCGCCGAACGTGAAGACGGGCGCAGCGCTTGATTCTTTCCGTATTCGCGTTTTGGATGATAACGGCATCGGCAATGATGTGACGGCCCCGAGCATTCCACAGATCTTGCGTTACAATTTTGTTAACGGCTTGATACCTGTTGATTTTCCGGGTGCGCTCACGCCTCCGTATGCGAAAGAGCTTGGCATCGTTATTAACAACGATAACCTGTTGAACTTTCAACACATGGCACCGATCTCCGTCGCACCGGCTCCGCTTGCCTCAAGCTCGGGCAATGTAAACGATGTGCAGTTCACGTCCACATTGCTGACGACCGCGATCGACGTCAAAGGTTTTGCAACCGATGATCTGCCGGATCAAGCAAGAGGAAGATTGCTTTTTGATTATCGCGCAGGTTTGCGCACCAGTATCGTGAGCGATCTACCAGCGTCGCTTATGATCATCGATACGCCAATCTCAACAGGCAGAACTGCAGATTCGACGATCGTCTCCGAAGTGATGGTCCCGATTCCGGATCAAGCGCTCCACGGAGCAGCAAGACTTGTACTCATCAATGGTTTGGCACCTGCTCGCAAGCCGACCGTTGTTCCACCGCTTGGCAACTATGTGACTATAAATGTCAATGGTACCGATGACCCGTTCTTGCAGAATAAGAAGCCGACATCCTACGACAATACTTATATCCTGCCGGGCGTACCCACAGGCGGAAGTTCGCCGGTGACTGTTACAGCGACTTGCAAAGCAAGCGGTACGCAGCCGATCGAGACGTTCACCGTCACGTTCGATGCTAAAGATGGCGGCATCTACGAAGTAGTGTTGCTCGGACAGCGTGGAAATTCGAAGTATGGCCCGCGCTTCCTCGTGATACGTACGAATCCGATCCGCTAACTTCCGGAACATGGGCTAAGCTTGCGAGCTACTTTCGAAGTAGAACTTGTTGACCGAGGACGATTAATTTCGTCCTCGGTTTTTTTTTGCGCAAGGGACTGGGGAGAAGTGAACAAATATTTCTTTTGACGAGATGAAGCAGGTCGAGAGGGAGGTGGAAGCTAACATCGAGGCTAAGCACACGGATGACACATTGGAGAAGCTCTCTTCAAACGTAATCTGGGTTAGCTTCGCGAGCATGTTCAATGATATTTCCGGCGAGATCGTCGTGCGAGCAGTACCGCTTTTTCTTGTCGGAATTCTTGGAGTGGGGTATAGTGTCGTCGGTTTAATCGAGGGACTTTCGGAGACAACTTCCGCACTGCTCAAGATTATTGCCGGTCGTTATTCGGATGTATGGGGTTCACGGAAGAAGGTGGCGGCGTTCGGATATGGGCTCACAGCGGTTGCTCGTCCGATTCTTTACTTCACAACTTCGTGGGTGCTTCCACTCATAAGCAGAGTAGTCGATAGAGCTGGCAAGGGGATTCGCACTGCACCACGTGATGCGCTGATTGCAGATTCCGTTAGTCCGAAAATGCGAGGACGAGCGTTTGGCTTTCATCGTGCCATGGATCCGCTTGGCGCTGTGATCGGCGCACTCATCGCCGCGGCGGTGCTCTATACTTCCGGAATGGGCACAAGCCACT
>JBDTCS010000253.1:0-5237 GCA_039923455.1 Kapaibacterium sp. (SeqCode) | reverse complement strand
CTACAAGAGTGTACCTATTGAAGGCGGCAGGATTTACGGTGAACCCTATACTCCGATCGCGCTACTGGCAGGCTTCGCATCTTATTCACTGATCACTGGGGATCAGAAGGCAAGGAAAATCGGATATGAGTTGGGTCAAGCCGTCCTTTATGGAACAAGCTGTGTTTTTCTGCTCAAAATTCTTGTCGGTAGATCGAGGCCACTCACGGACGAAGGACCCGGACATTTCCGACCTGCATTCTCGTTCGTCGACGATGATTTTCACTCATTTCCGAGCGGTCACACAGCGATTGCGTTCGCGGTCTCGACTATCTTAGCTCGAAATGTTCAACCAACGTGGGCGAAAGTACTGTGCTACTTACCAGCCGTGTTCACTCCGATGTCCCGAGTATATCAAGATCATCACTGGGTAAGCGATGTTGTTATGGGAGGGCTGATAGGTTATTTTTTCGCCACATGGGTCGTCGATCAACATGAAAGGAACGACGCTACGGCTCAACAAAAATCGGGACTACAACTTAGCTCATTCTTTCCGATAGCGGTGAGTATTCCACTGAACTAGTGGTGGCGCTTCGACAACCGAATCTTCGTTCTTATTGAAAGGACTTCGCTTTCAAGGGAAAGTTTTTAACGCATTTGTTGAGTGCCGCGGGCTTGAACCTTAAATGCCGTGTAGGCGACCGCAATTCTCACGATTCCATGAGGCGGGGCTAAGTTAGGCATTCAATCGCGAGGGATTCGGAGCCGTAGTCCTCCAATTTACGCTTTTTCCGTGTTTTTTGGCGAAAAATGGAACTTCTCTACCCGCCAAAATGATAACTTCTACTCAATTCTCTTACGGATAACCTCGTACCGGTGGCCTGGTGGTTTTCCGTGGTGTTTCCACGTTTCGGAAAGGGATAGACGAGAGCGCCCAATAGAGCACGCTCCCGCCAAAATAAAGTATCCCGTAATTTCAAAGTTTAAGCAATACTATAGGACGGACAGATATGGCTTTTATGAATAAGATGCGTGATTCGATGCCGGTGGTTTTCGCCGGATTGGCAGGCATCTTCCTCTTGATGATCGTTTTTGAATGGGGCGGCCAAGGCCAGCTCTTCAAAGGCTCAACTTTCGACGGTGAATCGATCGGTGTCGTCAACGGTCGAAAGATCTCGATGAAGGAATACGATCAGACCGTTAATCTCGTAACCGAAAATCAAAAGAACCAGCAGAAGAAGACCGATCTCACCGAAGCTGAGATGGCACAGGTGCGTGATCAGGCTTGGGATGATCTGGTGACTCGCGCACTCATTCGCAACAGTGCAGAGAAGCTCGGTATGTGGGTTACAGATCAAGAGATTCGTGATCAGCTTTATGATAACCCACCGGAATATGTTAAGCGTCAGTTCACAGATTCCGTTGGTGTGTTTCACCAGAAGGAATATCTGGCTGCGATTCGCAATCCAAAGAATGACTCGGTCGTGCGCAAAGAGCTGATCGACCCAATGCGTGAGCAGTTGCTTTTTCAGAAGTGGCAGAACTTCATCTCCGCAACCGTGCGTGTAACGGATGCAGAGCTTTGGGAGCGTTACAATAATAATACGGCCAAAGCGAATCTGCAAGTTATTAAAGTGCTCCCAACTTCGAGTCCCCGCGAGTTCTTGCCGAAGGTAGCAGATGCCGACATCAAGACCTACTATGATGCCCACTTGAGCCAATACAAACGCGAGGAATCCCGCAAAGTCAAGTTCGTTATCTTCCAGGAAGTTGCGAGTCCGAAGGATTCAATCAAAACGATGGAGAGGCTCGCATCTATTCAGAGCAGGCTTGCCGCAGTTTCTGCCGATCTTGCCGATACAACGGCACGTGATTTGACAGCGGAGAACAGCGATGCACCGTACCAACCTGCAAAAATGATGACTGCACAGGAGTGGGGTTCATCACCTACAGCAGCGAAACTTGAGAACGCGAAGCCAGGCGAGACGTTTATCACGCAGACGCCTACGCAAGGAACGGTTAGCCGTGTCGTAGCTGTCGAAGATACAGGTGCTACCTATTTTCACGCACGTCACATTCTCATTGGCTTTGGAAAGCCTGAGAATAAAGACAGTGCAAAAGCTGTAGCAGCAAAAGTGATTCAGGAGTTGAAGGCTGGTGCGGACTTCGCAGCAACTGCTAAGAAGTATTCAACCGATCCGAGCTCTGCGAAGAATGGCGGAGATCTAAAGTGGGTTGGTCCGAAACAGTTTGTGAAAGAGTTTGAAGCAGTCGCGATGACGGCGAAGCTCAATGAAATTCTGCCACCTGTTGAATCGCAGTTTGGAATTCATATTATTGAAGTTCTCGGGCGTACGAAGCGTCAACTCAAAGTCGTGAATGTTCCTGTTGATATCAAGCCAAGCTCGGAGACAGTTCGTATGCTCGGCCAACAGGCGACCATCTTCCGTGCTCAAGCTGCGAAGCAAGGTTTCGACCAAGCAGCGAAGGCCGCGGGCTACCGCGTGATCACCGAAGCTCCGGCAATCGAGAAAAAAGGTCAGGCGCTTTTTGGCAGCAAAGATTTTACGGAGTGGGCATTTGACGCAAGCAAAGGCGATATTTCGCAAGTCGTGAAGGTACCTGCTGCCAGAATGCAGGTTGTGGCGCAACTCACTGATATCACGCCGGCTGGTTCGAAACCATTGGAAGATGTTAAAGAACAAATTCGCTCGGAGCTTGCTAAGCGTTTGAGAGTCGAAAGCATGGCTGGCAAAGCGAAAGAACTTCGCAATATGTTGCAACCCGGTGATGATCTATTCAAGATCGCGACCGTCGATTCGATGTACAAGCCAATCACTGTTTCGATGGGACCGGCGGAATCAGTTGGTGGACTTGGCACCGAGTACGCTGTGAATATCGCAGCCTATAAAATGAAGCCAGGCGAGATCAGCCAGCCGATCAAAGGAGACAACGGTTACTATATTATTAAACTCTTGAGCTTCACACCTGCGAGCAAAGAGCAGTTCGAAGCACAGAAGTCGGGATTGCTCTCCACGCTCTTGAAAGAGAAGCAGCAGCGCTTCATTCAAGGCTGGATTGACGCCGAGAAGGCAAATGCGAAGATCACAGATTTCCGCTCAAAGGCGAGATAAGCTCTCAGCCCGAAAGGGAAGAAGCATACAAGCTTTTATAGATTAAAAAAGCCCGCTCAACATTTCGTTGAGCGGGCTTTTCATTTCTGATTCTCTAAGACTTTATGCGGTCTCAGCAACTGCTTCTGCCGCGGCCTTGAGCATCTCGACCATGTCGAGCTTCTCCCACGAGAACTCAGGGCGTCCGAAGTGTCCGTAGGCGGCGGTTGCCTGATAGATCGGGCGACGTAAGTCGAGTCGGCTGATAATGCCCTTTGGTGTCATGTCCACATTCTCCTCGACCAATTTCTCAAGCTCTTCATTCGAGAGCTTCCCGGTGCCGTGCGTATCAACATTTATTGACACCGGCTTTGCTACTCCGATCGCGTAGGCGACCTGAACGGTGCATTCCTTGGCAAGTCCGGCGGCCACGATGTTTTTTGCAACGTGGCGAGCCGCGTAGGCCGCTGAGCGATCAACCTTCGAAGGATCCTTACCAGAGAACGCTCCGCCACCATGGGGAGCGCGTCCGCCGTATGTATCCACAATGATTTTTCGGCCGGTGAGGCCTGTATCGCCGTGAGGTCCGCCGATCTCGAAATTACCGGTCGGGTTCACGTGGATGATCATGTTTGGGCTGCGCATCGATTTCGGTATCACGACATTGATCACGTGCTCGATGACATCTTTCTTGATCTGGGCTTGCGTAACATCCGGATCATGCTGCGTCGAGATAACAACCGTGTGAACATTCTTGATCGTCCGGCCATCGTATTCCACCGTAACCTGGCTCTTGGCATCAGGACGGAGATACGGCATAAGCTTACTCTCATTCTTGCGGATGTAAGCGAGGCGCTGCATCAGCTGGTGCGCGTAGGTAATCGCAGCAGGCATATACTCGGGCGTTTCGTCAGAAGCGTAACCGAACATCATTCCCTGATCGCCGGCACCGCCCGTATCAACGCCCATCGCGATATCCGCTGACTGTGAGTGCAGGGCTGTCAAAATACCGCAAGACTGCGCATCGAACTTGTACTCGGCCTTCGTATAACCAATACGCTCGATCACTTCACGAGCGAGATCCTGAAGATTGATATACGCGGAAGTTGTAACTTCACCACCAATGACGACAAGTCCGGTCGTGACGAACGTCTCGCACGCGACGCGAGAATTCGGGTCTTGCGCGAGCATCGCGTCAAGTACTGCGTCCGAGATCTGGTCGGCTACTTTATCCGGATGTCCCTCGGAAACTGATTCTGAAGTGAAAAGATATGCCATTGGTAATCGTTAAAAGTTGATTGTGCACTACTAACAAACCGAAGAGGCAGGTGATCTCGATGATCAACCGCTTGCAACACTATAGTAGAAAATAACACGAAGCTACTAAATAGCAGAACAGAGAACAAACGTCAAGCTTAAAACGGCTCCCTTGTCGTGCTAATATTTTTGGCTATATAGAAATTCCGTCGAATACAGCCGAACAAACTAGTTGTCCAGCTAGCTAGCTAGCTATCTATCTATCTATCGCTCCGACTGCATCACATCAGCGATCAAGGCAACCGGAGCCGTACCATAACTCAAGAGTTCGTCATGGAAGCCTTGTAGCGTGAAGGAAGAATGTTGCTTTCTTTTTGTCCGAATCTCCTGAATCTTGAACTTACCGAGCGTGTAGAACAAGTATCCGGGATCGAACACCCCACGTTCTGCCTCTTTCTTTGCTGAGACGGGATGCATCAGCGCCTTTTCTTCAAAGAGATGCTGCGATTCGGAGAGTGTCATCGTGCCTCGATGTAACTCGATTGCCGATACGTACCGGCATAGCCGAATGAGGGCTTCTTGCAAATAGGCCATCTCGACTCTCGCATCACCTTTGCCCCAGCCTTCTTCCATCATCATCTCTTCGGTGTAATGTGCCCAACCTTCGATGAACGCGTACGACCAGAAAATCCTACCGAGCTTAGACTTCGCTTGCTGCAAATGGAGGAAATGAATGTAGTGCCCCGGATAGGCCTCGTGAATGGAGATGATCTCGAGTACAGCACGATTGAGGCCACGCAGAAAATCTTTTCGCTTGGCTTCATCCCAACTCGCTTCAGGTGGAGTCACGTAGTAATAGGCCTCAGTCGCTACGCGCTCGAATGCACC
>JBDTCS010000252.1:0-3498 GCA_039923455.1 Kapaibacterium sp. (SeqCode) | reverse complement strand
AGATCGACATTGTATCTCCGCCAGTAAGCAATGTTACTTCAGGGGTGAAGAGCACCGACCCGATCGGCACCTGATAAAATGCAGTCACCGCAACCTTGGGCTCGCGTTGCGTGAATGCTACCCAACCTGCTCGAATTCCAAACGCAGATCGCATCGGTGGAAGCATCACAACATTGGAATCAGGCGTTGCAAAGCCCCGAGCATTGACTCGATCATAGGCCGGTTGCACAATTGCGGGTTGCACAATCGCTGGTTGCGCAATAGCCGTTTGTGCTCGGACTCGGTCGCTTCCGGCAACCACACATACCACTCCGAGTAACAACGTGAGTGTTCGTAGAGCACGTGTTGGAATATTCAATGCTGATCCTACCGGTTAAAATAATATTGAACGCAAGTCCTTCCGCGGGCGACCCCACAACTCCATCTGCCCACAGTCAATAAGCATGAAATAGAAACGCCCCATGGAAGATTCCATAGGGCGCGAAATTTACCTAAGTAGTTACTGCGGTAGTCCGTCCGAGAAGCTCAGCGGAGCGCAGGAAACGGCACTTAGAATGCGTAACCGAGAAAGCAATCGAAGAGCGGATAGAAACCGGAGAATGCGCTTACAGACTGGCCGCCCGTCACACCAATACGAACACCAACCAATGGCTCGACCGAAAACTGATCGAAGATCCACTTATATGCAATATCACCACCGATACTCAGGATCGTATAGTTCTGTTGAAGTGAGGAGCTCCCGAAAAAGAACAAGTCGAGTGCCGGTGCTACAGAAAGTCCGGTGATCGCGCGGCTATCGGCAACATAAAAACGGTAAGCTGCACCAACGCCGAACGCATGAAAATTTCCAGAAGTCGGTACGAACTCACCACGCAAGGCCCAGCTCGATGTTTGGCTTGCCTTCCATTCATACTGCACAGAAATAACGCCCTGCACGAGCAAGCTCAGCGGGCCAATAGAAATGTCACTCGTCTTCGAGCTCGGACGTGCCTGACCAAAGCTGGCCTGACTCAGTCCACCCAAACAAATAGCGCTAACGAGTGCAACGGATAGGATGTTGGCAATACGGGTCTTCATAACAAGTGAATTGGTTTTGAAACAGATAAATTATTCTGGAATGAAAAATTCGTTCGGCTGCCCGAAGGCAATACCTGTTCGAATTCTCCGAGACAGATACACTTACAATCGACTAAAACAAGCAACCGTTTTCAAGGTGAATCGGTAGATTTTGTCAAATATACCAAATCGATTGGCACAGCACCATAAAAAGGAGCAATCACTTAAAAAAATATTGGTGCCAGGTTTCAGGTCGATCCATCAAAATAGATAACCGAACGGCAACGAAAAATAGGGAAAAATCTGTCGCGTAAAGATCGGATGAATGAAATAGGCATCGATCATTAGCTCCGGCTCAATAAAAAAATGTGACTTCGCTGTAAAAGGAATCTTGCAGCCGATCTCAAGCGAGATTCGCGCTCCAAAAGATTTCGAATTGATAAGCGCAAAGCCCAAATTCGCTCCGGCAAAAAAACCAACGACTGCTGCGTTATCTCGCAGATAAATCCGCTCGCCAATTCCCAGCGACATCGATTGCTCCTTCGCAGTGACGCTCAGCGATGATACGTTCTTCTGATAGGCAAATTCAAGATACCGACTCAGGAGTGGATCGACGCGCCATTCAAAGCGCGCACTCGCGCGGCCAAGTATTTGACCGATCGGATCAATCTGCACCCCGTACCAATAAGGTGAGCGATAATAATTCACCGGCTCCCGATGCTGCGCGTCCGAAACTTCGGGACTAATCAGCACCAAAAGAAAAAGAGGGATGAAGATAGTGGCTCTCCATCCCTGAAACAATCTCATCAACTGCAAGCTACCTTTATCCGCGCTGCCTTTATGCATGCTCAAGTTGATATTCCTTCAGCACCTGACGTGCGATGACGATATGCTGAATCTCGCTGGTGCCTTCATAAATCTCGGTGATCTTCGCATCACGCAGTGCGCGCTCGACAAGATACTCGCGCACGTAGCCATAGCCGCCGTGTACTTGAATCGCCTGTGAGGCTACTTCCATCGCGATCGTCGAAGCATAGAGCTTTGCCATCGCCGCTTCTTTGATATACGATTTATGCGCATCCTTCAATCGTGCAGCACGCAACGCAAGCAAACGTGCGGCTTCGATCTTCACATGCATATCCGCAAGTTTGAATTGGATAGCCTGTAGCTGATTGATCGGCTTACCGAATGCTTCGCGCTCACAAGAATACTTCACAGCTTTTTCGAAGGCACCGCTCGCAATTCCGAGCGCTTGAGCTGCGATTCCGATACGCCCGCCGTTTAGCGTTTCCATCGCAATCTTGAATCCGTTGCCATCGGCACCAAGCAAGTGCTCTGCAGTCAACTTCACATTTGTGAACGAGAGCGAGCACGTATCACTCGACCGAATTCCGAGCTTGTCCTCTTTCTTGCCAGACTCAAATCCCGCCATTCCCTTCTCGACCAAAAAGCAACTGATGCCTTTGTGCCCTTTTGTTATATCGGATTGCGCGAAGACGATATAGATATCCGCGGTCGTACCATTCGTGATCCAATTCTTTGCGCCATTCATCAACCAACTTCCATCGGCTTGTTGCACGCATGTCGTCGATTGCTGAGTCGCGTCCGAACCAACACCCGGCTCGCTGAGGCAATAAGCGCCAAGCTTTTGGCCGCTTGCAAGCGGGCGAAGAAAGCGCTCTTTTTGGGCATCGGTACCGAACGTCTCGATCACCCAGCAGACGAGCGAATTATTGACCGACATAATCACGCCGCAACTCGCGTCGACTTTGGAAATCTCCTCCATCGCCAGCACGTAGCTAACTGCGTCGAGTCCCGCACCACCCCAATCGGGGCTGACCATCATTCCCATAAATCCGAGTTCACCCATCTTCTTGACAATCTCGGTCGGAAACTCTCCCGAAATGTCCCGCTCCACGGCGGTCGGTGCGATCTCATTCTCCGCAAACTCACGTGCGGCCTGCTGAATTGCGATATGGTCTTCTGATAGCTGAAAATTCATTGGTCAGTGTTGTTTCCAAAATTAATATGCAAAGATACGGCAAGACGCGGGGTGCGTGCTCTCTCACACCGAAAACAGCTACTTTTAGGCTTAGAACCTCCTTAATTCAAGTGTACTGAGACATGAGGACCTACTGAATAAATTGTGCAAAGGCTGATCGTGGAAAACGAGGATACAAAACTTCTATGCAGCTATTACAATCTTGGTACGAAGTTGTTCTGGACCACGCTCAATCAACAGTTGATAGACTCCGTTTGCAAGTTTGGGTAACTGAATACGCTTAATCTGTTCGCCTGCGGCTCCACGAAATGTGTCTCGATAGACTTCTCTGCCAAGTAGATCAAAGAACCGTACACTTGTTTCTCCTGAACTTCGGAATGTAAAATCAATCTGAAAGTGATTACGGATAGGGTTCGGAAATACTGATAGGGCAGAAGCCG
>JBDTCS010000251.1:0-6863 GCA_039923455.1 Kapaibacterium sp. (SeqCode) | reverse complement strand
ATGATGCCGGTACCACTTGGAATGCTGGCAGTACCGCCATTCGGGAGAGTTGGGGTGTTTACTTCAACGAGTCCAACAACAACTTTTATATTTGTCCAGAGCACGAGAATAACCCGCCTTTAGTCTCTGGCTCGATTTACACCACTCAGGATTTCGGTGACACCTGGCAAAGAGTTGCTGGGTTACCCAATAACTTTGGCTCAACTGGTGATGTCAAAGGATTCCAGAGCACATTCTACGTCCAGTCCGGAGTGGATGCAATACCAAAGACAAGTAACACCGGAGTATGGCGGACAACTGATGCAGGGAAGACATTTATTCCGGTCGGTGGGCCTTCTTCATTTCAGGATTCGCGGTTTTCAGTACCCCCGACGTGTTCGGGTGGAACTGTCATTGTTGGCGACTCGACGGATCTCTGGATGACAACGGATGGCGGCGACGGATCACTCGGGAGTAGCCCTCTCGATGTCGCAGTTCAACAGCCAACGAAAATTTCTACTTGCGGTCGCGATTCAATCAAAGTGTCACTGACGAATGCCGGCTGCTATTCCATTCGAGTAACCTCGATTTCGATTGATAGTACCGAATACTTTCAGTTGCTTAAGGCACCGATGCTTCCGGATAGCATTACAGTCGGAAGTTCGGATTCAATCAAGATCGCGTTCAATCCGCATCTTGTGCCTGGTGTCCACACTGTCCATATACATCTGACAGGCATTCTCGGTAATGATTCGGCTGGTGCTCGGTACGATTCAACGATTACACTTCAAGTTATAGCGACACCACAACCTCCACAATTACTTGCATCCACCTATTTTCTTGATCTCGGCGATGTGAGTATCTGCGGGGCCTTTGATACTTCGATCGTACTCCGCAATGCCGGTTGCGATACACTAACCATCGACTCGCTTTCCGGTGATCTGGGAAAAGAGGTGAGGCTTGCTGGATTAAAATTACCGCTTCGATTGGCTCCCGGTGATTCCGTAAAGTTGGGTGTCGCGGTTTCGCTTGTTGCAGTAGGTACAGTGAATCGACAGATTGCATTGCATAGCAGCCAGCAGGGTCTGACCAACTCCTTTGACATTCTGCTTCGCGCGAATGGTGTCAGTAATTCCGGCAGAATTTCATTGAGTTCTGCTACACTGGATGCAGGTAGCTTGTCCTATTGTGTTGGCGATACTACGCTCGGGTCGGTATTAAAATTGGTTGGCTGTGATTCTTTAGTCGTTTCGAATTTCCGCTTTGTTGGTTCACCGGCTTTTACACTTATTAGCCCCACGCAAGACACAATTATCGGTTCTGATTCCGCGTGCCCGATTCAAGTCAGGTTCAAACCGTTGGTAAAGGGCAAGGTCTCTGGGTTGCTCACGTTTCACGTGAGAGGTCTGCGTAGTTCAGATCCGGGTCACGATACTTCCATTACGATTGTCGGCTCGGGACTCGGCGGTGCAAAGATTCTCTCTGTCGAGCAAGATACGTTTTTTCTTGGTACGATATCTTTTTGTCAATCGTCGGACACGCTCACGGTTCTCAAAAATTTGGGTTGCGATACCATTACAATCATTCGTGGTTCATTCGACAATCCTGCATATACATCTACAACAGCATTCCCACAGCGACTTGCGCCTGGTGAATCAATGAAAGTGTTGGTGCATTTGAAAGTCGATACGACGAATCATCCGCTACTGATCAACGGAGCGTTCACCTTCTCCACGGATGCCGATTCCGCGAGCGTTCGGACTTTGCGATTCGGAGCGGGAATAATTTATCCGATCAAGCTTCGTCTTGATCTTACGAAGGTTGATAGTGCGACTGCTGGAGCCTCGGCGACATTTCACCTTGCTCTCTTAGGCGATCAACCAAAGAATATTTCGGTGCTTCATTTCGATTTGACGCACGATGATGATCTTCTTGGGTTTAAGAAATTTGTTGGATCCGGACTGAGACTTGATGGCAGCACTATCACTAATGGAGTGATGATTCAATCGTTCTCGTTTTTGCCGGTCATGGATACCGGAACAGTTGGCGATCTGTTTTTCGATGTCTTTCTTAGCAAGAACGCGAAGACTCCCTTGACAGTCAGTAATGTTCACTTTGATACGCCTGAACAAGAGCTGCCTGAGTGCGTAGCCACCATAACGGATACTGGATCGTCGTTCGCATATATTTATCAGTGCACAGATTCTCTCATTCAATCTGCACTCAGATCACAGCCGCTTCGAATAGACCGAATCGCGCCTAATCCTACGCACGGGCTGCTTGTTGTGGAGCTATCTCGCAAGCCGTTCTATCCCGTCAGATACGAAGTTGTTGATCTGCTCGGGAATACAATCTTCGAAACAACTGCAGGCGATTCACGCATCAGTATTGATCTTGATCAGGTAGTGGTCGGCGCATCGTACCTTCGTTGCAGTTCTCGAGAGTTTGTTGAAACGCGAAAGATTCTTGTCGTGCGCTGACGTTAATGCGAGGCCGATTGATTCGTGATCGCTCGACGCCCTCTCGCGATGAACCGATTAGCGTTTCAATTTTGGATCAAACGCGTCGCGCAAGCCGTCACCGAATAGGTTGAATGCGAATACGGCTATCATGATCGCAAGCGAAGGATAGATGGTAAGCCCCCAGTTCGAGCCTGCGGCGATGAAGCCATATCCGTCGTGGATCATTTGTCCCCAGGTGCTCGTCGGTGGTTGAACGCCTAAGCCTAAGAAGGAGAGTGTTGCTTCATAGATGATCGCGCTTGCGAATCCGGCTGTTGCAATTACGATGATCGGACCAAGTGCGTTCGGAAGTATGTGACGGAAGATCGCACGCGTGCTACTAAATCCAAGCGCACGTGTTGCCTCGACGTATTCCGTCTCGCGGAGTGTGAAGAATTGCCCACGCACGATACGCGCCATATCCACCCAGCCCGTTATTCCGATTGCAATAATTGTTTGCCAAAGTCCTAACCCAAGTGCGATCGAGATTGCGATTACAAGCAAGAGCGATGGAATCGACCAGATGACATTCGTCATCCACATAATCAGTTCATCAACCCAACCACGATAAAAACCTGCGAGTGCACCGAGCACGACTCCGATCAAAAGACTCAGCACTTCGGAGAAGAATGCTACCGTGAGCGAAATACGCGCACCATACATCAAGCGCGATAGCACGTCACGGCCAAAACGATCGGTACCGAAATAATAGGTTGGTGTTTTGTGCCAATCTTTCTCTGAGGTGCCGACGAGTCGCGTGAGCTCGATCGACTTCGATGTTCCTTCATCCGAAATGTAATGCACTCTATCACCAACGATGTGATATTCCTGAATCGGTATCGCGACAGACTCTTCTTTGTTGACATCGCTTATTCGCAAGAGCACGTTGCCCGAAAACCCGCTCGGCTTGGTCGAATATTCGAGCACCTGTACGTTAGGATCAAACGGCGCAAGTACACCAGCCATCGCCGCAAGCACGACGAGCAGTACCGTCACGATAAGCCCACCAAAGGCGAGCTTGTTGCGCTTTAAACGCTTCCAAGAATAATACCAAAGCGATTTCGGAACGTTCAATGTTACGCTGTCCTGCCTCGTATCGATTTGGATCTCCTCCGTCTCAATCGAAATCTGCTTCGTATCCATTTGGATCTGCTTACTATCCATGAAGATTTGCTTCGTAGACTTGAAAAATTAGTTGAGCTTTACTCGCGGATCGAGTTTCGCGTAAATGATATCTACGAAGAAATTCGTAACAACGAAAATAACGGCGGAGAAAATAACGGTCCCTTGTATCGTTGGGAAATCTGAACGAGGTATTGCATCGACCGTCATGAGTCCGATACCGGGCCAGTTGAAGATATACTCGATGATATAGGTACCGGTCAGGAGTGCTGCAAGCCACGCGCTGATTGTGGTCACTACCGGATTCAACGCATTGCGCAATGCGTGACGATAGATCACTTGCCTCGCGGAGACGCCCTTTGCTTTTGCCGTGCGAACGTAATCGCTGGAAAGTACATCAAGCATGCTCGAACGCGTCACACGCGCAATGATCGAGATCGGTCGGACGGCGAGCATCATCATTGGCAGGATCAAATACTCAATACCTTGATCGATGTATCCTGAGATCGGTAATATTTGAAGCCACGAACCAAACACCAGCATCGCAAGCAATCCGAGCACGAACGCCGGCACCGAAATACCGATGAGGGCAAAGAGCATCGACAGATTATCGAACAGACTATAAGATCGTACCGCCGATAGAATTCCGATCCCGACTCCCATAATACTCGCGATGATCATCGAGCTAAGTGCAAGCAAACCGGTAGCCGGAAGTCGTTCGATGATACTATCAAGCACGAGACGGTTCGAGGTATACGAACGACCGAGATCGCCTTGCGCTGTCTTGACCATAAAATTCACATAGCGCTGCCAAACCGGAAGATCCAGCCCGAGTTCGTGACGAATCGCAGCTTGCGTTGCAAGATCCGCTCGCTGACCTTGCATCATACGCGCAGGGTCGGGCAAGAGATTCATCACGAAAAAGATCACCGTCATCACACCAATGACGACGAGAATAGAATAAAACAGCCTTCGAACTACAAAAGCGAACATTCCAAGCCTCAGCTAAAGGAACACGTTACTACGGTGGTTAAAGAATAGTATGGGTTGCAACCCGTACAAAGTTACTAACGATTCCGATGCAGACGAAAATCGTGGTATTTTGAACAAATTCCCCGTTTTACAATCCGTCGTGCAACGATAGCCTCAAAGAGTGGATGTGGAGACATTCGTCTTGTAATATTTCGTATGTTTGACCATGAAAACTCTCGCAATTATACTTGTCATCTCTCTTCTCGCAGTTCACTCGGCAACCGCTGGGCCTGTTTTTCCGACACGTGGAATTTTGATTCATCCACGTTGGGGGAATTCCAAATCTGACACCACCGAATTCCTTGGCACGATGGGTGGATGGGGGAGTGTGTATCATGGCTTCAACAGCACGGGGGATGAATTCGGGTGGTCGATAGATCTTGGTGCACTTTTCGAGATCGCACGCTGGGGCGAGCATGGTTCTTTGCTTGCGCTCACTGATATGGAACTTGATGCACGAACAAATAACGACATCTATTTTAATCCACGAACAGGATTCTGGGAAGAGGGATTGTTCTTTGCATCACGCGTAGAAAACTTTGATTGGCAGTTTGGATATTTGCATCGGTGTCGGCATGATATTGATAACGGCGACACGAACGAGTACCAGACGCGACCGCCCCAACGCACGTTGATCTATGGATCGCTCTCAACGAAAGTCATCTTCAAACCTTTTCAGCTATTCCATTCAAACGACACAACGAACTTCAAAACCCTCGCATGGCTGACGGGTGATCTGTATGTTTTCAAAGAAGATTACCGGCAACCTTCGAGCGCGAACGGGTTGCAACCCAACTACCACAATATTCTTTTCTCACTCGGTGTGAACGCAGCGATTGGGCTCTTCGCGATTGGTCCGGGTCAGGCGTATCTTCGAGGAGGTGCGAACGTGTCAGCATTTGGAAGTGATGGGAGCTACTTCCATTCGTTTGCAAATATTCAGAAGTGGACCGTCGATGGGCGAGCCGAACTTGGCTATCAAGCCGAAGGAAGAGCCGCACGATTTCAGCTCTTCGCAGGATGGGAAAGCTTTCAGGATGATGGAATGAATGCCGTTCCGCAAAATTCACACTTCACACTACTCGGTATTCGGCTGAGCGATACAAAACTGATGCAGTGACGTGTTGGCAGAAACAAAAGCGGCTAACGGTTGTTACCACTATTGATCGGTGTGTCCATTATAACTTCTCACGGTATCCATATTTTATGTCTATCTTCAAACTCTCTCGTACGTTATTTTTTCCGTTCGTCCTGTCGATTGCGGTGCTCTTTATGAGTGGCTGCACACCTTCGACCGATTCCGGTAGTGGCAAGCTCGATCCATTCGTACTTATCGGATTGAACGGTCCGCTTAAGACGTTGCTCGATACAACAGAGGTTGATGCACTCGTGCTGATCAGCGTTGCGGATTATCACGATAGTCTCGGCGCTACGCTACTTTCTTCCTACGCGGATGCAACATTTACCAAGAATGGTTTTTCTGTAGCGATAGGAAGCGCCACTGCGAATGGTGTCGCGCTTGCCGTAAGCCAGCTCAACTACGTGGCTACCGATTCTAAGATATATGATTCGACAAAGCCGCAAATCGTTTTTAAGGTGACCGGATATGATGGAATTGATTTTCAGGACTCGGGCCTCGTACCGCAGATTACTCCCGTCAATAACCTGAAGCCCTTTGATACGGTGAGCGCGAGTGGATTCAAAGTCACGTATGATGGCGCAACGAACGCGACTTGGATGCTCTATAGTATGAGTTATGATGCCGCGCTGAACAAATTCAAACTTGGTTCAAGTACGGCAGGCTCAGGTTATTTTCAATCGAAGAGCTCGGATCTTGGAACGGTGAATTTTACAAACACTCAGATCTCAGCGTTTTCGACGAATCGTTTTTATCAACTCGATCTTGAGCGCTACACCTATCACGTTCGCACACTTTCGGATGGTAAAAAAGTCGGATTCCTCTGCGTTCATGATTACCAAATGCCTGTGTATTTAAAATAGGCAGATCGCGCCTATTGAGCTCCGATAGGAATGATGCCGACCTACCCAGCGCTTATGCACCGGACTACACATATTTCGATCCAACAGAGCTGTCGCAAATTGGAAACTCGTGTCCAAATTCGGATTCAGCAGTGCAGATTTACTCACCCCCAAAATTCTATTTAATCCGAGCGCGATCCTATCATCCCTCCTCAGATCCGTTAGGAGCGGCATAATTGTAGCCCGGTG
>JBDTCS010000250.1:0-19848 GCA_039923455.1 Kapaibacterium sp. (SeqCode) | reverse complement strand
AAATGTGGACTGGGAAAATGCGAGGCTGGCAACGCGAAGCTTATCGGAAGAAGTGATGGATCTCAAGCAACAAACAGGGAAAGACATTCTGATTGGCAGCCCGAGCCTAATTGTTCAATCCCTGAATCTAAATTTGTTTGATGAATTCCAAGTGCGTGTTCAACCGACTGTGTTGGGCAAGGGCTTAGAGCTATTTAAGAACATAAACGATAGAATCGATCTTGCGCTCACAAAGACAAAAACTTTTCGCTCCGGTTCGATAGTGCTTTACTTAGAGCCGACAAAAAGTTGACGACATATGCGACACCCAGGTGCCACTTCAAAGCCCTTCCATATAAAACACATTAAACTTATGACCGTCGGGGTCGGCAAAGACAAATCCGTAATAGCCTTCGCCAAATTCCTCGGGATCTGATACCACCGTTCCTCCGGCTTTCGGAACCGCTTGCGCCCAACTATCCACTTCAGCGATGGTTTGTGCGGCAAGGGTAAAAATAATTTCATTGCCTAGCGCCAAATCAGCCAGATTGCCCTTCATGCCTTTTTGTAAACTCTTCTGAATAAAAAAGTGAATTACAAAATTTTCGTCGCCAAACAAAAAACTAGCGAGTTCACTATTGGGTTTGCCGTTCGGCTTAAACCCTAAATGCGTATAAAAGTTGATCGTGCAATCTAGGTCAGTCACACCGACATTGGCCCATATTTTTTTGGTATGCATACTCTGTTTGTTTAGGTTCATGCCGAATTCGACGCACTCATCCGTGCCCCTGATACCACCATTTAAGAAGCAGCCCGACCCCGATCGCAATCGCCGTAACGATAGTGACTGTGCCGATCAGTTTCCCCAAACGAACTGTTCCATCGCTGGTACGAAAAGATGACAAAGCTCGATTCAGAAGCTTCGAGCGGCGTTCAAGTTTATCGACATGACGCCGAAGGGATGGTATAGCTTCCGAGAGAAGCAATAGGCCGGCAGCAAGGAACAGCACACCCTGTAGAATCGGAAGTACGAGTCCTAGAAGCCCAATAATAATGAGCAATATACCAAGCACTACATTCAACCATCTCGGAAGAGGCGAACGCTTTCTTGAACGGAACTGCTTGTCCTTGGTTAGGGGCGTTGTATTTGACATGTACGTGCGAACAGAAAGCTATCTGTGATATGAACACGAATTCCCCAGTAAATAATACTATGTCTGTGGGTAGCCTTTTCAATGTTCCTGGTCCATCGGCTGGACTTCCGATCGAAGGCGGGAAAGGGCTGAGCACTTCTGAGGCTGCAAGACTGCTAAAGGAATTCGGCGCGAATGAGCTTCCCCAAATGCAAAAGCGCTCGGTATTTCGAGTCGCGGTTGGCGTGCTTCGTGAGCCAATGATCCTGTTGTTACTTGTCAGTGCGGGTATCTACGGAGTGCTTGGCGATGTTACCGAAGCACTGCTATTGATAGGCTCGGCAGCCGTTGTCATCGCGATCAATATTATTCAGGATGTTCGGTCCGAGCGCGCGCTCGATGCGCTAAAGAACCTCACGAGTCCTCACGCTATCGTCATTCGTGATGGAATTAGCGTTAGAATACCGGCCAAAGATGTCGTGCCCGGCGATATCCTGACAATAAAAGAAGGCGATCGGATCACGGCAGATGCGGAGCTCCTCGAAGGACGAAATATTCTTCTTGACGAATCGCTCATCACTGGTGAATCAAACGCTGTCGAAAAACTTATTGGAGATCGAGTCGAAGTGGTAGTGCAAGGCGAGCCAAATCCCGAAGTGACGCTTTATAGCGGATCGCTTGTCGTCCGAGGAATTGGCAAAGCCCGAGTGACAGCGACAGGCGCTCACTCGGAGGTCGGAAAGATCGGTGCAGCGCTTGCAACGTCTGAAGAAGAAGCTACTCCGCTATTTGTGCAGATTCGCAAGTTCGTGCGTGTTGCGGCAACAATCAGTATTCTGTTCTGCACGGTGACTGTCGTCCTCTTTCGAATTACTCGCGGCGGGTGGATCGAGGCGTTGCTTGCGGGAGTCTCGCTCGCGATGTCATTACTTCCCGAAGAATTTCCGGTCATCCTCGCCATCTTTCTTGCGCTTGGTGCACGACGGCTTGCCGGTCGAGGTATTCTTATCCGACGTCTCTCCGCGGTAGAAGCGCTCGGTACGGTGACGGTGCTCTGTGTAGATAAGACAGGAACGCTCACGCGCAACGAAATGACATTGGTGGAGATCCGACCGTACTCGAGCCTTACCAGCGAAACTTCCGCGAGTGCAGCTTCCGCGAGTGCAGCTTCCGCGACAGCTGCCACCTATTCGCTTGAGCCATCACAGACGCTTTCCGATTTTGGTGTCGCACCACTTTCACCTGCATCGCTCCGACTTCTCGGGATCGCTGCGCTCGCTTCGCAACGCGAGAGTTATGATCCCATGGATATTGCAACACACGCCGCGGACACTCACTATCGCACAAAAGTCGCTACCGACAGCAATTCGAAGATGATCGAAAGGAGTGCCGAATTCTTACGTGCTGATCAACTCGAACTTGTGCAGGAAATTTCGTTGACACCCGAAGCACCTATATTCACCAATGTCTGGAAAACTGCTTCTGGTTATCAGGTTGCGATCAAGGGCTCGCCCGAAGCGGTGATTCGTGCATGTGAACTTCCGGAGCGTCAGGCTCGAGAGATACTTGCAGCGCTGGATGATCTCGCAAAGCGAGGACTTCGCGTGCTTGGTGTGGCGTACGGCAGTTCGCAATCCTTGCTCGGCAACGCCGCAAGTTACAAACCTCAATTCCTCGGACTTGCCGCCTATCGCGATCCGCTTCGCGAAGGAATACGGAAATCAGTGGAGGAATGTTATGAGGCCGGTATCCGCACAATAATGTTAACCGGCGATCATCCACTGACTGCTCGCACAATCGCCAGTGAAGCAGGCATTCGGAATGCGGAGTTGGTTCTCACTGGCCGGGAGATGGAAAGTGTGAGTGCACAGGAACTCCAGGAGAAGCTGAAGGCCGTCAATGTCTTCGCACGTATCAGTCCTTCACAAAAGCTAGAGCTCGTGAAGTTGCTTAAAGCGAGTGGCGCTATCGTTGCGATGACCGGTGACGGCGTTAACGATGCACCAGCGTTGAAGACTGCTCACATTGGAGTCGCAATGGGAGGACGCGGGACAGACGTCGCACGCGAAGCAGCTTCGGTTATTCTGACGCAAGACGATTTTCCAACGCTCGTGCTTTCGGTGCGGCTTGGCAGGCGTACCTATGATAACATCAAGAAAGCGATGTACTATGTTATCGCGATGCATTTCCCTGTCGCGGGCCTCGCGATTCTGCCTTTGCTCACGGGACTTCCGCTGATATTTTATCCGATACACATCGTGCTGATCGAGCTATTGCTTGATCCTATCTCCTCGCTCGTGTTTGAATCCGAGCCGGAGGAATCCAATATCATGCAGCGATTGCCTCGCGATCCTCGTGCGCCTATCTTCGCGCGTCGCAATCTAATTATCGCATCGCTTCAGGGAGTGTTCGTCTTCGTTGCATGCGCAGCAGTGTATCTGTATTCCTATGGACGGACTCATTCGGAATTTGAATCGCGCACATTAACATTCGCGACACTTGTACTCGCCAATCTTGCACTCGCGGTTGTAAATCGCTCGTGGAGTACTGTGTTCTTAGCATCTCTCCGTGTTCGAAATCGAGCACTTTGGTGGTGTCTTGCGTTCGGAGTTGTCGTGCTAATCGTGATCACAGAAGTGCCGGTCATCGCGAGGCTATTCCATTTTGGACCGTTCCACTTACACGACTGGCTGATCTGCGGTGCCGCCGCTGCCGCAAGTGTTACATGGTTCGAACTGCTCAAGCTCTTCTCCAAAAAAAAAGCTGACGGTTTAATATTTTGCTTATGATAACTTAGTGGCCAGCACATACATCACGAGTGACCGAGTTGCTTCACGAATCGCTTCGTATTCTCAGCGTAACCGAGCGATGAGTAGAACTTGTGCGTATCCGTTCGGTGCAGGCCACTCGCGACTGCCATCTTTAAACAGCCACCCTCGCTCGCGATCTTCTCTGCTTCCTGCACTAACTCTTTTCCAACTCCTTGTCCTCTCATGTTTTCCAGAACCGACATCGCCATAATGTTGCCGACTCTTCCCGCTTGGTGAAATAATGGTTGAGAATCAAAAGCAAGAAAACCTACAACTGCACCATCATGCTCCGCAACAATCACGCAAGCTGAACCTGATTTCGAAAGTTCGGCGAGCCTCGCTTGAACGAATGCCTCGCTGCTTGGATATCCTAGTTGCGTTAACAGGATTGCGAGCGCCGGTGAATCTTCAAATACCGCAAAACGAATCATTGCTTTACCTCTTCAGAAACTAAAAAAATAGCGACCCCATCAAGGAGCCGCTATTTCGTAAATGTGGAGATGAGGGGAATCGAACCCCTGTCCGGAAAATACGAAGGAACGCTACTACGCACATAGTCCCCTTGTTATTGCTTTAGATGCCGAGCGGGTAATGGCAAAGGACATCCTCCCGCACACATCACCCTTCCTAAAGACCATTGCTGGCCTCCTACGAACTTTCGGCAAAGAGCACTCCGAAAGAAAGAGAAAAGGCAAGGGTAATTTCTTACCCCAACGGCACCCCAACACGATTGCTCGCGCACACAAACTATTAATTGCTTAATAATTCGCATGATCCGGTTCCGCCTTTTCTAAAGAACCGGTGGGATGGGCACCCTCCCACCCGATAGGTGGAATAGCAGCTACGACTTCAACTTACGTTAAAGGAGCTTAGGCAGCCATTGCATAACTATAAGAGTTTGCAATTATGTTTTGCTGACGGTTTGAGTCAGGGCGGACACTGTTCGTGATTACTCACAGTAGCCTTCCGTCCACGAGCGCTGTCAGCCTCACTCGGTGCGCAACGTATCCATCGATCACTCCCCGTCGAAGCCAGTGCATCCCCAGGTAAAATCTATGTTCACAGCTTTCAACAGTATAGAACGGGTGGGTGTTCCTTAGGCCTTAAGTGCGGAGACTGCGCTTCGCTCCCAGAGTGTCATCCAGATACCACCGAGTACGAGCACCGATCCTTCGATCGTTTCGGTGTTCAGATGCTCGTGCAGGATAAGCCAGCCGAGCAACACTGCGAGTACTGGAGTGATAAGCGAGACATAGGAAATCGTTACCGCGGAGGCATGTTTGAGAAGTCGGTAATACGTAACGAACGTCGTGACCGTACCGAGTGTAGCAAGATAGACAACCGTCCAAACTTCGGTGAAGTTAAAATGCACTGCCGAAAGATCGACTGTACAGATCGCAATGATGCTGAGAATGATCGCGCCGATACCTATCGAAACCGCGTTCAGTGCTATTGGTGCAATCTCTTGCGCATAGCGCTTCGTCAGCACAAGTGAGAGCGCGCTCACCATCGGTGCAGCGAGCAGATAGATCATCGCATGCCACGATTCGGTCGAGATTGCGCCGATGCTCGGCAAGAAGATCAGAAGTGTACCACCAATTCCAAGCAGAATGCCGGCGAGCTTTCGCATGGAGAGTTTCTCCGATCGAAAGATGATGTGACCAAGAAAGATCGTCCAGAGCGGCATCGTGCCAAAGATCACCGCTTCGAGTCCGGATGGAATAAATTGCGAGCACCAATAAACAATCGCGTAGGACATTCCCGAACCCAAAATTCCATTAGCGATCGAGACCATCCACTCCTTCCGACCCTTTGGTAATGGAGTTTTACGAATGAGCACCCACGACCACAACAGGATCGCAGCAAGCACGAACCGCAGTGCCGCACCAAGAAATGGTGGAAGCGCAGCTTCGTCGCCGATTCGAATGACGACCCAGGTTGAACCCCAGATCAAGCAGATCACTACATAGAGCGTAATGAATCTGCCACGTGAGATGGCTTGCATTTAGGAGCAGTCGATGAGTTGGTGAACCGCCTGCAACACGCACTCCATAGAAACACTTCCCGCTCCGCACCCATATTTCCTCCTTAGATTTGCTACGCAAATGATCGTAAAGCGTGCCTGCTGCGTTCATACGTGTTAACCGGAGTTCGACTCGCGGCGCTTTCCGTACTCCAACAAGGTGATAGTTCGTTAGCTAATAGTTTACGTAGCCGAAAATTTTCTGAGAATGCATGCTCGCTTCTGATTTTCATACGCTGTTCAATCACTTCACGATCGCATTAATCAATGTAGGGATCATCTTCGAGCTCGTCGCATTCATGTTCAAGAACGACGGTATGAAGCGTTATAGCTGGATCAGCATTCGCCTCGGCTTTGCGTTCGGACTCGTCTCACTCGCAACAGGATTCTTCAGCGAATCGAGCATCGCAATCAAAGCTGAAGCGGTGCGTGTGCTGAGTTATCACGAATTGCTCAGCATTGCATTGATGGTCGTGCTCGGGATTGCCGTCTTGCTTCGTGTCCTTATGCAGGATCGGTTCGATAACACCGAAAGCGGTGCGCTTCTGCGTGGAGGTTATCTTGTTCTTATTGTCGCAACAATTTTTCTTACCGGGGTCTCTGGATTTCTTGGAATGCAAATGGTCTATTCGTACGGCGTGAACGTGAAGCCATACGAGCGCATCCTCGAAGCACTTCCACCAACGGTCACCACTCCACAGCCTACGTTTGGGGCGCCTACGCAAGGGACGTCAACGCCAGGGGTGCAAACGCTTGGGGCCGATTCAATGCGAGCGCACTAAACCAACTGCGTGCAAGAGAATACCCCTGTGAGAAATACTCTTCATGATCGCTCCCGAGCCGTTCGAATTGCGGATGTACTTTTTGTGCTTGCTGGTGTCGGTGTGCTCTTGTTATTCACGACGCGGTACTTGATGCCGTTTCGCCTCGATGATGTGCTCTTTATCGACTGGGCTCGGACCCATACATTCTGGGACGCATGGTCACCTGAGCGAGGACAAATTCTTCTCGGCTTTCGACCGATCGTTGCTGCGACTATGTGGTTGCTTACTCACGCAGCCGGCACCAATTATTATGCACCGTGGCACATCACGCTCGTCGCGACATTTTTGATCGGACTTAACTTCGCCGGTCGCACTTCGCGTTATCTTGCCTCCACCGAAACGAATCCATACGGATCACTCGCGCTCTACTTCACCGTTGGTCTCTATTGGATTGCTTGTACCTCCATCCTGAACGTACTCTTCTGGTTCAGCGATATGACTTACACGCTGGAGATCATGTTCACGTGTGCAGCCTGGTATTTCGGCATTCGTGGAATGCGCGAAGGCGATATGCGAAGCTGGCTCATCGCATCTGTGTTGGGTGCGTGTGCGGTGATGTCGAAGGAGCCCGCAGTGCTACTCGTGCACACAGTTTGGCTTGGCTTTTTCGTTTTGAATTTCAAAGTGATTCGCGAGGCGTGGCAGAAAAGGGAGCGCTCGCAACAAATGCTTGCGCTCGGACTCTATTGTTTCGTGATTGCCACAACGCTCTTCGTCATACTCTCCTCACCGGTCGGAGCAACTCGCTTCTTTCCGCTAAGCATAATCGCTGACACTCAGAATCATTTTATCTATGATCGGCTGCGCTACTACTCGAGTATCATCCTCGCGCCGTTTCCACGAGTGCTACTGCTCGTTCCGATAGTCGCGCTGACGATGCATGCCATACTGGGGCGGTTGAAATTCTTCTCCAATCCCCTACTGAGAGTTTTACTTGCGATCACTCTCGCCGTGTTCATAGTCTTGTTCATTCTACCATGGTTACCGTTCGCTGTCGGTGCGATCGTGCTCTCGCTGCTGATATTGATTTTGTTGAAGCCCGAAGCTCGGTCTGCACGTGCGATGCTCCCCTTTGCGATTGCACTTGTCGTGATCAGTTGTGCATTGCTGTTGACTATCATGATGGTCAAGACGCAACTCACGGAGTTTGCGATCGTCTTGCTCGTGATTTCGGGTTGGGCCTGGTCAGAAATGATCGGACTAATTTGCACCGCAATGAATACACTTCAGCGGCCAAAGTTGGTGCGCAATGTGTTGATCTCGTGCTTGATCCTAATAGTGTTATTTAGTGGAAACCTGATCTACTCGAAATTCGCTGTGCAAGAACGGATACTCCGAAGTGTGCAAGGCGTTCGGTTGCAAGCCAATGAAGCAATTCAATGGGCTGCAAAAAATCTTCCGCAAAATGCAACACTTGGTGTTTGCACGTATCGGCTTCACGGCATTGCCAACGGTGGTGATCTGACAGGAATGGATGATGCCGCGAAAGTGGAGCGACAATACACATTCATGGAAGGCTTCGTATTCGATTATCTTCGCGTGCTCGGTCGTCCGGATATTCATCCTAACTATTTCAACGATAGAAATAGCTTATCCGCATCGCTCGATAGTTTGCGCCTTCAACCGAACAGTTATCTTTTTATTCAGAGTGCACTGGATCATCAAGTCATTTCGAGCGTGACGGGATTAATACTGCCAAGCGATTCACTCATCAAGCGCTCGTCTCACACCACAACTCCAAGTGAGATCTGGATGTTGCGAAAGTAGCGAGAGATCTATTAAAACGCTTGACCGATTGTGAACTGAAACGTCAGCGCATCAAAATTAAATTTGCGATTGAATATCCATTGACTCGGTGTGTCGGGGTACGCCGGCTTCAACGTTTGTCCCACTCCGACTCCCCAATTCGGATTCGGATCGCGCAACTTTATACCGACATCAAACCGGAAAGGACCAATAAGCGTCAGATACCGAATGCCCGCACCAATCGCGAGCGCAAGTTGATTCGCGGTGATCGGCACAAAATTATCCCAGACCTGCCCGGCATCAAAAAAGAGCACAAAACGCATCGGTGATAGGAGCTTCTGAGCGGTAGTCACCTCGACGGGATAACGAAACGGCGCTATTCGAACTTCAAAGTTTGCTTCGAAAAGCCGGTAGCCACCATCCTGTGTCGTGCGACCATCGTCCCCATGGGGTGCAACAAGCAGCGCCTGCGAGGGCCAACCACGTATCGAACTTGGGCCGCCTCCGTAAAACCTTCGCTCGAGCGGAAGATCCGATAACGGATCAGGGATCGGATGATCTGCTGTACCGGGATTATCCAAGAACGCATCGCCGGCACGCACTCGATATCCAACCACAAAATTCCCCCTAGACCCAAAATCGAAAAATTGCTTGAACTGCAGAATAAACTTCTTGTAGGTTGCAGATCCAAAATCGGCACCAGCCAAAAACTTGAATAGGGAGGTTCCGAGTTCACCGAGCGCGGAAAAATAGTATCCTCCTGTCGGACTGAAAAGATCGTTCGTCCTATCCATCAGAAACGAAGTCGAGAAGATCGTATTAATCTGATTGAGCAACGACTTGCCTTGATTGTTCACCCGAAGCACGGAGTCAGCAAAATTACGATGGACAAGTTCGCCTGTAATCTCGGGAGTCACCGTCGTCCGAAGTAATGGATCACCAAGTACGATATTCGAGCCAACTCTTCCGGAGATCAACCGCTCATCGAAACGGAGTGTATCCTTATTGTTCGCCACATCGTGATCGAACTGCTTCGCGATCGAAAAACTTGCACCCATCGTCAGTGGAATTCGACCGAATCCTATATACGGAAACGTCAGATCGGTAGTAATCCCGTAACGTGATTGGGTTGATGGCAGCAGTTGGTACGACGCCTCTGTGTTGAACGATTGTGCCCCTCGAAAAATATTCCGATTCGAATAGCCGAATGAAAATCCCGTTGTAAATCCTTGTATTCCTGTGCCCGCAAAAATACCCGGCGTGATAGTTTTACTTGTCGCCATACGAAGTGCGACGATTACCGGAACTTCCATCCCGTCCTTCGCAGTGTCCGAAATATTTGATAATGCACTCGTGTCAAGAGAAACATGTGCGATCTCTAAGGCATTGAGTCGGTACAGATACTGTTCGCTCTTTCTGACATCGGACATTTTGTACCACGCTCCGGTATCTATCACAAGCATTGCGCGAATAACAGACTCTGAAATACGTGATTGTTCTCGAGATGTCGAATCATAGACAATTCGAATCGGTCCATATCGATAACGATGGCCGGTGTTGAATGTTATGATCACGCGCACCTTGTTGGTGACCGGATTTCGCTCGACGAAAATGGAGTCGCGACGGAAATAGGGATATCCGTGCTCTTCCATGATAAGTGTCAATCGATCGATTTGATCGCTCACCGTTTTGAGGGAATATCGGGAGCCTCGTCGGATCAGATTGCTATCGGTGAGCTCTGACTGGAATTCATTCGGGATATTTTCGAGTCCACTAAGGCTAACGTACTCGACGTACGATGGTTTGCCCTGCCGAATGAGGAAGGTTACGGTATCTTTAACTCGAGGGACCACCTTCCGTGCAGCTCGCGGAGCCGTGCGATTAAACCTCGCAAGCCGGTCCGCTTCGGCGAATGCGGTAGAATCCGTCGTGACTCTTGTCCCGACTTGCGTCAGTAAAAATCCGTGAGTACGATAATATTGGATGATCGTGACCGAGTCATGTTCGATCGTTGGTTGATCGGTGAATTGTGTCGGAAGACCAATCGAGCCAAAACTAAGAAAGTACTCAAATTTTTCTAGACCCGAAGCAACGCGCGTGCCGATTATTGATTGCAATTCGTCCGAAGGGATACTATCGTTGCCGATAAATCGGACAGAAACGAGTTCACCGGAATCCATGGGATTCAGTTCCGTACGATAGGAGTTTTGCGCACGCGTAGTCGAAGAAAGTGCGCTAATCGTAATGAGGCATAGGAGAAGCGATGTGAAACAAAGCGTCGCGCGTTTGAATACCATCGTGCTCCCGGCTCGGAGGAAGCCGAAGAGACGCAAACCGACAATGCAGGATCCGCTCGTGATATTCAACGCTTACTCTTCAACTCGTAGTAATCCACTCTTAAAATTCAACACGTATTACCCAAATCATAATTCTCACAAATAGAAAACGCTGGTCCGGAGTGACGGAACAGCGTTTCGCCGAGCCATAAGTACCCAGCTAAATATTTCCTACTCCACAGGTGCCCCGTTCGACCCCTTCGCGAAGTTCCTTCGGTTGGAAGGTGAGCCTCGCCTGCACACCTACGCCTGATGCGGAGTGCTCGTAGGAGCAAAGCATCAAAGGCAGAGGAAAATGATTAATATTCGTTGAGTTCGTCGTCGTAGTAGAACTCGTCATCTTCCGGCGAATAGTCGGGCCAGATCTCTTGGATCGACTCAAACTGCTCGTCCTCATCTTCGATCTCCTGCAAATTTTTCACGACCGCAGGCGGTGCACCAATGCGCTCACAGTAATCGATCAGTTCGGCCTTATTGGCAGGCCAAGGCGCATCTTCCAAAAACTCAGCTAATTCAGACGTCCAGAGCATATACTACACAGAATTTATTAGAGCGTTGCAAATTTTTGTTTTAGAATTGCAGCAAGTTTCGAAGTAGATCGGAGCCTCCGATCCGGATCACTGCACCTAACAAACTACACGAGCGATCTTGCCGATATGACAGCTGCGATAGAAATAATTCTAACGATTGCACACTCGTGGAGCCCTCGCCGACTCACAATGAAATCGGAGCTATTTGGTTCCGACCTTGTATCTTTTTTGAAAATCTTGGCACATTTAGGCCTATCCCTTATGCCTTCACGCAGTGCACCCCATGGACTAATCGCGCAATCTCGGATCTAGCGCATCACGTAATCCGTCTCCGACAAGGTTGTATGCTACGACAGCAAGAAAGATCGCGAAACCCGGAAACATCGCCAACCACCACGCCGAAAGATTATCTCTTGATTCGGAGAGTACACTCCCCCACGTTACGATCGTCGGTGGAACTCCGAAGCCAATGAACGAAAGTGTTGCTTCGATCAAAATAGCACTCGCGATTCCAAACGCAGCCGAGACAAGAACCGGCGCAAGCGAATTCGGCAGCACGTGCCGAAAGATCACCCGAGTGTTTGAAAAACCTAATGCCGTGGCAGCCGACACGAATTCCATATTTCGTACGCGTAGAAATTCACCTCGAGTAAATCGCGCAATACCTGGCCAACCGGTAAGTCCGATCATCACCATCACCAACCAAACGGATCCGCTTTGAAACATCGCAACAACGGTGATGATCAGGAAGAATGTAGGTAATGTCAGGACGAGCTCGATCAATCGTGAGATCAGCATATCGACCCATCCACCATAAAAACCAGCGAGTGCACCAAACAAAATTCCTATACCTATCGCGATCGACATCGAAAGAAATCCTATCGATAGCGCTATTCGAGATCCGTGAATCATCCCTGCGAGCACATCTCGACCGACCGCATCCGTACCAAGCGGATGCCCTGCCTGTCCGGGGCCGACGAGATTATGCACCAGATCTTGCGTCGAGGAGCGGTACCGAAGCACCGGCCAGACTGACGAAGTAAGTTTACCCTGCTGTTCTAATTCCTTCCAATCAGCAGTGACAAGCTCGGGTGACCAACGCGTAATACCGAGCATCACTCCATAATCCTTGAACACCGGAAAGTAGGTTGTACCTTGGTAGGTCGCGAAGAGTGGTTTGTCGTTTGCAATCACATCGGCGAGTATCGCCACGGTAAAAAGAAAATAGACCATATAGAGCGCAACCATCGCGATCTTGTTCTTTCGGAACTGATGGCGAACGAGACTCCAATAGGACTGGGTCACGGCTGCTCGCGAAGCTGCATTTTTGCGATCTTCTGCAGAGTCGACGGTCGTTGGCAGGGTGTCTTTCGGCACAGTGCCTGAAGAGTTTGTTGTGCTCACTGCTAAAAAAATTACGCTTAACTTTTGTGCTCTAAAATCTTTTACTCTGTGTTCCGCTTGCTTGTCGCTTGAACGTTAGCCGGCTCGTTTCGAAAATGCGATTCGTGGGTCGACAACCGAATACAAAATATCCGCCATCAAAATACCGACAAGTGTAAGCACTGCGGATATTGTAAACTCCGCCATGATAAGCGGATAGTCTCGCGCCATTAGAGCTTGAAACGCAAGCTGTCCGACGCCCGGAATCGTAAAGATGGTCTCGATGATAAGTGCACCACCAACAAGCGCAGGCAAGAGGCCGGCGAGTGTCGTGATGATCGGTATCAGCGAATTACGTAACGCATGTTTATAGACAACAACGCGTTCGGAAAGCCCTTTCGCACGTGCAGTACGAATGTAATCCTGTCGAATCACTTCGAGCATCGAGCCGCGCATCTGTCTGGAGAGATATGCAAAACTTCCGTAGGTCAAGGCCGTGATCGGCAACACGAGATGCCAGAGATAATCGAGTGCCTGCGACAAGAACGGATCGTTTGGCGAGGAATCCATTGAATGCAGACCCGCATTCGGAAACCAGCTCAAGAAATCACCACCACCGAAAAAGATAATCATCATCGTTGCTACCCAGAACGATGGAAACGAATAGAGAATAAAAAGTAGTACGGTCGTCGTTTTATCCGTGCGAGTGTTTTGATGTGTCGCAGAATAAATACCGAGTGGAATTGCGATAAGATACGCAAGAAAAATCGAGACGAAGGAAAGTACAAACGTGATTGGTACTCGCTCTAAAATCTTATCGAGCACATCTCGCTGATCTTGAAACGACTTACCGAAGTTCAGATGCACCAGATCGACGACCCACAATTGATATTGATTTTCGAGCCCGTTCCATCGAAAAGTCAGACGCTCGGTTAGTGGTTTGAGTTGGCCCTCCGCGTCTTTGTCATTCGTGAACAATGTCCAATACCAGAGCGGCTTATCCAAATGCCAAAGCATTCGAATCTGATTAATCATCTGCTCATTGAGCTGCGAGCTCCCACGTTGCGCGCCTTCGGAACCAGCTCCCGATTTTAGCTCCGCCGGATCGCCGGGAGCCATGCGCGAAATGCCAAAACTAATAACAGTGATAAGAAACAGCGTCGGAATAAAGAGCAATATCCGACGTAAAATATATTGGATCATCCTCTAATAATATCGGTACCGTGTGGTCGTTCAAACAACATGACGATCAGGATCTCGATCTACGAATTTTCGGCGTAGTGGACTCACTTGTGCATTGGCTCGGTGTCTGAAATCACCCGCTAACCCCGCCGGAATGAGAGTGTGACAAAACCAACACGCTCCTTAGTTCCTGTCTACTTCGAAGCATGTCGGGTTCCCCATGATAGGCGCACTATCCCGCCATACTTAGTGCGCTTGGCGTAAGCGTTTCGCTACGTCCGGCGCCAATGGAAATGATATCGAGCGGTGCACCGATCTCGCGCTCGATAGCAGCCAGATAGGTCAAAACATTTTTTGGCAAATCTTCACGGCGAGTAGCTCCGGCGATATCGGCGGTGCTCCATCCTTCGAACGACTCATAGATCGGTCGAATGGAGGCCAGGGTGCGAAGATCTGTCGTGAAATTCTCCAGTTCTCGGCCGTCGCTCATGCGTTCATAGCGAACACAAAGCTTGACCTCCGGAAGTCCGCACAAGACGTCGAGCTTCGTGAGCGCAACGCTTGAGATTCCGTTGATCATGACAGCATACCGGAGTGCAACCGCATCAATCCAACCACAGCGCCTTGGGCGGCCCGTAGTGGCTCCGTATTCGTGTCCGGCGGCACGGAGGAAGTCTCCGGTCTCGTCGAGCAATTCTGTCGGGAATGGGCCGTTACCTACGCGAGTCGAATAGGCCTTGACGACACCGATAATCTTATCGATTGCCGTCGGCGGAATTCCAAGCCCCGTGCAAGCCCCGCCTGCGGTTGGATTGCTCGATGTGACGTACGGGTAGGTTCCAAAATCAATATCGAGCAACGCAGCCTGAGCACCCTCTACGAGCAAATTCTTACCGGCCTTGATCGCCTTGTTCAGCAGAAGCGCCGTATCAGTGATATACGAATCCATCTCACGATCGAAGACTTCATATTCACTTATGATTTTTTCGACGTCACAAAGTTCTGTCGATTCGTAGAACTTGGAGAGCAGCGAATTCTTTTCGGTGATATTCAGGCGAAGCTTTTCGGCGAGTGTCGCACGATCGAGAAGATCGACGATGCGAATGCCCTTGCGAGCAACTTTGTCTTCGTAGGCTGGACCAATTCCACGACCCGTCGTGCCAACAGGAATTCCGTTCTGACTTTTCGCCATGCGTTGCTCGCTTGCGACGTCGAGCATTTTGTGGTATGGCATGATCAGATGCGCGTTGTGCGAAATGAAGAGTCTGCCTCGCACGTCGATCCCCGCAGCGCTCAGCATCTTGATCTCTTCACGCAGAGCAACAGGATCGATGACGACTCCATTGCCGATTACGCATTGTACATTCGGATGAAAAATGCCGCTCGGAATTAGATGCAGCACGAACTCACGGCCGTCGGGCAATTTGATCGTGTGGCCGGCGTTTGCTCCGCCTTGATAGCGCGCAACGATATCCACATCCTGGGCAAGTAAATCCACGATCTTTCCCTTGCCTTCGTCGCCCCACTGGGCGCCAAGAACGATGGTGTTTGACATGGGTAAAAAAAAAACTTCGATTCGAGGCGAGACTTCCTCTATTGCTTCGGGCCGCTGTCGGCATTACATACACAGCGCACTGGAAAATAGCTCACTGCAAAACAGCTCACGGAAGGCCGAAGATTAATCGTAAAGGGAGACGGCCTTAAAACAACTGCTATATATTTTGGTTCTTGTTATTTTGGTTCGCTTAAGTGCTTCACTTCTCAAGCGATCTAAACAAATTCCAAATACTGCTCAGACAACTCCGAGCAGATCCGAAAGTTTTGTGATCGAAAGCAAATGCTTGAGTTGCGCTTGCGGAGCTTCGATGCGAAATTTCGCTTGCGCTTCTGTCGCACTCTGACGTGCACCAAGCAACATTCCAAGTCCCGAGCTATTGACGAATCCGACAGCAGCAACATTGATCGCGATCTCTTCGAGCTTCGATTCACTCGATTTCGTCAACCACTCTTTGAGTGACTGCGAAAAGCTCATCGCATCAGCGCCACCGATCAGGTCACCCTGAAGTGTGACGCGTAGCGCACCGGACTTTCTCTCGAAGGTTGCTTGCATGGCGTGTCAGACTTAAGCTGTCGCTGGAACCTTGGAAGATTTTTTCGCAACTTGTTTCGGAGCCGTAGCACGTGCATCCGATGTCACTTCATCTGTCTTCCCACGGTGCAACCAATCATACGCGATGGCCGATGCGACGAAGATCGAAGAATAGGTACCGGTGATAACACCGATAAGCATCGTGAATGCAAAACCTCTCAGCACTTCACCACCCCAGATGAAGAGTACGATAAGCGTCAGGAACACTGTGCCCGAAGTGATGATCGTACGTGGAAGCGTCTCGTTGATGGCGCGATTCATGACTTCCTTTAGCGGACGTCCCTTATACTTTTTCTGATCTTCGCGAATACGATCGAAGATGATAACGGTGTCGTTAACCGAAAATCCGACGATCGTCAAAAATGCTGCGAGCATCGTCGAGTTCATTTCCAGGTTCAACCACGGCACGATGTTATTGCAGATCACCGCAAAGGCGAACGCGACGAGCACATCATGCACAATAGCAACGACCGCACCGAAGCCATAGACAAACTTAAATCGGAACGTCAGATAAATCAGAATCACGATACACGTGAAGAAGACCGCCAGGAAAGCTTTTTGTTGCAACTCCGCGCCGATCTTCGGACCAATATGCTGCTCTTGCATGAGCTGCGCATGATCATTCGGAATTCCCTTCGCTACGGCATCGAGCACATGCTTCGTCGTCTGAGCACCGGCAGATGCACCTTGCGCACCCTCACGCACACGGATGAGCACACCAGCCTCATCTTTGCCGTAGTACTTTACTTCTGCACCGCGAAAGCCACCTTCATCAAGTGCTGTGCGGATCTGCGCGATCGCGACATTCTTCTGAAATTGCAACTGCACCTCGGTGCCGCCTGCAAAATCAATTCCGAACTCAACGCCGCGGGCAAGTGCCCAAACGATACCGGCTACCGTGATGAACGTAGATACGATGTAGTACGTCCGGCGCTTGCCGATGAAATCAATGTTGGTCTTACGAAAAAAATGCATGGGATGCTAATAAATAAAATTCTTTCTGACGTTCAAAGTGCGCTCGCAATTTTTACTGTGCGAAGCGCGCAACCACAAACTTGTTTTAGCCGAACTTAATGATGTTCGGTGTGCGCTCGAGCAAGATATCAAAGATGACACGCGTGATAACGATTGCCGTAAACAGCGAAGCTGCAATACCAACCATCAGCGTCACCGCAAATCCTTGCACGGTTCCCGTACCAAACGAGTACAGAATAACGCCCGAGAAAAATGCAGTCAAGTGACCATCGAAAATCGGCGCGAACGCTCGACGATATCCATCATCGATCGCGAGCTTCAGCGATTTGCCAAGCGCAAGCTCTTCACGAATACGCTCGTAGATCAGAACGTTCGCGTCAACCGCGATACCGACTGTTAGCACAAGTCCCGCCATACCCGGCAGTGTCAGCGTCGCACCAAATGTTGCGAGCACCGCGAGCGTAAAGAGCAAGTTGACAAGCACGGCAACGTCAGCGACAAAGCCGCCCGTCATGTAGTACATCGCCATAAACATAATCACGACGAGGAAGCTCCAGATGATCGACCACGTACCTTTGCTGATCGAGTCAGCTCCGAGTGATGGTCCGACAACTTGTTCCTGAATAATCTTTACCGGTGCTGGCAACGAACCCGCTTTGAGAACGATCTTGAGAAGATTTGCTTCATCCATCGTGCCCGATCCGGAGATCTGCGAGTTTCCATTCGGAATCACACCATTAACAACCGGCGCTGAATAGACCACGCTATCCAGAACAATTGCGATTTGCTTTTTGATGTTCGCACCCGTGATGCGCTTCCACTCTTTCGCGCCGTCGTCATCCATTTGCATCGTAACCTCAGGACGACCATCGGTCGGACTGATATCGGCACGTGCGTCCGTGATAACCTTTCCGGTCAATTCCGGTTTGTCGTTTAAGAAATAGACTTCGTAAAAATTATCTGTCGCGTTCTTGATCGGACGGCTGAACATGAAGCTCATCTCATCGGAATAGAGCGGCTTGATATCTTTGCGATTCAGAATTTCTTTGACGCGCTTACGATCCACTTCCGTTACAAAAAACTTTCCGCCCTTTTGCTGACCCTTTGCGATGATCGCGGAGAACGGATGTTCCTTCGTAAACTTTGCGGCACGCTGTGTGTCGTTCAGGCCTGCGTAGGCAACGCTATCGGCGCGATGAGCGGAATCGGTAGGAGAAAGTTTGGCTGTCGATTTCGCGGTTGTGTCTTTCTTCGCCGAATCTACAGAGGCCATTGCTTTCGATGGCTTCTTTGCATTCTTCTTCGTGCTATCGGCTTTGCCTTGCGCGATGGAGGCACCGTTCTTGGCTGCAGAATCAACGGCGGTGTTACCAACCTTTGAGGTATCCGGAGTCGCGAGTGCGATTGATGAATCACCCGAGAGCTGTTTGTCGATCTTATCGAGCACACGCTGTACGATCTCGCCATTTTTCACGAGGCGGAATTCCAGCTGTGCGGTGCCTTCCAAAAGCTGATGCACTTGTGTTGGATCACCCACGCCCGGGAGCTCGATGATAATTCTACGGTTGCCTTGCTTTTGAATCGTTGGCTCCGTGAGGCCGTATTGATCGATACGATTACGAATGATCTCGATCGCGCGATCAACGGCTTCGTCGGCACCCTTTTGCAATTGCGCCTGGATCTGAGCGTCATCGCTCACACCATTGAAGTAAAAATAATTTGCGAGCGACTTGCCTTTTGGAGTTGCGATCTCTTTGAAGTGCTGCATGAACAGTGGCACGATCGGATTCTCGGTCGTTGCTTCGTCTTTGGCTGTGAGCGCAAGCACTTGCGTCAACGCATCGTCTTTTTGAATCGCTTGCTCTTCGATGAACTTGAGCACGTCGACTTCCATCGTGACGTAGATACCACCGCGAAGATCGAGACCGAGCTTGATCGCTTTCGCGTTGGCGTCCTTCATGCTCTCACCATTATCCAAAAGGAACTTGACACGAGCGGCGGAATCTTTAGCCGAGGGGCCAAAGCCATCCAGTTCGGACTTGTACTTTTGGGATTGATACGTCGGGAGCAGTGCCCAAATTGCAAGAGCAATACAGGACAGAATGATAGCAATCTTTACGCGGTTCTTTTTCACTTAAGGTCTATAAAATCTACTGGTGTCAGATCGGTGGGGATGAGCTATAATCCATAATGCGCGCTCTCGGGTAGCGAACACTTTGGGACGACAGGTCAACCGAAGATTCGGATCAAAATTTGACCCGAGAGATGCATCCAAAGAGCAAATACCCCAAAGAGTGCCTCACGGTAAAACTTTTGGGCTATGTTCTGTTCCCCCCGACTACTATAAATGATGAATTAGAGCCCAAAAATCCAAAACATCGCGGATTTGGAAAACTGTCAAGATTTCCCGAGGCCGCGGATAACCCAGATTTTACTTGTCGGAGAGAGGAGGAATAACCCGAACGAGCGTTTTCTTTTTCTTTAAACGATCCAACCGAACCCCATGTTTCAAAATATCAACTTTTGACCAACCCGCTTATTGATTCCGCCCAAAATCCGAACGGAAATTTTTCCACCGGCCAATCCACAGCCTATCGACACCCGCTCCAGCGGAGCGAAATATCTGTAGCCGCCGGTTTTAACCGGCGGTGGCAGAACCAAATAATCCAAGGCTTCGTAGGAGCGAAATATTAACCGGTTGCGATAATATCGAACGGAAAATATTTCGTACCTACGGAGCCTGACTATCTAGAACACATTGTCGACGCGAAGACCGCC
>JBDTCS010000249.1:0-3171 GCA_039923455.1 Kapaibacterium sp. (SeqCode) | reverse complement strand
CCTCACCAAAGAGGATTCGCGAGCATAGGATGCTTCCAGTGTCGCTTCGGAGCGCTTTGCCCTTCACGACGATACAAAAATGCCAGTTTGGAGACAAATCTCGTTACGTAGAAACCTACGTAACTTTTGGGAATGGCAAACTTCTGATCCACACGAAAGCTAGTGATTCGAAGAGATAGCAATTTTTGTGATGTAGAAAAACAAGAGGAGTTACAGGCTAGTGTCGTTTGTCAAGTAGGACTAGTTACGTAAGCGGGAGACTATGCTTGAGCGTCAGCTTCGGTCCTACGAATCTCGTAGTAGACCTCAGACTCGCGAGTATGCGTGATCCGTCACAGATTCTTGGTCGGAGTTTAGTGCAACAACTTGTTGATTCAAATGTCGGCTGATCTGCAGATCGTGTAGATAATTTTCGATGTAGTCACCGATGTTACTCGTCTCGAGACCTTCGAAGCATCGAACAGTTTTGCACGATTTACCCCACTTGTTTATGCAAGTTATATTTCTGCAGCCGGCATTGGCAGAGAAGACAATCGATGGGGCGTCCTGATTGGCGGCAAGGTGATTCGGTGCAGTAGAATCATAGCCGTACATCCGTGAATCCGTTGCTCCATGCACGGTCACGATTAGCGTAGTGTTTCGCATCAGTTGACCTGACTCGGTGAACTTACGAGTCGCAGAGAGATGAAGCGGACCACCATCGCTTGAAATAAAAACATCGCATGCGTCGATGATAGCCGCATAGCACTCGATCGTCACATGCGGTACGATATGAATTCTTCTACGAAAATCCGCGGGCGCGCTTTCGCGGAGCGAACGCTCTATTCCCCTATCTGCGTAGGCAGATCCTACGAGGAGCGTTACATCCGTTGACCGCAACAATTGATTGATGAGATCAAGCTGCAGATCAAAAGGCATCTGTCCATACTTTGATGTCGCATCCGGATTTAGAAATACCAAAGAACCTGCACTCGGTAAGCGCCTCGTCGAGAGCCATTCGTTCGCTCGACGAATCTCCGAGTATCGTAGATAGACAGCGTTGCCCTCCTCCACCGAATTATTTATGACCGGCAGTTCGAATCGCAAGTTGTTAGCACCTTCGTGCGCATTTGCGCGAGTACTAGGCACTTGCGGATCATCCATCGGACCATGAGCGAATAGTACTTCAAGGAATCCACGGAGGAACTGGGAGATATGCGTAGTGCGCCCAAGAGCCCAGGCACGCACGACAAAAAATCCGAAAGGTATGTACAATCGCACTACATCCCCAGCATTGCGCAATGCCTGTTTGGGTAAAAAAGGAGAAAGCGTAAGCGTGACGGTGAAGCGTTCTCGTCTAAGAATAGTCTCCAGTCCTTGCAAATCCTTTGCGGTCGGCATTCCTCCGTTCGCTTCAAAGACTGAGTGAACCGTTACGCCCGGCATCGCACGCAAAAGCTCGCCACCAATTTTATTGCAAACATAATGAACATCGGATTGCGGAAATACCCGCTGCATAAACTGGATCGCGGGCTCGAGCACCAATGAATCGCCGATGTTCAGATCGGGAATGATTAATATTTTCGATAGATCTTTGCATGATGCGAGCTTCCGACGATACCGCGCGATCTGAAAGCGGTAGTATAGCCTACCGCCCACAACCGTAAATAGCAGCTTGTGAAAAATGCGCGGAATAGTACGCGGCGCGATATCGGTTAACGTGTCGAGTAGGCGTAGGCCAAGTCGCGACAAACCTTGATTCAACATTGTTGAACTTGTCGTTAGAGAAAAATATAGATACACGAATAAAATTACTTCCTTATGGACACATGAAACACCGTATTTTCACAGAAGGAAAATTAAATATTTGTTTATCCATGGGATGATTCAGGGAGAAGAGTACTCAAGAGGCGCGAGGTTTGCGACATAACGGTAGGACAATACTATTCCGCTTTCCATTTCTCAACCAACGTGCGAATTTCTTCATACTGCGTAGGAATCAGGCGAAGATACCCACCTGAAATCTTTCACCTTCCTATTTGCTTCCATATATTTTAAGCTATGGAACAAAGACCCCGAATTCAGCCGACGCTGACGCCGGTTGATCGAGTTGTTGAGTGGATCGGCTGGCTGGCGTTGATCTTGCTTTGGGGATTTACGCTTTGGAATTATTCAGCGTTGCCGGAAAGTATTGCGACGCATTTTAATGCATCGGGTCATGCGGACGCCCACGGGAGTAAATCATCGATCTTCATTTTGCCGATCATTGGCAGTGTCATCTTTATCGGATTATCTTTTCTCAATAGATATCCCTATATATTTAACTACCCGACTCCCATAACAGCAGAGAATGCAGGAAGACAATATGCAAATGGAACACGGCTGATCCGTTATCTCAAAAGCCTTCTGGTGATTGTTTTCGGGTTCATCCTCCAAGTAACGATGCGAACCGCAGCAACGCATTCCGAAGGACTTGGAATACTATTCTTCCCCATAACACTCGGTGTTATGTTTGTACTCTTAATCATATTTATCGTCCGAGCAATGAGGTTAAAGTAAAGTATAATTACGATCCTAAGAATCTCGGAAATACAAAATGGATACATAGCTTCTTCTCACGGGTTCCGAATTTCTGATCTCCGGTTCACCTGTTGAGCATTTACGTTAGCTGCTGAGTTCTCTCATTGTCTCTGGATGAATAGGAAATAAAAATATCGCATCCGTCGATGATAGCCGCATAACACTCGATCGTCACATGCGGTACGATATGAATTCTTCTACGAAACTCCGCGGGCGCGCTTTCGAGAAGCGAACGCTCTATTCCCCTATCTGCGTAGGCAGATCCCAGCTATTTATCTTCTACTCCAACTCCTTCTTGATTGCCTTAAACTCCACGATCCATCGCAGTGGGTCAAGATCGTGGTCCGTGCAGAAGCAAGCAACTTGCGAGGATTCTTCGCCACAAACGCGGTGGAGAATCGCAAGCGTATCTGGTGTATCACCAACCCGCGAGTTGAGGCACGTAATATTCAAGCATCAGATTTCTAACCAAATCCTGTTCCGTCTGTAGCGGTTCAACGGCAAGCAGCGCATGCTCCGGCTTGAATCTTTCTAGCATGACACCATCCGTATCATGGACACATCCATCCGGTGCCTGACTAATATGGATACGAAATATAGGTATCCGAATTT
>JBDTCS010000248.1:0-6519 GCA_039923455.1 Kapaibacterium sp. (SeqCode) | reverse complement strand
GTGATCTGCAAGTGCTTTCGAGTGGCACGAAGGAATTCGATCTGCGTAATTCGAAAGAAGATCTTCGCGATCAGATTCGCGCTGCATTCAAAGTGCCGAAAGTTGTGCTCGGTGATGTCGAGCAAGTGACGCTCGCAAATGCCGAAACGAGCTATCAGGTGTTTATGCGCGATGTTGTCGATGCGGCGCTTTCGAAGATCTGCCGCGCACTAACGCGTTCGCTTGCAAGCGAGTGGTCCAGCGATATTCGCATCACCCACGACAACGTGATTCCGGAAAACGAAACACACTTCATCGGTCGACTCGATCAAGTGAAGCAATCGCTTACCATCGACGAGCAGCGCGCCTTGCTTGCGTTACCGCCGTTGCCGAATAAGAGCGGTAATGTATTCCTGATCAACGGCACACTCTTCGACGCGAGTTGGCGACCTATCTAAACACACCAACATTTTTCCTTCCTCGACAAAAATCTTCTCCAACAATTCAAACTATGCACGACCTCGCACAACTCAAGAAACATTACGCAAGCACTCCACACTCCAAAGTACTTTCACGAAACGCTTCGCATCTTTTGCTTAACATCTTGGTCACCGGTGATCTGACGGATAAAGATTTCGAAGTGATCAAGACCTACACCGCAAAGACGATCAACACGAACGCGCCCCTCACGGATAAACCGAATGCACGACGCAAGCTACTCAAAATTGCAACGAGTGATCTCGATCGCGCAGGCGATACGCTCGATGTGTTGGGTCTCGACCTAACGCACTTTCTCGATAACCCGCAATTCCTCTGGAAGCACGGACTCACCGATGTGCCGATTCACACGCTGGGATGTATTCGTCAGATTATTCCAACGGAGAATGCACTCTATGCTTGGGCAGAATATGCGGAAGCCGGTGCATCGGAATTTATCGACCAGGTGTATCGGCTTGATCTCGATGGGTATCTTCCGGCAAACTCGATCGGTTTTCATCCGATAGAGTGGGAGCCAAACGCATTCGGTGGAATGCATTTTACAAAATGGGAGCTCATCGAATGCTCGAAGGTTGAGTTGCCGATGAATCCATTTGCGATTGATGATGATGGGCCGAGTGATGGCGTCACGGAGGAAATGCCCAAGGAGCCGATGACGGCGACGATCCATGAAGCGCGTGTGTGGTTATCGTCAACCTGACCTAACACATAGGGACGGCTATTTCCCGTCCCTATGTAAAAAGCCGTTCGTTACTTGACCAATTGTATCATCCGCTGCTTCGTCACGGAGCCAAGTTGCAGGCGAACAATGTAGGTACCAGATTGCAAATTGCGCGCGTGAAATTCGAGCGAGTGATCACCCGGATCGAGTACGCCGCTTGCCAGCGTGACGATTTTTCTTCCGAGCATATCATACACCTCGACAAGTGCGTGTCCGGCTTCGAGCGTTGTGAAGTCGATGGTGGTCTCGCGTGTAAATGGATTCGGATAGTTTGCTCCGAGCGTAACACTCTCGGGACGAATTTCTGATGCGACCGAAGAATTATCCGGCACATGCTTCGTCGGTCCGGTATAGACGGCTTCGAATGCAGTACCGGGAACAGTCTTAAGTGCATTCCACTCATTGTCGCTCCAACGTGCATCGGTCGCGCCGGTGATGTACCAATCGGATCCATTGTCGGCGAGGATCATCCCATATTTTTTTAAAGCAACGAGCAACACTTTTGGTCCACCGGAAAAAGTGGAAAGATCAAAACTCGCTTTGAGACGCAAGCGCAATCCCATCGGAGCATACGTGGTGTCGCCACTTCCAGCTTGATGTCGAGCAGGTGTGATCCACCCCTTCTGCGTTTTCGCGACAGTGAAACGCACAGCATGATTGATCGCGCCGGCTTGAATTTCATCATAGCGAACAAGCCCTGGAAATATCGGCAGACCCGCAGCATCGCCGGAAGTCCAACCATCGGGACGATAATGATTCGAAGATAGATCGAATATCGCACCATTGGCTGCCTTCCAGTTGATATCCGCTGCGTCCTTGAATGCCCGCCAGCATTCGTAGAGTTTGTGATTATCTACATCGACGATAAGAATGTGACGATCACCATTGTTCGAAACAGGATTGCCACCCTCCACATGCGCATCCGGCGGCACCGGCATCCAACCCGTATCACTCTGATCGGGATAGTCGGTGTAGGTCACGTGCACAAATGGTTGGCCCGCATGCACAACTTCGAAGGGGATTCCATACATCGTATCGCTTCCAAAATCGGGATGCAGTTTTTTTGCGGTATTGAAATGCGCAAGATACGTCGCAGACATCGGATGCAGCGGTAGCGCAGATATATCCTGATTCCACGGATTATCTGCCGGAAATACTGCACAACCTTGAATGGTCTGCGAACGCAAATTCGAGACGAGCGCAAGCGCACACATCGAAACAAGTAGTAGCTTTTTTATCATAGAGTTGAGATCAGAACACACACAAGTTAGAACACGGGCAAAACTTTGGATTAGACAAGCGCATACTCGCGGGCACAAGTCGGGCTCTTGCTATTATGACACCATGGGCAGTGTGCAAGATACAACACTCGCAAGGGTAACTTTTGAGCCGCAAAAATTGGCTGAAAATAGGACAAACCCACGGAAATTGCTCCAATTTCTGGACGGTTCAGATCCGCCACTTTCTATAAGAGAATTTCATAAGCAATTATCACTTCACATCCATCATTTCAGACACACAATGACAGATACAACCACTACGACACTCACGGCAGAGAAAGAAGTCTTCACGCAGCTTATTGATGAGGCGGTCGAGAAGAAATTCAAGTCGATGCCGGACAGAACACAACTCAAGGCACTCACAAATACTTCGAACGCGGTGCTGCATGGTTCATCGCTTTGGACGGGCAAGTTGCCGAGTTCGGGTGATGCGGCGAAGGATCGCGCGAAGATTCTGAAGACGTTTCGATTCTTCAATGCGATTGCAGAGAACGATCGTGTAGAACTTCGGCAAATCATGTCGAGCTATGAACCCGAATATATCAAGACACTCGCACCGCAAGTTGAAGCGACGAATAATATCGGCGGATATCTTGTGCCGCCGGAGTTCTATGCCGATGTGCTCTTTCTTCTGAATCAATATGGCTTCGCGAGAAAATATTGTGCGACGATCGCAATGCGCACGAACGTACTCAACGTCTCCACGCTTTCCGGAAAACCGAGCGTCGCTTGGACAGATGAGAATCAGACGATCGCTGCATCAAAAGGCACGTTCGGACGTCTAACGCTCACCGCAAAAAAGCTCGCAGCAATTTATCCGATCTCAAACGAACTGTTGATGGATGCGAACGTCGATGTATACAATACGATTGCGCAGATCTTTGTCGAAGTCTTCGGACAAGAAGAAGACACGCAAGTCTTTCGTGGGACGGGTTCTCCGTTCACAGGAATTTTGCATGCATCGGGGCTCACGACGACCTTCCTCGGTGGTTCGAGCACATCGGGTAAAACGAAATACACGGATATTTCACTCGATGATCTTATTCAACTCGTGCAGTCGGTCGGACCGGCACAACAACGCGGTGCATCGCTCTTCGTCGAGCAGAACACGCTTACCGATCTGCTCAAGAAGAAAGATGCGAATCAGCGTTATCTCTGGGACATCACGAATTCGGATTCACCGGCAGTCAATGGTGCAAACGGATTGAACGGCGTCGGCTTGACTTTCCGAGGCTATCCTGTTGTGTCGTTGCCGAACGGTGTGCTGATCAATGGTTACGATGTCGATGATCACGTCTCAACTCCATTCGCACTGTTTGGCAATCTCCGTTCGGCGGGTTGCTGGCTTGGAACGCATGGTGGCATGGAAACGCGCGTATCCAACGATGCAACGGCCGATGGCGTCAACGCATTCACGAATGATCTTCAAATGTTGCGCATGACCGAACGTCTCGCGTTCGGAGTAGGACTTCCCGCAAACATTGCAGCACTCTCCACCTCTGCAAGCTAAATCACCACATCACATCCACGGAGGGGCGCAAGCGTGCGTCCCTCCATTTATTCGAGTCACAATTCTTAACACACTATGCCTACTTATCCACCTGCGATCTCGGTTCCGGAATTTCAAACGTATCTCAAAGATGCCTCGACCGATCCTGATCTGCTCAGCTTTTTTTCCGCGATCATTGATATTGCGACGGAGTATGTCTTCACGTGGCTCGATCGCGATTTTTCCGCGAGTGCGATCAAAACGCAAATATTCGAAGGCAACAATGCAAATGATTTGCGTCTGCATTCAGCGGCTCAGACGCTGAACAGTTGGGAGACGGTCGATGATCAAGGTGCCGTGACGGTGCAGCCGATCTCGGATTTGATACTTTTTGATAGTGGCAATCGCGTGCATGCAAAGACGTTGCGTTTCGATCGAGGGCTGGAGCATCACATCACCTATCATCAACCGAGTTCGCTTGCGTGTCCCGAAACAGTTCGACAAGTCGTGCTGGAGTTTGCGGTGCAAATTTTTCAGGAGTCGAGTCAAGGGCTCGGGATTCTTGGAGAGTCGATCACGGCATCACGGGATGGATCGCTGAGTGATAGGGTCAAATATGCAGACCTCTCCGATCGACACAAGGAGTTGCTCAGAATGTATAAACGGTATCCGGTCTGATTACAAGATAACAATGCCATAACCAAATTCTATGACACGAGAACAACTCTTTCGCGAAACATTTAGAGTGCAGCTGGCAGCGATCATATCTTGGCCAGTGCATTTTGCTACCTCGACCGATGATCTTGCTCCGTCCGATTTTCCGAGTTACTCACTGACTTTTGGTGATACTAAATTTATCGCCTTCACTCCGACCGGCGATCCAACGCGCGGAGAACAACTCTTCACCGTTCGATATTTTTTCAGCACACAACAACTCAATACGGATCTCATGCTGCATCGTCGATCGGAGGAGATGCCGGTGATTCAGGATTTCGTCACGTCGGGTTACGTACCACCTGCTCCAGCACCCGGCGATAACTATCGCATCGACAATTCGCAGCTTCTTGAAATTTCCGCGCCCGCCGTTAGTCGGACCAACACTCGATTCGTCATCACATTTAAGGCCAAGTATTCTTTTACAATTCTCTAACGACAACACATGCACAAACTACTTTATCTGCGCTATCGAACCAGCCCCGCAGCGCCTTGGATAACGCTGCCGATCCTCAGCGCAAGCTTCCCCTCTGCTCCCGTCGATAGCTTGCCGGTTATCGATTGTGTAATCGCAACCGCGCCGGAAGTGGAGACTCCGTGCGGATGTCCCGAAGGCGATGCCGTCGATGATCATCTGACTTTGCGCGCAAACACCTTGCCACATGTCGGGAGCGATCGCGATACGCTGATGACGTTTCTCGTTCAATACAAACTCGCAGCACTTCGCGAAGCAAAAATGGAAGGATTCGCTTCGAGTTTCGTCACCGCAACTTTGACGCACATCAAGCTCAAGGAAACTTCCGGCGCCGCACTAATCTCGTTTCGACTCGCGACTCCACTCGTCTGATCCCGACTGCCGATCAAATCAACTCCCAAGTCATATTCTCCAACGCACCAACTATGTACACACATGCTGCTACAACTACTCCTACTGACAACGCTAACGCGAACACCGATAGCCACAACAGCTACAACCGCAGAGATCTTTGCAATTACGAACACCGCTTGCATGGTGGATTCGCTCGATGCCTCTCGGCTCGGGCTTGTGCCGTATGCTCGCGAGATAAAGCTTGCAGCAATTGCGCATCATGTTCCGGCTGCGCTACTCGCTGCGTTCATTCAAGAAGAATCGTTTTGGAATCCATGGGCCGAACGAGCGGAGCCCACGTACCTGAAGAATCCACGTGTTCGCAAAAGTGCGGCAAAGTGGAGTGCTGCCCACAACGGCACACCGACGATGCTGACCGAACTGCACGACCGATCACGATCGATGGGGCTCATGCAAGTAATGGGTGAGGTAGCTCGCGAGCAAGCATTCACACCTCGATTTCTTTCTGAGCTATTTGTGCCGATGCAAGCACTCGATCAAGGCGCACTGCTCTTGCGCAAGTTGCTTGATCGCTACCCACGCGACACACTTGCCGCGATTAGCGCATACAATCAAGGCTCCGCAAGAACGCGCAAAGGCGCGAAGCACAACGTGTTCCTGAATGCGAGGTATGTCTATCGAGTGAGTATTGCTTGGCGTGCGTATGCAACACTTTTTTCTCGTGAGACCAATGAACATTGACTCAAGAACACGCAACATAATCTTGGTTGTGATTTTGGTATTGATCTTTTTGTGGGGATGGTCGGTCGGAAGACGATCGACGAACTCTCTGAGCGGAAGCACATATCACGAAACTACGATCACAAATACCACTCGTGCACGCCCAGATTCGGTGAAGCTCCAAGTGAGAGTCCTGCTAAAGCCCTTGCATCTCGTGAAGCGTGCAACTACCCACGATTCGATACTCGTGCGACTGGATACGCTACTTCCCGCCGACACAAATGGATCA
>JBDTCS010000247.1:0-37638 GCA_039923455.1 Kapaibacterium sp. (SeqCode) | reverse complement strand
TTACAACTTGCCGTCGAATGCGACAGTAACGTTGAAGGTTATCGACGTAACGGGTAAGGTCGTGCGTACCGAATTGAGTGCAGATGCACAGACAGCCGGTGACCACAGCTACTTGTTCAATGCGAACGATCTCTCTTCGGGTACTTATGTCTATGAACTTACGGCTACACAGCCGAACGGTCAGAGCATCGTACTCAGCAAGAAGATGACGCTGAAGAAGTAAGCAACGGAAGAAGTAAGCGATTGAAAGATCTCTAAGGGCTAAACCCCTTACGACGACTAGCAGCCTCGGTAGAAATACCGAGGCTGCTTTTTTATTATAGATGGAGGGCGCTAAAGGTTTCTCGAGAAACGAACGTACTACTCGCCTCGGTGAAACCTGGCACGAGTCCAGGCGTGTTTCCGTTTGACCTTATTGCGGAGTAAGGGTGGAGTGCGAGGCAGGGGCTTCGGTCCTAACGGCTATAAAAATCGGCATCAGGAAAGCATACCATGGGGAAGTTGGGGAGTATTACGGAGAAGCTGTTGAAGGCATCACCCGCCGATAGCGATATGTTATCGGAGCGTCAAAGGGAGATTCTTCGGCAGATCATACATCATTACGTTCTCACAGCGAATCCGGTTGGCTCGCGCTATCTTTCGCGCGTGAGTTCTCTCGGGTTGAGTGATGCCTCAACTCGAAACGTAATGGCGGATCTCGAATATTTAGGCTACATAGATCACCCACATACGAGCGCGGGCCGAACCCCAACCGACAAAGGCTATCGTATGTATGTTGATGACCTCATGGCGCTCGAGCACATCACCGACAGCGAACGCAAGGCGGTCTCCAGGTCACTCGTGGATGCGATCACGCCTGAGGACGTATTGCGCGAAACCACAAATATTTTGGCTAAGCTTTCGAAGCAACTATCACTCGTGCTTTTGCCTTCCCTGGATGAAGGAATTTTGGAACGTGTCGAGATCGTGCCGTTAAGCTCAAATCGATTGCTAATCGTCTTGGCTGCCTCTTCGGGGAGGGTGCGGACTGTGACGCTCGAAATGGAAGCGGATATCAGTCAGTCGAAGCTGGATGATCTGAGACAAGTCCTAAATACTCGGCTTGCCGGGAGAAGTTTTCGAGAAGTAAAAACTACTTTTCGCGATAGAGTGCAAGATCTGTCTGAGCAAGAGAAAAGCATTCTTCGAGTATTTTTGGATGCACCGGAGCGGCTTTTTGATGACACAGGCGCCGAGCGCGTAAAATTATCGGGGGCCAAAAATATTTTTGCGCAGCCCGAATTTCAGAACAAAAGCAGTTTTTCGGACGACCAATTTCAGAGCATAATCGAGCTTTTGGAGGATGAGCAGGTCGTTATTCACGTCCTCGAACGTTCGGGGGGCGAGTTGACGCTCGCCGACTCAGCGATCAATGGAACAAGTAAGGTCGCGATTCGTATTGGCAGTGAGCTTGAGAATGAGAAGATGCAGAATTATAGCGTGATCTGCACGAAATATCAGATCGGGGATCAACGCGGGATGATAGGAGTCATAGGGCCGAAGCGAATGAACTACTCACGAATGGCGCCACTCGTCGAATATGTCGCACGTGCGATGACAAATGCTCTCTCCCCAAAGTAATTTTGATCGGGCTAAATATATAATATTATAGGAGCTGAGAAAATGGGATTCCGAGATAAAACACCTCGCGTAGAGGAAGAAAATATTGATGATGCGAGTGGTGAAGAGGGCGTTGGCAATTCAGAAGCAGCCGAACGAATCGAGACACTCGAATCAGCACTCCGAGATGCTCGCGAACAAACGTTGCGACGCACGGCAGAGATGGAGAACATGCGCCGAAGATTCAATCAGGAGCGAGAGCAGCTGATCTATGAATCGAACAAGCGATTGATCACAGATCTCCTGCCGACACTGGATGATATTGAACGGACGCTGCTCCATGCAGGCTCAGAAAAAGGTGCTGTCGCGGAAGGACTCGAACTCGTCCGCAAGAATTTTCTTAGAACACTCGAACGCTATGGGCTACGGCACATGGAAACAATAGGCAACGCATTCGATGTGCAGTTGCATGATGCATTGATGGAAGAAGTTCGTGATGATGTCGAGCCAGGTATCGTCACCAAAGAAATACAGAAGGGATATATGCTGAATGAGACGGTATTGCGTCACGCAAAAGTGATCGTCTCCAAAGAAGCAGATTGAAATATGTTGCGCGTTGCTGAGTGATGTAATGATAGGTTGATTGGTGAGTTTGTTAAGACGTTAGAAGCGAATAGATGAAGAGAGATTACTACGAAATTTTGACGGTAGAGAAGAGTGCTTCGGTCGAAGAGGTCAAGAAGGCATATCGCAAACTTGCGCTGCAGTATCACCCCGATCGCAATCCGGATGATGCGAGTGCGGAGGACAAGTTCAAAGAGGCGACCGAAGCCTACGAAGTTTTGAGCGATCAAACGAAGCGCGCGCGCTACGATCAGTTCGGTCATCAAGGCGTCCGCCAAAATGATTTTGGGCACTACCAAAATTCCAACGATATCTTTTCGCATTTTGCCGATATCTTTGGAGGCATGGCTGGCGGAAGTATTTTCGATCAGTTCTTCGGCGGTGGTGGTCAGCAGCGCTCGGCCTCGGATGGTTCAGAGCGTGGTTCTGATCTTCAGCTTCGTATGGCGCTGACACTCGAAGAGATTGCAACAGGTGTGGAGAAGACGATCAAGGTTAAACACCTTCGCGCTTGCACAACTTGCTCAGGAAGTGGCGCAAAAAAGGGATCCGCTGTTGAGACGTGCACGACGTGTTCCGGCATAGGTCAAGTTCGTCAGGTGCGTTCGATGGGATTCGGACAATTTGTTAACGTTACGACATGCCCGACATGTAACGGTGCCGGCCGCACGATCAAAGAACGCTGCCCTACTTGCAATGGTGAAGGAAGGAAGCAAGACGAGAGCACCTTGAAAGTGAACATTCCCGCGGGCGTTAGCGATGGAAATTATTTGACACTAAGTGGTCAAGGTCATGCAGGTCGCCGAGGTGGTGCACCGGGAGATGCGATCGTGATTATTCAAGAAGCGCAACACGCACTTTTTGTTCGAGATGGTGACGATGTTGTGCTTAACCTCGAGATAACATTCCCACAAGCTGCGCTTGGTGCGGAAGTAGAAGTGGCAACGCTAACGGGGCATTCGCTGCTGAAGATTCAGTCAGGCACGCAGCCCGGTACACTGCTTCGTATGCGCGACAAGGGTATTCCGCACTTGAACCGCGGTGGCAAAGGTGACCAGCTTGTGCGCGTACAAGTCGTTACTCCAAAGCGCTTGACGAAAGAGGAGAAGCAATTGATCGAACAGCTTTCGAAGACGGAGCATTTTCTTGCGAAGTCGAAAGCTGAAGGGGGCGCAAACGCTACGAATGAGCGCGCCGAAGTTGATGAAGGTTTTTTTGATAACATAAAAAGTATTTTCACATAACGAAGCGATCGTTGCTGCGAATGTTTGCGGCTGATCCCTCACACGCTCTCTGCATGGAAATTTCAGCAGAGGTGTCTGTAAGTCTTAAGTTATGAATGTGTTATGTCGCTGCGCATTAGGCTCCGCACGATAGGAAAATCTGTTTCTGCAAAGGCGCAGCAACTCTATTCGCCGAAGGAGTTACGGGCGCTTTTGCTATTTCTCGCTGTCGGAGTTGGGGTGCTGCTTTATCGCGGTGGCAAAGAGTTGTATTCGCGTGTATGGCCCGATACGGTGCCTCGAGCGAGAGCTGAAGCGCGACACAAAACCGACAGTTTGTTCTTTGCGTTGAGCGCGAAAGCCAAACGGCAAGATTCACTTATTTTTGCTTTGTCGGAGGACTCGCTAAACCAATCTGTATCGCGAAAGACCAGCACAGTACAAAAGGGAGCAAACATTCCGGAGCACTCGATCGCACTGAATCATGCATCTCGCGAGGAGCTTCTCAAACTGCCAACCGTGGGTCCGGTCTCAGCAGACCTTATTTTGCAGTATCGAAAGAGTCGCGGGGGCTTTCGAACCATCACCGAACTCATGAGCGTACACGGCATTGGTGAAAGGCGGCTCGAAAAAATGAAGCCCTATTTGAAATTGGAATAACAAGAATCGCATAAGACCGTGAGAGACTTAGAGATCGTAAGTGTAACCAGAGATTCATCGCTCGGCTTGCGAGTGCGCATTGTTGATGGTCACGTGACGGTTGAGAGTGTGCAGTCGGAAGCGTTTATTTCCGGTTCTCCAATCACTGTAAAAGCGCTCGACGCAACCGTCGATATTCTTTATACATTGCCTCACGGTCAAGAATATAATGGCAGTGATCTCGAGTTCGAGATGGATCTTCATGTTCCTATTTCGCTCGCAGTTCGAACGAATATGCATTGGAGCGCTTCACTCTTTCAATCGTCGGTTCTGATCCAACCTGTCTCGTCACGTGCAAGCATCGCGTCGCCGCTTTATGCAGCCGCCTCGTTTCTGAAATACGCTCCAGAGTTCTCTTCGCTCTTGCTGTGTGAGAATGCAAGTCTCTTTCTGTGCACGTTGGTTGGAACTCACGTATCGTTTCGCGCTGCGCCTATGAGCATTGAGGATTACACGGAGCTAGATCCGGCAGTTCAGCGGACTGTATTGGAGTTGCCACATTCGGGTCGCCTGTTGCTATCGGGTGAAGATGTTAGAAAGCGACATCGCAAGCGTTTGTCAAAAGTTTTGTCGAGCGAAGTTGGGATCGTGAGTGAAGAGTTGCTCGAATCCATGTGCACGTTCGAAGATTCTACATCATCAGCATACGCTGGTAGGGCAAATCTACTCGCTCTCGCGATCGGTACCGCACTCCACTTAGCTTCAGGTGAGCACAGTCTGCTCGCGATACGCTAAGCGCGCGCCGGATGAGAATTATCGCCGGTAAATTTAAGAGCCGAACGCTTATCGCGCCGAGCGGAAGCGAGACCCGTCCAACTACCGATCGTGCACGTGAATCACTTTTTAATGTTCTAAATAATCTCCTTGATTTCGAAGGGATTCGAGTGCTTGATCTTTTTGCCGGGAGCGGTGCGCTCGGCCTTGAGGCGATCAGCCGAGGAGCATCCCACGCCACGATGGTGGAGAAAGATCGAAAGGCCTTCGAAGCGATACAGAAGAATGTCACCGCTTTTGGTGTAGTTAAAGAGACTTCGGTTCTCAAAATCGACGTCTTCACGAAGCTCTCTACGCTCGTCGGACCGTTTGACCTGGTGCTCGCTGACGCCCCCTATGCGGAATTGCGCAGCCTTGCCGAACTTCCCCAAGACATTTTTGCGTTGAACCTCCTGGATTCTGCTGGTGTGCTCGTGATAGAGCATAGCAGCAAGCTCGCAGTCCAAGTGCCGATCGGCTTTAGGCTACTTCGACGGCTTGATCTGGGAGAAGCATCTTTTTCATTGATAGGATATTCGGCGGAATAGCTCTATTTTGAACGAAAAACAAGCAAAACGACTCGCAATTTATCCCGGCACGTTCGATCCGATCACGAACGGGCATCTGGATATTATTGCTCGTGCGGCCGATCTTTTTGATGAAGTCGTCGTAGCACTTGCAACAAACAGCCAAAAAACGCCACTTTTTAGTGTGCCGGAGCGACTTGCGTTGATCGAGTCCTCACTGAAGAGCGAACTCGGGTCTCGCACCAATATTCGGGCAGACATGTTTCATGGATTGTTAGTGGATTATGCCAGAAAGCTGGGTGCTGTTGCCGTCGTGCGAGGTTTACGAGTGCTGAGTGATTTCGAGTATGAGTTTCAGATGGCGCTCGTGAATCGTAAGTTAGCTCAGGAGATCAGCACCGTTTTTCTGATGCCACACGAAGACTACACCTATTTGAATTCGACGATCGTTCGCGAACTGGCGCAACACGGTGAGGTGATCGAAAGCTTTGTACCGCCCGTCGTCGCAGAAGCACTTCGAAAAAAGTATTCGAAGTAATAACATTGAAGCATGGAATTAGCAGAAACGATACAAAAGGTCGCACGAAACGGATCGAGTCATGCAAAGCACACGCTTAGTGGTCGCATGGCGAATGTGACAGAGGCCGCAACGCTTCGAATTGCTGCGCGTGCTGCCGAGCTAAAAAAAGAAGGGCGCTCGATTGTCAGCCTCTCGACTGGCGAACCAAACTTTCCGACGCCCGAGCATATCAAGCGTGCAGGCATTCAAGCGATCGAGCAAAATTTTACGAAGTACACTCCAGCCGAGGGATTGCCCGAATTGCGACAGATCGTCGCTGAAAAATTTACGCGAGATAACGGCATCGAAACCAGTGCCGAGCAGATCCAAATTTCGAGCGGTGGCAAGCATGCACTTTCGAATGCGGTTGCAGTGCTTGTCGATCGCGGTGATGAAGTGATCATTCCTTCGCCATATTGGGTGAGCTATCCAGCGATGGTCGCAATCTCCGAAGGCACATCCGTCTTTGTCGAAACGACCGTAGAGAACAATTGGATCTTACAGTCTGAAGATCTGAAGCGTGCGATCACATCGCGTACGAAAGCGATGATCATGAACACACCAGTGAACCCCACAAGCGGAATGTATGATGAGAAAGATCTTCTGGCACTCGTAGATATTATTCGTGAGAGTGGGATCTACGTGATCATGGATGAACTCTATGAAAAGTTAACGTATGATGGCCGCAAACATTTTTCACTCGGTGCCATTCGTGAAATTCAAGATCAAGTGATCACTGTAAATGGTCTGAGCAAAGCGTATGCGATGACGGGCTGGAGACTTGGTTACGCAACTGGTCCGGCGTTTGTGATCGAAGCGATGAATCGCCTGCAAAGCCAGGCTGTTTCGCATCCGAGCTCGATCAGCCAGCGTGCAGCAATGGTGGCACTGACAGGTCCGCAGGACACGGTCGAGACTATGCGTGTGCGATTCCAAGCTCGCAGAGATCTGATAGTTCGGTTGCTCAATGATATTCCGGGCATTCGTTTCTCTGTACCTCGTGCTGCGTTTTATGTCTTCTTTGACATCTCAAGTTTTATTGGTAGAACGAGTTCGACGGGTAAGCGCATCGCTTCATCCGAAGATATTTGCGAGATATTGCTCGAAGAGTTTGGTCTTGCACTTGTTCCCGGAACAGCGTTTGGCAAAGCTGATGCCGTTCGACTTAGCTTCGCCGCTTCAGAAGAAGATATTGAAGAGGGTGCAAAGCGATTGAAATCGGGACTCGCGTCGATTCAGTAAGCTTCGCTTAGAACTAAGACTCTCCATCAGATTTTGGAAGCTCCTCACTCAGCCGAGAAAAGTCCGCTGCTCCTGAATACGGAGCAAGTCTTAAGCGTGCTGAATATTTTTGTGCGAGAAGAAGTTCGCAAAACGGGATTCGAGAATGCCGTGCTCGGATTATCGGGAGGTATCGATTCAGCGCTCTCGACGTATCTGGCCGTTCATGCACTTGGGCCTGAGCATGTTCATGTTGTGCTGATGCCTTACAAGACGTCGAGTCCGGAAAGCGTAACAGATGCGATGCTCGTAGTGAATCAGCTTGGAATTTCCCACGAGATTTGTGAGATCACTCCGAGTGCGGATGCGTATTTTACTGCGAACCCCGACATCGACAGAGTGCGCAAAGGGAATGTGATGGCACGTCTCAGAATGATCACGCTCTATGATCGCTCGCAATCAAGAAAGGCGCTCGTCATCGGCACATCGAATAAAACCGAATCTTTACTCGGCTACACAACGCTTTTCGGCGACAATGCAAGTGCGATAAATCCAATCGGAGATCTCTACAAGACGCAAGTGTGGCAATTGTCGGAAGCGTTAGGAATCCCGAAGAGTATCGTCAATAAGGCGCCGAGTGCAGATCTTTGGGCCGGTCAAACGGATGAACAGGAGTTAGGCTTGTCCTATCGTGAAGTCGACCGATTGCTCTACTACATGGTGGATCTGAGAGAATCCAAGGGATTGCTCATCGAGAGAGGATTCGAGGAGGCCTTCGTTGAGCGAATCGGAAAAATCATCGCTAGGGTCCAATTTAAGCGCAGACCGCCAATTATCGCCAAGCTATCCTCCCGGACGATAAACGCCGATTTTCGCTACCCGCGCGATTGGGGGATGTAATTACGTTTCTCTGCGTTAGAACTAAGCTGTATAGGACAAAGTATCCTCAAAGGACGAAAATCCGTTTTTCGTCCTTTGGCTCAAAAATCTTCGTATATTTGTTATCTATGTTTCCTGAGAAGATTGCTTACTTCTCTGCTTAGTGCATTCTGTTTCAAATATAATAGAGTAACACCGGGCACAAGAGACTGAGCACAATAATACGAAATTTCGGCAGTAATCTTTCATAGATCGCCAAACATTTTTTGATGTGGGCGATCCATCTGGAAAAATCTAGACTGTGGCGAAAACAACGAGGACACGGACAAGAAGGCGGACGAAGTACATAACCGGGCTGATGCTCTGTTCTGATTGTACTCGCACGGCCCGCAAGGAGATCGTCGGTGAGGCCAAAACGCAGATGGCCGGTGAAGGCCCGCAGCCTATCGATCCGGAGTCTGGGGAGCCCAGGAATGATAATTTGTGGGTACGTTGCACCAAGTGCCACAACACGATGCTCGTAAACCTGACGGCTATGCTCGAAGAGAAGCCAAAGGCACATACGAACCTGAGTGCCGGTGAGTGCACACTCTATACCCCGACGCGTATTTATGCGATCGGTGAGGCCGTCTATCATAAAGATTGGGACGATATCGGTACGGTCATGGGCAAAGAGGTCACGGGAAGCGGACGCCACGCTGTAATAATTTCGTTCGATAAGTCGGGCGAGAAGAAGTTGCTCGAGAATTTTAAGCCATAAGGCTCGGGGATTTCCCTGCTCCTAAAAAGCCGGGAAACTTCCAATACCATTTGCGGGTTAACCGCTTGCTATAATTTTAGCCACGGAATTCTTCACGATTAAAGAAGGGATCTTTACATCTTGGTAGGCATCATCATTCAAGACCACGAGCCCATTGATAGGGCCCTCCGACGCTTCAAAAAGAAGTACGAACGCGCAGGAATATTAAAAGAGTATCGTCGCAGGACTTTTTTTGAAAAGCCTTCGATCACGAATAAAGTACTGCACCAGCGTGCCGTGCGCCGTCAGATGCGCATTCAGGAAGAAGAAGCCTAAGAGTACGCATACTCGGTTTAAGATTTCAAAAGCCTCGTGTTTCACGAGGCTTTTTTTTGTTGGTCATCTGATAATTTAGACTCAAATTACGGAAAAAGACTTTCATATAGAACAAACTCGCTTTTTCTCAAAAAACTCTGTAACTTTCACCCTACTTGGTGTTTCTTACTTAGGGGCGACTCGTCGGTTGAGCCCCTTCCCAGGGGTGTCTTGCTGAGATCGAATGGAGGATGTGTTATATTCGGATCAGCCAATACGTCCAGCTACCCTCTACGGTAGAATATCTTTGGACGATTACTAGCTCTACTAGCATCGTCTGCTAATACTGATTGCGTGGAATATCACCACGAAAAGTTGTCTGTCAATGTGTACTCGTGTGTTCTATATTATTCTTAACGTTATGAAAACTCGGCTAAAGTTTACCGGGGCATTGCTTGCTGCTATGCTTCTGGTAGTTTTATCGTTTGTTGCAGGCGAATCCAGAGCCTCAACGACGACGACGCTCTATTCTCAGGATTTTTCTCGGTCAACCTTTGTACCCGCTGGCTGGACCGATAATAGCTACTCCGATTATGGCGGTAATTATGCCGGTACAGGAAGTGGTTGGTACTGGAGCTCGACTGGCTACAACGGATCAAACGGCTCCGCACTATGTGATTATTGGGACGGGTGCGTTGGGCCTATCATTACTCCCGTCGTCGACGCGAGCTTCTACAGCGCAGCCGGAGACACGGCGTACGTAGATTTTGACTTCTTCTGGGCGTACAATCAGTATGATCAAGACTACGACGTTAGCCAAGGCGTGGATGATCAATTCTTTTTGAAGCTCATTAATTCAAGTGGCAGTTCGACGGTTCTGAGCTTAGTGAACCACACCGACTACACCTACGCGGAGTCTGGTTATAATATCGACTATGCTGCTCCAACAACACCCGGCGCCTGGAGGCATTATCATATCGGAATTCCGCAATCGTATAGAAGCTCCTCGCTACAAGTAGCATTTGACGCAGAATATTATTCGGGATGGGGACTTGAAACGGGAGCGATTGATAATGTCGTAATTACCGGCACCCATTATAATAAGATTTCCTATGCACCGGCAAGTCTTACATTCCCGAGCACCAGTACAGGGGTGACGACTGCTGCGAAGTCGGTGATAGTAAAGAATCCGAATCCTGTCACGGTTACCTTCTCAGGTGTTAGCATCACTGGTACACAAGCCGGCGAATTCACGATTACTCATTCTATCATCAGCCTGCCTCCGGGAACGCCGGCAGCACCGAGCGTTGATTCCTTCTCTGTTACATTCTCACCCCAGGGTTCAGGCACAAGAACGGCGTCTCTGAATTTCAATAACAATTCAGAAGGTCCGATTTCGGTGTCGGTACCGCTCACCGGTACAGGTGTAGCGCCCTCCATCGACCTTAAAGGCGTGAATACACTTTTTCTCAAGACTCGAACCAAACTGTCGAAATCACGTGATGAGTTCGTGGTAGTCTATTCGACCGGCACAGGTGCTATAATCGTTTCTCCAACGAGCTTTTTGAGTGGCGATTACCCGAGTGAATACTCGATTCTCCGTTTACCGAGTTCGCCAATTCCAAGCGGCACATGGGATACAGTTTGGGTTCGTTACAGCCCAACGATCGAAGGATCTCGGCCTGCTATCCTGAATATCGTGAGCAATGCAGCCAACGGCACACAGCAGGTTTCGCTGCGCGGTATCGGAATTCTACCAAGACTTACGATTTCTCCAAGCCCACTGAATTTTGATTCGGTCGGAGTTGGAGATACGGTGTGTGCTGATGTCACGCTGACCAATCCGGGTACTGATACCATCGCGATCACGCACAATTATTTTGCCAACAACGACGCAGATTTTACGTACTTCGGAATGACCGGCGACGATTCGCTTATTGCTCCCGATCATTTCAAGACCGTACACATCTGCTTCAGCCCGATTCGCAATGGAGCGCGCACGGCAAGGCTTCGAGTTACGACAAGCATTCCGAAAACATTCGATGTGCCGAGTAGGGATACAAGCTCGTTCACAATCAACGTGCTTGGTACAGGTGTTCCGTATGGTAAGCTTGCAATCGCTGCAAAGCCGATCGTCGATTCCGGTATAGTTGGAAAACAGATTTGTCGTACTGATACAATCAGGAATACCGGCTCGGCCGATCTGACGATCACGAGTGCAACTATCACCGGCGCTGATTCTTCTGATTATGTATTGAGCGGTGCGACCTTCCCACTTACAATCGCTGCCGGCAAATCACAGGTGGTTAACATTTGTGCGACACCGGGTGCGCGTGGGGACAGAAATGCTCAGTTGAACATCAAGGGTTCGACAAGTGGCAAGTCAATCACAGCGGCGTTGCCGTTGGATGTCTTTGGTCAGATCGTTTGTGCGAGCGCTTCTCCGAATGCAGCCTTCAATGCGAAGACGTGCATCGGCATGAGTGATACAGCAACGATCGAAGTAACAAATTGCGGAGACATCACGACTGCCTACACAGCGACACTTACCGGTGCCTCAGGATATACGATTGTTGGACCTGCTTCTTCGTCCTCAGTGGGCGCGACTGGAAAGACAAGTTTCAAGCTCGTCTTTACCCCGACAGCTCGAGGTGCAGCAAGTGGAACGCTTACAATCACAGATGGCGCGAGCAACGCGATGCCAGTTTCGCTCAGCGGTTCTGGTGGTGCAGCTTCCGTCAGTGGTGCTCCAGCAACAGCGCCTGATACGAAGGTAGGGGCTACAAGCGCAGAGTTCGGTGTCAGCCTAAAGAACGATGGTGAGTGTGATTGGACTCCTGGCTTGCCAGCGGGTAACGGTCCCTTCACTTGCACAAAGGGTTCAAACGTCAACATCGCTGCTGGCGCAACCGGAACATTGACTTTTACCTTCACACCGACCGTGAAGGGTTTAGCAACAGCTAACCTGACTTTCCCTAATCCGAGCAGCGTCTCGATTCCCGCAGCCACTTTAACATTAAGTGGTAATGGGATCGAAGGTGCAGGAGTCCGTATGCTAACGGAGGTCGGTGGATTCAGCCTGGCTCAGAATTATCCGAACCCATTCAACCCGACCACGGAGATCCGATTCACACTTCCACGTGAGGCGAATGTCCGGATGGATATTACGGATATGAAGGGCAATCTGATCCGGACGGTCTTCAGTGAGCGCTACGCAGCAGGTACACATTCGACGGTCGTTGACGCAAGTCAGCTTTCGAGCGGCGCCTACTATTACACCCTCACGACCAGCGATGGGGCGATCAAACTGACTCGTCAGATGATGCTCGTGAAGTAAAAAACGCGGCGCGAAAAGTCGCAAGACAGTGCTTTGAGAGAGTCCTCTCCTTATTAAAAAGGAAGAGGACTCTTTCGATTTTGCCTAAATCCATTGTCAGGAGAAATATATCCTTCAAACTCGTACAAAAGCCGATTAAACCTAAGAGTAAATTTTTCATCCTATCAGTGTCACTATTTGAGGCACTGCGGTGTCTGGTATAGTACACCGACCGATTATGCTTCTAACGTCAATAGAAGTTGATCGAACGGGAGCGAGGAGGCTATCTCGGTTTCCCAGCTCACAGTTGTGAATCAACAGATCCGGAGTGCATCTTGGGTACCGGACGCTGATGGTTCGCTCTGTGGTTCGTCAATTAAATGTTCGTCAATCTTCACATAAGTTAATCTACACTTATGAATACAATGCGACTAAGCTCGCGCGGTTTTGCCGTGCGTTGTGCCATATTTATTTGTTTTTTGCTCATAACTTCTCGTGCGAGTGCTTCGAGTGTCGATGTACTCAATGCCGAGTTTTTCGATGGTAAGGGCTTTCCTCCTTCCGGTTGGGTGGACGATAGCTACAGCTATTGGTATCAGTCAGCCAACGGCCAGGGTGGTTCGAACGGATCTGCCGTTATGGATTTTTGGGACTGTGGAAATGCTACACTGTACTCACCAACAGTTGATGCGTCTCCGTATGTCTATTCGAGCGACACAACCTATGTCGAGTTCGATCTTTGGATGGAGGCAGATTTCTATTCCATCAATTATGGTGGCGATCAACTGACTGTCTCCGCTCAGAACTCGAATGGATCTACACAACTGCTGCTGCTCAACAGCTCCGTTGATTATACGTACGACAATTCGTCGAGCTATGGGTATTTGTCCGATCCAGATATGGATCCTTCTTACTGGCGCCATTACAAGTTGGGAATTCCTGCTTCCATGCGAACCTCCGATCTACAGATTTTATGGAGTGGCTCAACGCCGAATGGTGCATGCGGTGGACAAGCGGCGATTGATAACGTCGTCATCACCGGCGAGCATTATAACGTGCTTTCCGTACTGCCAAATGCTATTACCTTCGCAGGTACGAGTGTTGGTGATACCAGTGGGGCTCAATCTATTCTACTTCAGAATCCGAACCCCGTTGATATCAATATTTCGAATCTTATGATCGGTGGGTCAAATCCAGGCGATTTCCTTTTGTTGAATGCTCCGACTGTTCTGACGGCCGGTACCATCGACAATCCGACGAAGGCTTCGATCGTACTGAAGTTTAACCCGCAGCAGGGCGGTACACGTAATGCGATCGTATCGTTTAACACAGATGCGGATGCACCTACGTACGCTATTGTAACGCTGACTGGTCAGGGGCTCACGCCAACAGTAACGCTTGGCTCGACTTCGCTCTTTACGAAGACGCACATCAAACTCGGTGATACGATACAGCAGTGTGTGCAGATCACAAACAGCGGTGTCGGAAAGTTGGATGTTTCCAACGGTTCGTTCATCAGCGGTGATTTTCCAGGCGAGTATAAAATCGTACGTATTCCTTCTGTCGGAATTCCTGCAGGGCAGAGCGACAACATGTGTGTAATCTATACTCCAACAATGGAGGGTTCGCACACTGCCGTATTGAACGTTGTCAGCAATGCTTCGAACGACACCGTCAGGCTTCCGTTGAACGGAATTGGTATCTTGCCAAGACTGATCATCACACCTGCGATGGTCGACTTCAACAATGTACCAGTCGGCAACAGGTCGTGCCAGTCGATCACGTTCTATAATGCTGGCTCGGATACGCTCGCGATCAAGAACAGCTACTTTGCAAGCGCCGATGCAGATTTCTCATATACCGGACTCGAGAACTTTGATAGTCTCATTCCTCCTGGTATCACGCGCACCGTACAGGTTTGCTTCACTCCAATTCGCAGTGGCACACGCGTCGCACGTCTTCGCGTAGTGACAAATATTCCAAAAACGTTTGACAACCCCCGTCAAGATACGAGTGCATTCACCGTTAACATTATCGGTAATGGTGTGGCGCTTGGCAAGCTCTCTGTTGCGGCGGCTACTGTCGGAGATTCGACTCTGGTCGGTACGCAAGTCTGTGTTACAGATACCCTCTTCAATGTTGGTTCTGAGGCATTAACCGTTACAAGCGGCACTATCACGGGTACGCTCGCTTCGGAGTTCTCACTTTCGGGTGTTAGCTTCCCCTTCACGATCGCATCCGGTAGCTATCAGCTGGTGACCGTCTGTGGCACACCAGGCGCTCGCGGAGTTCGTGCTGCACAGGTTGCATTTCTAGGCTCGAGCAACGGCGAAGCGGAAAATGCTTCGACGACGGTGTTCGTAGTTGGGCTTGAGGCTTGCGCTTCGGCGGCTCCTTCGACGCTGTTCGATGGAACAAAGACGTTGGTCGGCACACGTGATTCGCAGATGGTGACGGTTACAAATTGTGGCGATTTTGCTTCAACCTATATTGCTGCACTGACATCCACCTCCGGGGCATACTCACTTGGAAGCCTTACCAGCGCAGTCATCGCGCCACAGGGCACGGCAACATTCGTTGTCTATTTCAAGCCAATGACGCGTGGTGCAGATGCAGGATCGATCACGATCACGACACCGAATGTTAGTCCGATGACGGTTGCACTTGGAGCCACAGGCGCTTCAGCAACCATCCTTGCTTCTACACCAGTCGTGCCGAAGACAACGGTTGGTCAGACGAGCGCCAACTTCGACGTTACGCTCACGAACACTGGCAACGTCGATTGGACACCTGGTGTCCCGACCGTTACCGGACCGTTTACTTACGTGTCGGGTGCAACAACGGTCGTACCTGCCGGTGGTCAGAGCGCATTACAATTCAGCTTTACACCAACACAGACCGGGACGAACACTGCAACCGTGACCTTCCCGAACTCTGTACCGACGGAGATCCCACTCTTCACACTCAGCTTGAGTGGCGAAGGTGCAGATATCGCGGCTGTAAATGGCTCGGCTGTTGCACAGGGCTTCGCACTCGGACAAAACTATCCGAATCCGTTCGGCGCCTCGGCTGCAAACGCTGCTACCGAGATCAGCTTCACACTGCCACAAGATGCGCAAGTGAAGCTCGTCATCACGGATATGCAAGGCAACGTTGTTCGCAACGTTCTTGACTCACGCTTGGCAGCCGGCACACATGCAGTGCGCTTTGCTGCGAGCGATCTCGCAAGTGGTACGTATTACTACACCTTGACGGCCTCGAATGGCCAGACAAAACTTACGCGCCAGATGGTGCTGGTGAAGTAAGAAGACGAACACACGAGAGAACGATCGGAGGGCCTCCTGTAGTGACTTACAGGGGGCCTTCCCGTTTTGTTTACACTCCAAAAAATCTGTACAACTTTCCGGGATTGGGGGAACACACGCCGAAAGCAGTAAATTTGTATTCGCAGACGGTGTCAAGTGATTCAACTCGACCAATTTATTGTACGCAGTGTGATAGATCAAGCTGTAGGGGAAGTTGTCTGGATAACCGGTGGCTCAGGTGGCATCGGTTTGGCGTGTGCCCTCGAAGTTGGAAAATCGGGTAGGCGTGTTGCGCTGAGTGGGCGAAGCGTGGAAAAACTTCACGTTGCCGCCAAGACACTTGAGTCACATGGAGTCACGGTCTTTCTTGCTCCTGGTGATCTTGCAAATGAGCGAGCGGTCAACCAAGCCCACACACAGATCGTAGAATATTTTGGTGAGAGGGTTTCGATTTTGATTCAATGCGCCGGCACCGGTTCGTTCGAGGATTTCAGCAAGACGAGTCTTGTCGAGTTTGATACGATGATCGCTTCGAACCTTCGCTCAAATTTTCTTTGCGCGAAAGCTGTGCTTCCGGGAATGTCCGAAGCTAAGCATGGAGCGATCGTGAATGTGCTTTCCATCGCAAGTATAAAAGCATTTCGGGGTGGAGCCGCGTATGTTGCCAGCAAATTTGCGCTGCACGGATTTACGAATGCGCTCCGAGAAGAAGCGCGAAAACATGGCGTCAAAGTGATAGGGATTTTTCCCGGCGCGACCGAGACTGCATTGTGGAGTCCGATGGCACGAACGGAATTTCATGAACGCATGATGCAGCCTGAGGATATTGCACAAGCCGTGATGGCCGCATTGGCGCAACCACAGCGTGCACTTATGGAAGAAATTCTGTTGAGACCCATCGGTGGTGATCTATAAGCGTTGCTGACCTATAATTCAAAGTACTACAAGGAGAGTGAGCGAAGTTAAAGCGAAGTGGACGAGTAAGCGCGAAGGTGCAATTCATGCACCCATTGGAAACACGCTCACTTGCAAAGGTTGGCAACAAGAGGCGGCGATGCGAATGTTGATGAACAACCTCGATCCGGATGTTGCAGAGCGTCCGGAAGAACTTGTCGTCTATGGTGGCTCCGGCAAAGCAGCGAGGAACTGGGAATGCTACGACGCTATCATTCGCGAGTTGCAAGTTTTGGAGAACGATGAGACGTTGCTCGTCCAATCGGGAAAGCCTGTGGGGGTACTTCGCACGCATGAGTACGCTCCTCGCGTAATAATTTCGAATAGTCAACTCGTACCTGCTTGGGCAACGTGGGATGAATTTCGAAGACTCGAACAACTCGGGCTGACGATGTACGGCCAGATGACAGCCGGAAGTTGGATCTATATCGGAAGCCAAGGTATCGTGCAAGGTACCTTCGAAACATTCGCAGCGTGTGCTGCGCAACACTTTGGTGGAAGTCTTGCCGGACGCACGGTGCTAACAGCCGGGCTTGGTGGTATGGGAGGTGCGCAACCGCTCGCAGCTAAAATGGCGGGTGCCGCGTTTCTTGGAGTTGAGGTTGATGAGTCGCGAATTCTTAAGCGCATCGAAAGCGGCTACTGCGATAAGATTGCTTATGATCTTGATCAAGCACTCGAGATGCTTGCAACCGCCAAAGCAGATGGCGAAGCGGTTTCCATTGGCTTGCTTGGCAACGCTGCCGAAGTGCATCCTGAACTTGTGCGCCGTGGATTTACACCGGACATAGTTACGGATCAAACTAGTGCGCACGATGTGTTGCGCGGTTATTATCCTGCGGGGCTTACGAAGCAAGAAGCCGATGCACTTCGTGAGAGTGATCCGGATGCGTACATGATGCGCTCAAGAGCTTCGATCGTCACGCATGTCGAAGCAATGCTCGCGATGCAAAAGTCTGGTGCTGTGGCGTTTGATTATGGTAACAACATTCGCGGTGAAGCAAAGGCGAACGGCCTCGCAAATGCATTTGATATTCCGGGGTTCGTACCGGAGTATGTGCGCCCACTCTTTTGTGAAGGCAAAGGACCATTTCGTTGGGTCGCACTTTCCGGTGATCCGGAAGATATTTATACTACCGACCGTGAACTGCTGAAGCTATTTCCGAACGATCAAACACTTGCTCGTTGGATTCCACTTGCGCAAAAGCATATTCACTTTCAAGGATTGCCTGCACGCATTTGTTGGCTTGGAATGGGAGACCGTGCAAAAGCCGGTTTGCTATTTAATCAACTGGTGCGAGAGGGAAAGCTCAAAGCGCCAATCGTGATCGGTCGCGACCATCTTGATTGCGGAAGCGTCGCAAGTCCGAATCGTGAGACGGAGGGCATGCTCGATGGCTCGGATGCGATCGCTGATTGGCCGATACTGAACTTTGCTCTGAACGCGATAGGAGGTGCGTCATGGGTGTCGTTGCATCACGGTGGTGGTGTTGGAATTGGTAACTCCATCCATGCTGGTATGGTGATTGTCGCTGATGGAACAACGTCTGCCGATGCGCGACTTGGTCGTGTGCTGAACTATGATCCCGCGATGGGACTCTTCCGTCACACCGACGCAGGCTACCCGACCGCAACCGATGAAGCGAAGCGCCACGGTTTGCACGTTCCGATGGCATAAACTATTTTTACCCCAACATGCTGGAAGAGAGCCTTGGTAGAGGAGAGCGACGCGCTACAGCGATAGTGCTCTCCGTACTATTTGTTGAGGCACTTTGGGTGTTCTTGCATAAGTATCTTCCGCTTGATGCGGCACTTTGGTCTTTGCAAGCCGACCTTGTGCGTGCACATATCTCGGGCAACACGGGTGATGCTTGGAGGATGATCCCGATTCCAGCAGCGAATGTTGGGGTGCCGCTCTTTACAGGTCTACTGGATTTTTTATTTTCGGGTGAGGTCGTCGTTCGGTTGTTGCTTGCTTTCGTCGGCATTTTCGCGCGAGGTGCGAGTGTCGTTTTACTCTTTCGAGTGATGCGCGTTCGCGACGAGGCAGTCTATTATCTCATTCCCGTACTTGCATGGAGTGGGTTGTGGTTTGCTGGTGCGCTACCCTACTTAGTCGGGGAGACCGTGGTCTTTCTCACGATTGCATATTTTCTTACACAACAGCGGCCTCGTGCGGGTGCGTATGGGATAATTCTATTTGGTGTTGGGCTCGCGGCATTTTGTCACGGACTCGCATGGGTTACTGCCGCGCTCGTGATCATAGCGGTTGCACGAGAACAAAGGCGCTCCGTGCACTTAAGCCAGGGATGGCTCTCGTCATCTCGAAGCGTTGTACTACTCACCTTTCCGGGTCTTGCGATCATTGCGCTCGCACTATTTACTGCTCAGCCTATCTTCCGCGTAACCACGAGCAACCTGCTTCCATCTAACGGGCTTGGATTTCTTCTATTCATTGCGACTCCGGTGCCGACGGTGCTCGAAGGGATGTTGCGCGGCACAGATATTTTTCAGATAGTCATTTCGATCGCGTTGCTGATTACGCTGCTCGGTTTTTTCGCGCGAGCATTCTTGCTCGCGATGGAAGAGGTAACGTGGCAATCACGCGCGTTGAGATCAGCGGGATTCACACTGCTCTTGATCTCGCTTGCGGGTGTGTACTTAAAGGGATTTGGTCTTGATACTGCCGCGTTGCTCGGCTCTTCTACTTTGTTGATACTCGCTGGTGCATACTCTCGAGGACCTGCGGTCCGACGCACGATCCTCGATCGGTTACTCCTCACGATCGCACTCACGACGATGATCGTGACGGGATTATTCAACGCTTACTCACTCAACAGAGGAAGTGATGCGACAACGGAAGTTATCAAAACCGCACGAACACTGATCAGGCAAGAACGACAATCTGCGAAAGACGATGAGCGGATCGATAGTCTTCGTTTTAGTTTTGTTCTTGATTCTTCACTCGCACAATTGCACGCCGGATATTTAGTAGGTACGTATTCGTACAGTCTTGCAGCGCCGATCTATTTGTTTGGCGCAAACGATCTCTTGCACGATCCGACGCAATTCCAGCCTGCAGCGGGTTGTATTCGGCCTAAGGAAAGTGCACTCACCAGAATGAGTCCGACCGATCCCATCGCGCTTTCATCTCCCGAAAAATATGTCGATCCGCACTTCAGAGTGCTTGCTCTCCTCCCGATAGGCGTTTCTACTTCCCCGACGTTTGGGCCGTATGGGTTTACACTCGCTGATACCAATAGCTCCAACTTTTCGCGCGGGTTGGCTGAGTACCGCATCGCTGTCGGCAAACTTTCTCCCGATCACCCAACCGGCTTAGCCTCCCGATAGTGGGCAAAAAGAAAAGCTTTCGCAGAATTATTTTTACTGAGTGTAACGAATGGCACCTCTCGCGGTTCTTATAGTATATCGGGGAGTGGGTCGGAAAACATGACAATCTTTGAAAGAATAATCGCTCGGGAGATTCCAGCTACGATCCTCTATGAGGACGCGGAACTGATCGCTTTCAGAGATAATCAAGCACAGGCGCCTGTGCACGTATTAGTTGTTCCCAAGAAGGCTATTCCCTCAAGCAACGAACTCGCTTCGGAAGATGCGGTTTTGATCGGGAAAATGGTGCTTGTCGCAAAGAATATCGCGAAAACGGAGGGGATAGCGGAATCTGGATACAGAATTGTGATCAATTGTAACAAAGATGGCGGACAATCAGTAGACCATCTACATCTGCACCTTTTGGGGGGCAGAAAAATGGGTTGGCCGCCCGGCTGAGAAGAGTTCGGAATCAGTCAATCTGCCAAAAATGAACTCTTTTGGCCCTTAGAGTTTTTTAAGATAGCCGGTTACTCCGGCAGAATAAGTTTTTTGTTTTTACCTCTTAAACGGTACGATATCGACGATTTCTACAGAGTTTTAGGATAACGTAGTCGCGCGTGGCGGTGTTATCCAACTAAAGCCGAACAGATAACAGACTGTCTGCGAGTCATCGACTCACAGAACAGAAGGTGATTATTATGCTCGGGGGTTTCTGGTAGAGATCGCAAGAATCGTAACTGGTGCAAATTTCCAATCAGTTTTTTCCATTCTCGTTTTTGCGCATGCAAGCATGCGTAGGGGTTGCGGCTATGTTAAATCGTAAATCGATATTTGTAGTACTCGGACTTCTCGTTGCGAGCAGTGGAGCGCAAGCACAGAGTCCGTCTTCGAATCCGTCTTCGTATACTGTGCGCTCGGCGACACAGGACGAGATCATTGTAGAAGTGAATCCGGTGTACACGATCACACAGGTACGTGATGAAAAAAGCGGTGCCGCATTTACGAATATCAATCTTGAAGGTGGTGTGTATGCGACGTTGCAAGTCGGTGCACCTGGAGTGATGGAGTTGCCACTCCCGATTATCACACCAACTTCTGAACCCGCCTATGTGACGATCTCGAACGAGGAATACGAGACACTGGGATCGATTGCGCTTGCACCTGTGCCCAAGTTGGTGAGCAATACAGGCACTCTTGAGCCGCACTACATTGCTGATGCGACTCTGTATCAGAATGTGAATGCACTCCCGATTACGACTGCCAAAGCGAACGGTACATTTCGAAATGCATTTACCGGAAGCATTGTGCTCGCGGCAGTTCGTTACAATTCCGGTGGTAGTGTGCGAATTCTGAAGCATGCCGTGCTGCACATTCGCTTTTCGAAAACAGGTCGCGCTAATCCGAGTACACTTGCGACTTCACGCAATGAGCGCGAAATGTTCGCAACTGCTTTCCTGAATGGCAGTGTAGCAGAATTTTATCACGCGGCCGAAGCAACGAATACGCGTGGTATACAAGTCGCTCCTCCTTCGAAAGAAGCTCGCAAAGCGCTCGGTGCTGGCGAGCGATGGGTTTCAGTCGAGACGAATGAGACGGGCGTCTATCGCATCACCGCACAAGATCTTGCAGGCGCCGGAGTCAGCGGTACGATTGATACTGCGGCATTGCATCTCTACGGCACAGGCGGCACGCCACTTTCGGAACAAGTAAATCCATCCACCGGGGAGTTGCGTGAGTGCGCAATCGAAGTGCACGCAAATTCCGACGGCTCATTAAGAGATTTTTATTTCTTCGCTCCGGGCAATACATCGTGGCACTACTCGAACGGCAACACCGATAAGCTCTACAGCTTTTATCATACGATCAATCCTTATTTTACGGGCGGGCATTATCTTGTTAGAGTCTCCGCTGGTGCATCGCAAGGTTTGCGCGTGCAATTCCAAGCAGATACTGCGCTTGCGTCCACAACAATGACGAGCGTTCTAAGTGTAACAGTACAAGAAGACGAGAAAAATTTCGAGCATCCAAGTGTGAGTCGAGAGTTTGTTGGAAATCGAATTCCGGCAGATGGCTCATCGTTGCAAGTTAGCGTGCAAAGTCCAGGCTTTGCTCCGAACGAGTGGTCGTGGTTGCGCGTAGGCTTTGATGCATTTTCGATCACGGATTATAGTGTCGGTGTAGATATCAACGGGCAAGCGCAAGTCGGAATACCGGGACCGACGGTTCCGGATGACGATAATGTCGTGGATGATCCGCCGGTCGCGAGAAGTTGGGGCAAAGGATATGTCTGGACCGATCCGAATCCGGTACGGCAAGTGACCTTAGCGGCGCACCCGGTTACAGGATTTCCGACGGTGTGGCTTAACTGGCTCGAATATTTTTATCACCGCTCACTCAGCATCGGCAATAGTTCGATTCCGTTTTTTGTGATCGATACGAACGTTGCCTTCCAATATAATTTCGATCAAGCTTCGGGTGGAGAGCTTTGGGATATCGGCTCCGATCAACAGCCTATCATTTTGGCTCGTGAGACCGGTGGGGGATCGATGCCATCGCTTGTCCACGGTGTTCGAAATCAAGTCCGACAACTGATCGCGTTTAGTCAGTCGTCCGTGCTTTCTCCACGCGTCTCTTCGACTTCTGCTCCGCTACTGCGTAGCACAATCGGGCTGGACGGAGCTGAGGATATTATCATCGCTCCATCAGAATTTTTGGATCAAGCGAATGCACTCAAGGCACTTCGCACACAAGGTGGTCAGGCAACGGAGCCGCTCAAGACGGTTGTGGTTTCGCTCGAAGATATTTATCATGATTTCGGGTATGGCTCCCACGACGTAACGGCGATACGTGATTTCATGGCGTTCATGTTTCGTCATACCACGGCGAACAAAACGACGGTTCCGCTTTTCCTAACACTCTTTGGTGCCGGACACGCAGACTATCAGAATCGTGTGACATCCACGCCGATGCGTATTCCGGTGTTTGAATACGGCGAGAATTCGCTTAGTCGCGGTGCAAGCAGCGGCCCGAACGAGATCATTCCTGATGATGGCTACTTCGGACGTTTGACGAATTCGCAGTACCCCGATGTAGGCGTTGGTAGGCTTTCGGTGCAGACCGAAGATGATGCAAATACAATTGTCGATAAGCTCAAGCATTATGAACTCGCAAGCGCACAAGGTCCTTGGCGTTCGATCGCTACCTTCACTTGCGATGATCGTCAATATAAAGGCTCGCTCCGAGATCCGTTGGCAAGCGACCACATCCATGATACCGAAGGTGAGATCAAAGAGATGGGTGACCGCCTCCTCGTCCATAAAATTTATGAAGTCAACTACCCGATCGCTATCACAACATCAGGCTTAAAGCGGCCGGCCTCCGAGGAAGCACTCGTATCGGCCATCAACGGTGGCACCGTGTTGCTTTCGTTTATTGGTCATGGAAACCCAACGGTTTGGACGCACGAGAATCTGCTCAGCGTTCCATCGACGATCAAGAAGATGACGAACTACGATCAGCTCACCTTCTTTACTACGGCAACCTGCGATTTCAGCGTCTTTGATAATTACAATCAGATATCGGGCGGTGTACAACTCCTTTTGAAGCCTGATGGTGGGGCGATATCCTTGCTCGGCACATGCAGGCCGGTGTATTCCGGTGAGCCACTGGTCCAATCTTTTTATCATACCCTCTTTGGAGTTCCGTGTGATCAACGTTTCGGAACGGCGCACATCGGGAGTGCGCTTGTTGCGAGTAAGATCGCAGGGAGCTATCCGAACGCTGTCGCATTTTTTATTCTTGGTGATCCAGCGTTACGCTTGCTCGTACCGAGACAATACGTTGTGATCGATACTATTAATTCTATCCCTGTAAGTGAAACGAATAAGCAGATTTCGATCCCATCGCTGACGCAAATGCGGGTGACGGGTATGATCTCGAATACGTGTGACGGTGCTTCGCCGGATGCAAGTTTCAATGGTACCGCAACGCTGACGTTGCTTGATGCCGACATCGCTGTCAGTCGCACTTCAACTTTTTCGGACTCTTCACCCGAGACTGATCACTTCAATATGGAGGGACCGATCCTCTATCGTGGCGCTTCGACTGTGAAGAATGGCCGCTTTGTTGCGACGTTCATTATTCCGAAAGATGTAAAAGTCGATACAAATAATGCGCGAATGAGTATTCTTGCTTACTCGAATGACAATCGTTCTGCGCTTGGTGTCAACAATAGTCTTGTGCTAACTGCTTCGGACACGAATCTTGCAGTGCATGATACCGTTGGACCAAAGCTCCAAGTCTTCATCGGTGCTCGCTCATTCCTTTCGGGTGATACCGTAAGTGTGCATTCGAATATCATTGTGGACGTGCAGGATTTGACGGGACTCAATACTTCGACAGCGAGTGTTGGGCACTCCTTCATCGCATGGGTTGATGATTCGACGAATGGCGCAGTCGATATGGCTGAAAACTACGAAGCCAAACAAGACGATTATACTTCGGGTACTTCCATTCGACCATCGACGCTCCCTGTTGGGAAGCACACGCTGCATGTTCGCGCGTTTGATGCTGTGGATAATGCCGCGACGGCGCAAGTAGATTTTATCGCTCGAGATAACAGCACGGCCTACCGCTTGTATGACGTGAAGACGTGGCCAAATCCGATGAAGGATCACATCAGCTTCAGCTTCATGCAGCCGGGCAACGCCGGAGATGTGATTGATGTTGCGCTGCATCTGTTTACTACAGATGGTAGAAATATTCGGCATGTCGCCGACAATGGAATTACGGATAATACCGTTATCGTCACTTGGGATGGACGTGATGATGGAAATCAGATCGTAAGCAACGGAGCATACATCTACACAATTCAAGTGACAGATCGCACGACAGGCGACACCGCAAATCTTAACGGTGAAGTCATTGTCATACGCTAAGGCGCAACTTCGCGAAGCAAAATTTTAGACATAGAACAGATTAAATTGAACATAGTACCAATGCAGAAGAGATTTAGTATTCTCACATTACTTGCGCTCGTCCTCATCTTGTCGGCATCGCGCACAGAGGCACAGACTACCTCAACGGCCGTGCCGTTCATGCTTATCGCTCCGGACGCTCGAGCGAGTGGTATGGGTGATGTCGGAACCGGTATTTCCGATAACGTCAATGCGCTTTACTGGAATCCGGCAGGACTTGCATTTCAGACCGGTAAAGAAGTCAGCTTGACACACTCACAGTGGCTCCCACAATTTAACAGTGATCTGTTCTATGATTACGTTAACTTCAAGTGGAACGACGATGAGAAGTTCGGTGGTACCATCGCTGCAGGAATCACCTTCCTGAATTTAGGCGAGTTCATTTATACCAATGAATCCTCTCCGGATCCACTCGGTCGTTTTCGCTCGTTTGAATACGCGGTCTCGATCGCATATGAAACCAAGCTCTCTAACGATTGGGGATTTGGTGGTAACGTTCGCTATGTGCAGTCTTCGCTTTCGACATTGCATGTCGGTCAAGAGCGTCAGAACGGCGTTGGTCGTTCGGTCAGCTTTGACATCAGCGCACTGTGGCGTCCTGATTCGACATACGCTGAAGGCATCGCAAATGCACTCGCGATCGGATTTAACCTTGCCAATATCGGACCGAAAGTCAAGTATGTTGACGTAGCACAGGCCGATCCACTTCCGACCATTCTGCGCGTTGGTGCTTCGTACAAAGTCTACAAGGACGAATACAATGAGCTAACGATCGCGTCCGATCTTTCGAAGCTGCTCGTTAAGCGCGATTCGAATAGCACCGATGGACTTCCAAAAGCATTTATCACTTCGTGGGATGCGAACACCGGCCAATCGCTGATGCTCTCAACAGGACTCGAGTATTGGTACGATCAGTTGCTTGCGTTGCGTGCCGGTTATTACACCGAGGGTTCGCACGTTGGTGGCCGTCGTTACATGACGTTTGGTGCAGGACTTCGTTACGATATTTATCAATTCGATTTCAGCTATATAAATACCTTCGAAGAAAATCATCCGCTCGCCAACACGCTCCGATTCACACTCGGCATTCGTTGGTAAGTCGCGGTTGCTAGGGTAGGCGAAGATAATTAGAGCATATTTTGAGGCGAAGCAGCGAATGCCGAAAGTCTCCGGAAGCTAAAATTTTCCGAAGGGCATCGTGCTTCGCTTCTTGCGTAGTGGAGATTCATGCCTAGAGGAGATTGATTTCACAAGGGCACAGAGATAAAGCCCAACACAGCTTTCCCGAATACGCGGAAAGCTTCGACCCATTTATGACCGTTTCAAGGACAGCACGAATTTTGGGAATCGCAAAGCATCTTGCCGCTCTTTTACTCTGCACATTAATTTGCGTGAGTGTGAGTGCTCAGCAACGCAAAAGTGTATCCGGTGTGAAGTATCCGCTATCGCACAAAGTTGCTGCGCTTTCGAATAATAGCAAGAGTTCGCTCGGAACGGGAAGCATTACGATCGTCGCATTGCGTGTAGATTTTCCTGATGAGGGCAGCGATTCCGGACTAACCACCGGTAATGGTAAGTTTGATCTTAGCTCACGTTTTCGATTGCTGAATCGTGATACTGTAATTGATCCGCCACCACACGATTCGAATTATTTTCTCGCACACTTTCAGTTTCTGAATAATTATTTCACGCAAACTTCGCGCGGGAAGCTCGCAGTTAGTTCGATACTATTGCCGGGCATTCTTCGCATGTCGAAGCAGATGAAATTGTATTCGCCGAAGCGAACAGATACTACGAATACACCGCTCGCCGATCTATACAAAGAAGCATGGACGCGGGCCGATTCACTCGGGCTCCTCACGCAACTTGCGCAAACGCTCGACACATCGCGCGTTATGTTTGTCATATTCCATGCTGGTGCGGGACGCGATATTGATCTGAGTTCGCAATTCGGATTTGATCCGACGCCAAACGATCTTCCGTCTATATTTTTTAATGAGCGAAGCTTGAAGCTTGCATTTGGCGATGCATTTAGTGGCATCTCTGTCGCCGGTGGCAAGATGATCATTCGCAACACGGCGGTGCTTCCGGAATCGGAAACGCGCACAATTCCGAATCCATCGAATGCACAGCAGACGCTCGTCATTCAGCTGGGTATGAATGGACTCTTTGCTTCACAAGTCGGAAGTTTTATAGGATTGCCAGATCTTTTCAATACCAGTAACGGTAAGACTGCGATTGGCCGACTTGGATTGATGGATGGTGAGGGTATATTCGGTTACTCCGGAATATTTCCGCCTGAGCCGATGGCCTGGGAGAAGATCCGACTCGGATGGATTACACCGATCGAGGTGACAATGAACGACACGCTTTCGATCTATACCGCAGTTACAGCCGCAAAGCAAGGCAGGCTCGGTCAAACGATCTACAAAATCCCGATTTCCGCAGACGAATATTATTTGCTGGAGGTTCGCCGACGTGATGCAAACGCGGACGGAGCTGTCTATTCGACGTATCAAGCGACGCAAGGCCTTGATCACCCATTTAACTATATCATTCCACCCGGGCAGTATTCCTACGGCGATTCGATCACCGGTGTGCTCACAAGTGCCGATGAGTATGACTTTGCTGCGTTTCAGGATATGAACAAGGGCGGCATCGCAATCTGGCACGTCGATGAATCGATCATTCGCGCAAATGAAGCGAATGATGCGATCAATGCGGACGTCGACCATCGAGGCATTCGCCTGATCGAAGCAAGCGGAATTCCGGAGATCGGTGTGACAATTCAAACGCCGTTCGGAAACGTCACTCCATCTGGCTATCAAGGCGATCTGTGGTTCTTCAACAATCCTGATCGCGGTCTGAACGACAAGGCGCATTGGAATGAGTTTTCTTCGGTATCGTTGCCACCATCCAAATCGAATACCGGTTCGCCGAGTTATGTGAAGCTCACAAATTTCTCGCCGCAGAACAACGTAATGTCCGTGGTCTTTCAGCGCGACCTCGGACTCCTGAGCGAAGGTGCGCAACCGATCACCGGATTCCCGATGAACCTGAAGGGAATGGGGGATAGTGTGCTCACAGGTATTGTCGCAAAAGATGGAACAGCATGGTTGCTAGCGGGCTCGACAACAAGGTTGAACGCCGCAACTCGAACAAGCTTGTATCTTGCAAAGAGCGCTGCTCCGAGTGGTGCGTGGCAGCAAGTAATTAACGATTCATCGACGGGCGCGTTCGTGAGCACGGGATATTCGCTGCACGATGTTGTGCTTCGAGAGAGTGGTGATGGAATTGAATTTTATGCTGCTGAGGATTCTTTGAAGGAGCATCGCATTACGCGCAGAGTCGTCAATGCTCAGAATGTGCTTACTACGACTTCGATCGCTTTTCCCTTTGTGGCAGGACCGCTGATGCTCGATGGTAGTGATACGCTTGTCGCCGGTATTCAAACTGCTGCCGGTGCTGCAGGATTGGCTACTTACTCTGCTGATCTTCAAACTCGGTATAGCTACACCACTTCGACAGGTCGCGTGCACTCGGTTGCCCGAATAAACTCTAATGTGTACACGGCAACGTCAGACAGTGCGAGCACCGTTGGTTCGCAGCTCTACGCAATTCAGAATACTTCGGCTCGCATCTATGCCGGCCTGCTTGCAAGCAAAGAGCAATCGAGTAGTGCATTGCCTCAAGTGTTGATCGCGGACGCCTCGCAATCGTGTGTGTTTGATATCGCGCCAACAAAAGAGATCGTGTGCGCATCGTCGGGGATCGAGGAAGCAGCACTTGCTAATTTGGAAGGTGATGCAACACTCGAATATGTTGCGCTGGCAAGCGATCATTTGATTGCGTATAATTATAGCGCTGCACCTGCCAGCAATCTGTACTTTCGCGGAAAAATTGGCTCCTTCTCGGGCAATCCGATCGTGATCGATATTGCTTCAACCGATCCGGGCACGGAAGTACTTTTTTGTAAAGATGGATTGCTGAACGCGATCAACGCGAGTTCCGGCAAGAATGCCGCGGGGTTTCCGCTAGCTGCGGGTAAGATTCGAAAACTGCTTGCCCTAAAGCGCGCTGATCTTACCGAGATATTTGCACTCGCTGACTCGGCAACGTTGCTTGGTTGGAATGTTCCATCCGGCCCACTCGGACTTGCTTGGCCGATGGAGCGTTATGATGCAGCTCGGACGTCGCACGCCCCGCTTGCTTCGTCGGTCGATGCTATTACGGAGTTCTTCCCAAACAAGCGAGCGTATGTTTGGCCGAACCCTGCTTTGCATGGCGACGAAGCACACATCAGGCTTTTTGTCTCGAAAGATGCAACGGCAAATTGTTTGATCGTCAACGATGCTGGTGAACGTGTGGCTTCGATCGATCAAGTCTGTCAAGGCGGAACCGATAACGAAATACTTTGGGATACGAAGCAGCTTGGCAACGGCATTTATACTTGCCGACTCAAGGTCGAAGCGAAATCCGGTGGCGAGACGGCACAGAAGATCATAAAGATCGCAGTTGTAAAATAATAGGATCTTCCAAATCATTTTCCGATTGATACGAAAACCCCTCACTAATCGGCAGCAGGTCGTTCGAATTGTACGAACGACTTTTCTGGCTGTATTCACAATGCTGTTTTGCGTTGGATTCTCGACCAGCGTGTTTGCGCAATTCAACGAAGCGCATGTAGAATTGAACTGGTTCACAATCGAGACCGCCCACTTCTACGTGCACTATCATGAAGGGACGGAACGGACCGCCCGCATAGCTGCGAAAGTAGCCGAGGAAGTCTACGGACCGCTCACGGCCTTCTACGGTCATGAGCCGGATACCAAAGTTTCACTCATCATTAAAGACGTTGCAGATTATAGCAACGGTGCCGCCTACTATTTCGATAACAAGATCGAGATCTGGGCAAACCCGCTCGATTTTGATCTGCGTGGCACACACAATTGGTTGCGAAACGTCGTAAGCCACGAGTTCACGCATATTGTGCAATCGCAAGTTGCGATGAAATTCTCGCGCAAGATTCCGGCGATCTATCTTCAGGCTTTTGGTTATGAAGCTGAGCGCAGACCGGATGTTCTTTCTGGGTATCCGAATGTCCTCATCTCGTATCCTGTGCTCGGTGCGATCGTGCCGGCTTGGTTCTCTGAGGGAACCGCACAATTCAATCGCCCGCTATTCGGATATGAAACGTGGGACGCACATCGTGATATGATTCTGCGTATGCGCGCACTCGATGGAAAGCTGCTCACGTTTCGCGAAATGGCGACGTTCGGTAAGACGACGCTCGGAAATGAATCAAGCTACAATCAAGGCTATGCACTCACGAGTTATATCGCCGGGCAATACGGCGACACCAAACTTCGCGAGATATCTGCGAACATGCAGGGCGTCTTTGCAACTTCGATCGATGGCGCGATTTCCAAGTCAATCGGAATTTCTACCGATCAACTTTTTAAGGAGTGGTCAGCACATCTGAAGGAGAGTTACACGACGCGTGTTGCATCCATCATGGCAGATCGACGCGAGGGTGACACGGCGATAGAGCAGATTGGCTACATGAATCTGTATCCTGTGTTCTCTCCGGATGGATCGAAGTTCGCGTATATCTCCAACAAGACGAGCGATTACACTGCCGAGTTCATGTATGTTGTCGATCGCAAGGCTCGAACCGAGGAGCGCATTCCGACAAAGGGGACAGTCTATTCACGCGTAGCTTTCTCGAAAGATGGAAAGCGATTGCTCTATGCGCGCAGGAGCCCACCATCTATATACGGCGACAGATTTTTTGATGTATTCGAATACGATCTTGATAAAAAGGAAGAGCGCCGACTAACAGAACTGGCGCGCGCAACAGCTCCGATCTATTCCGCCGATGAGCAGACTGTCTATTGCTTGACTATAAAGGACGGCACTTCGAATATTGCGAAAGTTGCAAAGTCAGGTGGGAAGTTGCAATTGCTCACACACTTCAAAAGTAGCGAACAGATATATAATCCGACACTATCGGTCGATGGTCGGACGATCTATTTTGATTATGCACTTCGCGATGAACGCGAACTCGCAAAAATCGACACAGCAGGGAATGGCTTCGAGATTCTCACACCGAAAGAGTATGACGTTCGCTCTCCGAGTGTGCTGAACGAGCACGAACTTCTTGTCTCGAGCAACAAAACCGGAATATTTAATATATACAAGTATGATCTCGCAACGAAGGCGATGGTTCAGCAGACTAATGTAGTCGGCGGTGCGTTCATGCCTTCAGGGCGTATGAGTGGCGATACACTCGCGTTGCTCTTTTCAGATTATACCTCCGATGGATATAAGATTCATCAAGTAACAGGTAACGTTATCGTTCGTGATACGAGCTTTGCGAACAACGAATACAGTAAAGATGCGCGCGATGAATTCGGAACGGTGCGTCCACCCTTCGCGGTTCGTGCGAACATGAGTGAGAAATCCGCGAGCGATACAACCGACTGGAAAAAACTTCGCAGCTACGATGATCGTCTGACACCGGAAGCGCAGGCGACTCCTTACAAAAATGTGTACAATGGGCTATCGTTTGTGCCAGTGCTCCGGTATGATTACTACAATCCGAAGGGGAGCGGTCTCGATAACATTTGGTTTGGGCTCTATGCATTCTCGAGTGATGTGCTCGGAAGGCTTTCGCTTTCGGCGGGTGCGGTGATCAACAAGAATTTCGAGCGAGATCTTTTTGCAGGGGTCTCGACCAACACGCAGATCTTCAGTGCATTCGATTTCTTTCCATTGCTCGATCTGAATGTTTCGAACTCCACGCGAAGCCCAGGCACGCTGCAAGAAGTATTTGGAATCGACACAGTCAACACAAACTATTCGATCAACTTTCTAACATTCGACGGCGGCATAACGCATCCGATCTTTGCGAGCGATCATTTTCTCAAGCTCGGCTACACCTACTCGATCTACACCAGTCGAACCGAGCAATTTCTTTTGCCGAGCAATCAGCAAACCGTGGGTAGTTCGAATGATGATTATTTCAAGGGCAGTGACTTGTCGCTTTCCTATTGGACGAATCAGATCGGACCGACACGCACAGAGACGATTAACCCGATCGGATGGTATCTGAAGGCGAGAGTGGATCTGGAGAATGACAAGCTCCTTCGTGGTCGCACGATTCAAGATGGCTTGCCCGTTCCGAACTACAGCAACTACAATTTTCTTAGACTCGACGCCGAGTACGATCATTCGTACAATCTCTTCTCGCAGTATGACGGTTGGGGATTTCATATTCGTGCGGCTGGTTTATTCAATACCGCATTCCCCGTCGATTCGTTTTTCCACATGTATGCCGGTGGTATTGCGGGTGTGCGAGGATATCCGTATTACGCGCTATCGGGTACGCATCTCATGTCTGCGCAGTTGCGTTATCTTTTTCCTATCTCGAACAACCTTGATACACGCGTGCTGCAACTCTATTTTGACAAACTATATTTTGGGTTGTTTGCCGATGCAGCAGTTGCATTTTCGTTGCAAGACGGAGAGTCCCTTGGTACAAAGTTCAAGGATCAGGTGCAGCATAGTTTAAGACGAGACGTCGGAGCGGAGTTGCGATTGGAGACGTTTAGTTGGTACTCCGTACCGACGGCAATATTTGTTAGTGCGGCGTATGGGCTCGATCAGTTCACGTTTCAAGCACGTCGCTCGGATGGTACGCTCGCGGATGTCAGTTATGGACATGAGATGCGTTATTATGCGGGTGTGCTCTTCACGTTCAATTTTTCGCAACCTGCCGGTGGTCAACTCGCGGCTCCACAGCGTTACGTGAACGGTGCGGCGAGCGGTGTTCGATGATGATCGAAGGAATGAAATAAGTATATGAAAACAGTTGTAAGATTAGTCGCTCTCGTTTTTCTTGTGCAGATATTTTGCGGAGGTGTCTTTGCGCAATTCCGTGAGACGCCAAACGGGGCAACGCCGGCGCAAATATTTACCACGCCGCCGAACAGGATTGTTGCTGAGTATGAATTAATGTCGGCAGTTCCAAACAGCGATGACCCAGCTGGGATGCAGAGCATAAAGCGCTCACTATTCGGTGAAGAGAAGGTCGCTAAACTTCCGGGCGAGAAGAGTGGATTGCTCGCTGCTGGATTGTCGCTCGTCATTCCGGGTCTTGGTGAATATTATGTTGGCGATCAGATCTGGCGTGGTGCTATCTTCACAGTGCTGGAAGGCGGACTTTGGTACGGCCGTTATCGCTGGACGAATCGCGGTGATGATTCCCTCGTGGCGTTTCATGCGTGGGCGGATTCACTGTGGCTTCCAACACGGTACTCCAATTATCTCGACTCGCTCCTTGCGACAAAAGGAAAGGCAAGCTTGATCACCGACAAGAATAATTTTTCGCAGATCAACGCAGAGGAGGATACACTCAACGCGCTACAATTCGCCGACTTTACGCACCGGCTTCCTACGCGTGGGTCGCAACAGTATTATGAGTTGATCTCAAAATATATTCAATTCACGAAAGGCTGGGTGGATGCACCCGATGTTGATCCGAATCATTCGCCTGATTATCAGCGTCACGCCGATATGCGGCAGACGATGAATTATCAATACGAAGTGGCGGATGATTTTTTATATGGTGTGATACTCAATCACATTCTCTCGGCGATCGATGCGGCGCTTGTCGCCAAGGATCATAACTCCGCTTTGCGATTGCACGGTGAGTTGCTGCGAATGCACTATCCCGATGGAACGCTCGGTTATATGCCTACGGCGAATCTGGAGTTGCGTTTTTGAGGGTTGAGTTTTATTTTGAGAGATTTAGAAATACTTGATTCCCACCCGAGCGCAGAACAACCTGCGCTCGTTTTGCGAGATCCTCGTTCGCAAAGATACCAAACAGTGACGATCCGCTTCCACTCATCAGTGCGAAATACGCGCCAAGATCATAGAGTTGCTGTTTGAGCACTTGCAATTCCGGATGTCGCACAAAGGCTCCGCGCTCCATATCATTGAGGATTACACTACGCAAGCGGGTGTGATCTGAATCTCTGAATGGATGAACGAGATCGGTTGGATGTCGGTCGCTCTCGAGTTGCAAATCCGCATACGCTTCTTTTGTCGAGATCGAGATTCCCATCGGCTTGACGACGAGAATAGGATTCGAAAGTTTGAGATGCGTGAGTAAAAGCACATCACCAATTCCTGAAGCGAGTGTGGCTTGAGTATCCTGCAGAAAAAAATTCACGTCCGCACCAAGCTTCGCACCGAGACCGAAAAGCTCCGCGAGTGTTAAGAGTCCGCCCGAAAGATCGTTGCAAATACGTAGCGTCGTAGCAGCGTCGCTCGAACCTCCACCCAATCCTGCACCGATCGGAATATTTTTTTCCAGATGAATGTGAACTTCGGGCACTGGCGTATTTGTACGCTCCGAAAAAGCACGCATCGCTCGAACGATGAGATTCGAATCGCCAAGATTGAGTGAGGGATCGGATGACGTCAAGCTGAATGCATTCGAAGAAGTGACGAGAAGTTGGTCGTGTGGTTCGGACAACGCATAAAAGAGTGTATTCAGATCATGATAGCCGTCCGGTCGTTTGCGAAGTATCTCGAGGCCAAGATTAATCTTGCTTTTCGCTACATATTCTCTCGGTTCAAGGCTCGTCATCGGTAGCTATTTTATGTGATGGTAGGTTTTCCTGCTTCGAAAACGATTCCGTAGCCTTAGTTTGTTCGAACTTTGAAATATTTTTATTTAGCGACTAATGCTGGGTGCTACTTGTAGTGCCTCAATTTCGGCTTAATTGCTGATTCCAACCCAAAAACGCCATATTTTGGAGTCGAACTGATTATGAAAGAGCAGGAAGTACTCACACCCACCGTGCCCATCCAAGCTTCGAACGGGGGCTCCAACGGTGTAATTCATCCCTCGAGCTCTCCTATCCCCGGAAAAGGGCTGGAAAGGGCTTCTGTTGCTCCGAATAAGGTCCACGAGACGCTGGCAAAGCACATGCTGGTTGATGGATTTGACCTCGTTGTCGATCTTGAGCACTCGCAAGGCTGCTGGATACAAGATGCACGCACCGGCAAACGCTTTTTGGACTTTTTCACCTTCTTTGCATCCTGCCCGATCGGAATGAATCATCCGAAGATGTTCGAGCCGGAGTTTCAGAAAAAATTAATGAGGGCCGCGGTAAACAAGCCGTCAAGTTCGGATGCTTATACGGTCGAAATGGCGGAATTCGTTGAGACGTTCGACCGTGTGGCGATTCCGGAATATTTGCCCCATCTTTTTTTGATTGAAGGCGGAGCACTCGCAGTCGAAAACGCACTCAAGATCGCGTTCGATTGGAAGGTTCGAAAAAACTACATGAAAGGTTATACGGAAGAGCGCGGACATCTGGTCTTGCATTTCCGACATGCGTTTCACGGTCGTTCGGGTTACACCATGTCGCTTACGAATACGGACCCGAACAAGACGCTCTATTTCCCGAAGTTTAAAGACTGGCCACGCGTTGAAGCACCGTTCTTGCATTTTCCGCAGAACGAAGCGAACAAGGCGCTTGCAATAAAAGACGAAACACTCGCGATTCAGCAGATCAAAGAAGCGCTGATGAACAATCCCGATCATATCGCTTCGATCATCATAGAACCGATTCAAGGTGAAGGCGGCGATCATCATTTTAGCAAACGCTTCTTTGAGAGTCTTCGAACGATTGCGGACGAAAATGATGTGATGCTTATTTTCGATGAAGTGCAAACCGGCGTTGGACTCACGGGCAAGATGTGGGCGCATGAACATTTTGTGAAACCCGACATCATGACGTTTGGTAAGAAGACGCAAGTGTGTGGATTGCTTGCTTCGAGACGCGTTGATGAGGTACACGATAATGTGTTTCTCAAATCCAGCAGATTGAACTCCACCTGGGGTGGCAATCTTGTTGACATGATCCGCTTTCAGCGCTATCTGGAGATCATCGAAGAAGAAGATCTCGTGCATAACGCAGCGGTCATGGGCGAGTACTTGCAGACACAGCTTCAGAAGATTCAAGCGGAGTTTCCGACGCTTGTTGAGAGTGCGCGGGGGCTCGGGCTTTTCTGTGCATTTGATCTTTCCGAAGCACAGATGCGCGATCTCCTAAAGCAAAAGTGTTATGATGCGGGCCTGATCGTTATTGGTTGCGGTGATCGCTCAATACGTTTTCGCCCCGCGCTTAATATCAAGCAAGCAGATCTTGATCTTGGGCTGAATATTATTCGCGAGCAATTAAAAACACTCGCGGTCCGAGACTATTGAGTTCGCATCATCTGATCATGCAACACGTATTAGCCACACGAGATTTTTTATCACCATTAGCCAGCATACTTTGTGAGTGAGTCCCGCCCATCAGGATACCCTAAAAAAGAGCGTACGAAAGAAGAAGTAACAATCGAGCTTGATCAGGCGGTCGAGGCGCTCAAGGCGCGCTATGGCGATCGTGCCGCGGACTACATTGAGGGTGGCGTCGTCCGAAAGGAGATCACCTATGATGACTACATTCAAACTCCGACGCTGCTTTCGCTGCAAACCACGCTCACCGATTATCACGATGAGTTGATCTTCAAGGTCTATCATCAGCAAACGGAGCTTTGGTTTCGACTTGCTTTGCATGAAATCGAGCGAGCCATTCGATCTTTACTTGCCGTGCCAGCGGATATCTCGAATGCAACCGACGCGATCAGCCGAGTCAATAGATATTTCGATCTGCTTTCGCACAGCTTTAGTGTGCTTATCGATGGTTTGTCGAGTGAGGAGTTTCTGATCTATCGCAAGGCATTCGGTACGTCGAGCGGATTTCAGTCGGCGCAATTTCGCGTGATCGAAATACTTGCCGGACTCGAACGCAATGCAGCAGCAAATGCCCCGAAGCCAACCGGCGAGCGTGCACGTTCGGAAAACTCGGCACACGAGCAAGCAGCCTTCTACTGGGAGCGTGCTGCACGGCATCTTACGACGAACGAGCCAACGCTGACACTTATCAAGTTCAAAGAAAAGTATATCGCGCATTTCGATGCGCTCTACAATGATCGGAATCCAAACTCATTGAGGCTCGCATTTCAGCTTGTCGTAGGTGAGCGAATGCACTCAAAATCAACGGGCAGCGATCTATACGAGTCAGTGCTTTCCGAAGGTAGTGCGGCCGACCTGATAGCACTCGCCGAGGAGCTACTTCGATTTGATGAAGGTATCATCGCGTGGAAGCAGTGGCATCTTCGGGCAGCCGCGAAGCATCTTGCAAAGGCACCGCGCGGGACAGGCGATACGAATTGGGCAGAGTATCTTGCAAAGTCGATCGCGGAACAACGCTGCTTTCCCGAACTTCGTGAAGCCTTCAAAGCTATCCGGCCCGAAGCGGAGCAAACCGACACCACAGCATAACCTCCTCACATTTTTCTTCATCAACGAATAGTCTATCATGGATCCACTCGCAGAAAAATACCGCAAACAGTTTCCAATTCTCGAGACGAGTTGCTACATGATCTCGAACTCGCTCGGTGCGATGCCGCGTCAAGTCGAAGATGAGTTGATGGAATACACAAAGATCTGGAAGACTGAAGGTGTCGAAGCGTGGCACGAGTGGTTTCC
>JBDTCS010000246.1:0-9194 GCA_039923455.1 Kapaibacterium sp. (SeqCode) | reverse complement strand
TCCTTTACCAACTCTTGATTACGCTGATCGTCCAATTGCGCTTTTTCAAAAGCTGCTTCAGATGCAAGTCGTTGAGCGGTTGCCTGATGGACGGCGATAACTTTCAACTCGTCGTCTACTTTCACTAATGGTGCGCCTGCTCCAACGCGGTCGCCGATCGTGCGTACGATTGCAAGAATACGACCTTGCGTTTCGCTCTGAACGATCGCCTCTTTCGTACCTTCGAGCGTGCCGGTGACGCTAAGTGTTGCCGCCATTGGTGCGAGCTTCACTGCTTCCGTCTGGACGGTGAAAACTTCTGCTGTCTTCGTTTGTGTCGAGTCTGCGGCGGCGTTCTTCGAGCAAGAGCTGAGCCCTGCGGAACCTGAACCAGCAAAAAGAATCAGAAATGCGAGTGCGGTGATCTTCTTCATGGAATCCTAAATAATCTAAAGTGCAATAATAAAAATTTGTCTGGGAGCGAGTGGAATCTTTGAATAATGGCTTAGCGAAGTCCGAGTGCTTTCCGATATTTGGCCTCGGCTAGGAGGACATCGAAAGTGGTCACGGTAAGATTCGCCTTTGCATTGGCTAGCGTAGTTTGTGCATCGATCATCGTGATGAGCGGAGCCATTCCTGCATCATACTGTGCTTTGGTTATGCGCTGATTTTCTTCTGCGCTTTGCAACTGGATAATTGCGATCGAGTGACGCTCACGTGCGTTCTGACGTTCGAGTCTTGCGTTCTGGAGTTCAAGGCGAATGCCACTCATAGCCGACTCCTTTTGGAATTCGATTTCCTCCATCTGCGCATCGTTCTCGGCAACCTTCGCCCGAGTGTTGCCACCGGTGAAGAGATTCCAACGAAGCGTTACTCCAGCAGCGAGATAATCTGCATCACTCGAAAACTTCAATTGATCTTCCTGCCAGCCGTAGCGTGCAAAGAGGGCAAGATTGGGAATGTTATCGGCGAAGCTTACAGCACGCAATCCGTTCACTGCTTCCTGTGCTTGCGAAAGCTGTGCAAGATCGGGGCGGTTATGGTACGCTTGTTCGAGATCTTGCTCATAGGTTGTCGATTCGATCGACTGCGTGGTGTCGTCGTTCATCGCCAGATCGCGGTTACTTCTGGATGTCTCGAGCATCGCCTCTTGAGAGGGAAGCTCGATCTCTTCGCCGGCATTCCGCTTCAGAAGGTTATTAAAATTTGTCCTTGCGAGATTTTGCATATTCTTCGCACTCAGAAGATCGCCGCGTGAACTTGCGACAGCTACCTCTGCACGCAGCACATCGTTCTTCGGAGCTTTATCGACTTTAAAAAGCGATTGCGCCGTGGAGAGACTTTGGCGAGCGAGTTGCACGGCGTTCTCGCGAACTGCGACGAGCTCTGTTGCCTTTGCATAACTATAATAGGCATCCGATACCTGATAGGCGACACCAAGTTCACGTGAAGAAAGCTCAGAAGTTGCTGCAGCGAGATAAGCCTTCGTTGCTTTGGTGCCTTCCCAAACTGCATAGTTGAAAATATTCCAAGTTGCGCCGATGCTGTTATCCCACGGCACTACTCCGATCTTTGCAGTAGAGAAAGAGCCGAGACCGGGAAGCGTGATCACACGACCACCCGTGAAATTGGTGTAGGTCGAGGTTACGTCGATCTTCGGCCATAGATTTGAGTTAGCCTGATCGACGCGAGCGTCCGATTGCTTCCAGCGCGAACGTGCAGCTTGCATATCGGGATTGTGCCCGAGCGCGACATCAATGTATCGCTCAAGCTGCGCGGGTGCCGGAGCGCTCTGCGCACTCGCGAGATTCGGCAACAGCAATAAGCCGCCGACAAGTAATAACACAGCGCTTATCCATAGGTGGATTCGCTCTGTGGCCGAGCGAACTTGCCCGGAATGATACGTTGGGTTAGCAACGCGGAAAGGAGACTGGAACTTGAACATAAGTATAGATAGAGAACGGTGGATAGGTATCAACGAAAATTATTTTGCTTTTGCGATTTCTTTGCTCTGTAAACTCAGAGTCGGCTCTCATGATAGATTTCCGGAGTGATCACTTCATCTTCGAAGGTCGGCAATTGCAAACCCCCGAGCGATTGGGCATCCGGAATTGCCAATTGACTCGTGATCTCCGGCCAAATGATCGGCGGCAGGAGTGCGCGACCTGCTTCGGTTACAACCTGATGAAAGAGAATGCCGCCATTCAGATTGTAAATAGGATGAAAATCAAGATTGCAAGGATTGAAGCCTTGCCTTCCGGACCACACCGAGTCGGGTGTGCACTTAATCTTGAAGTAAAATCTCAGAATGCTCGTAGCATTCATCCACATCAAAACCGAAACCGTGAACGCATCGACATCCGGCTTGATCATTCCTTCGAGTTTCGATTTTTCGAAAGAGTCAATCATCGCAGTCCAAACCAAATTACTCTGTGCATGCAGCGCAAGCATACTTTCCTGACCGACCTGCGCGAGATTTTGCGTCTGTTCGGTCGAGTTCATGAGCTGAAAGTAGAAGGGCTGCTGCATTGCAAAATTCCAATAGGCGTCGCCAAGGGTCAACAGTTTATCGAAGGCCGTACTCTTGGTGCTCGCGGCGTCTTGGAAAAAATCGAGCATCATGTCGAGCCCGCGCATCACGAGCCCGACCTGAAGCTCCTCTTTACTTTTATAATAGAGGTATACTGTTCCCTTAGCAAGCTCAGCCTCACGGGCGATATCGTCCATGGTCGCATTTGCGAAGCCTTTCAGTTTGAAGACTACCTCGGCAGCATCAAGTATCGCTGTTCTCCTTGCTTCCCGCTCGCGCTCTTTACGTTCTAAGATTCCCATAATGTTCCAATAATGCTGAATTAGGGCTATATTAGTCAATTATGCCCTGAGTTACCTTAATACGTACAGAAAGCCAGTTGTTTCAATACATAATGACTGACTGTCAGTCATTTATTTTGCAAATATACACCAACTAAAATGGCTTGTCAATACTATTCTGATATTTTCTGAGGAAAAGTTAGGTTTCGAGAGTGCAGACGTTGTTCGAGCGAAATTATTGTAATGAGATTTGAAGATTCTATCGAGAGAGGAGTTCTGACTCGGGTAATTTCAAAAAGGGAAAGTGCTTTGAGAGCCCAGAAGAAGGTAGGAAGGGCGATGTTGCCCGACAAGATTCAAAAAGTCTGTGGGTCGCTCCTGCCGATCACCGCCTATATTTGCACCTCAGGTATCAATTTGGGCACCGATATTCTTCACTACTATTTAAGATGATCATTCTTGGCGTTGACCCAGGCACGCTCGTGACGGGTTACGGGGTTGTCGAAACAAAGGGGAGTGGCGCGAACAAGATTACGATGATCGAGTATGGTACGATCCAATCTGGTCGCGCATCTTCACTTCCGCTTAGACTTGAGACAATCTTTCGCGGACTCGAAGAGGTGATTGAGCGAACCAAACCGGACGCGTTTGCCATTGAAACTGCGTTCTATGATAAGAATGTGCAGTCCACGCTGAAACTTGGACACGCTCGCGGGGTTGCTATCTTAGCGGCGGTACTCCGGCAAATCCCGACTTCTGAATTCTCGCCGAGGGAGGTGAAGAAGGCGGTGGTCGGGAATGGCAACGCCGATAAAAAGCAAGTGGAGTTTATGGTACGAAGAATGCTTGCACTTCCGGAAAAAGAGATGAAGCTTTCGGATGCGTATGATGCACTTGCGGTGGCGCTCACGCATGCATTTCGTTCGACGCGCATCGGGACGGGTTCCTGGAAAAATTGGGAGCAATTCGTAAACGAAAATCCGGGCCGAGTCAAAGGCGCCACGACAAAAAAGAGTCTGATTCGTGAAGAACTCCTCAAGCGAGACGTGAGTAAAAAAGTTGGCAGCAGAAAAACTAAATAGAAACCGTTCATACATAGTGATCCAAAAACTCTGTCTCGTACTCGTTCTTTTGTGCATCGCATCACAGGCACACGCGCAGCTAAAACCGGAAGATCTCGATCGTGATTATCTAGTGAAGCTCGTGATGAAAGATAGCTCCTCGTTCTATGCGGTTGTGCTCGCGAAGCCGTTGCCCGATCGCATTATCGCCGAGACGCGCAACGGCCGACTGGAGATTCCACTCGCTGCCATCGACTACGCACTCGACTACCGATTCAACTTCGTGATGAAAGAAGATCTCCGAAAGATCTACGTGCACAATACGGTGGACAACCAATCGACCGAAGTCACCAAATATCTTTCTCGTCCGAAGTTGCCCGACGTTTCGACCGTGTCTACAAAAGATCACGATACGTTCAAAGGGCGCAGATATTTATTTAATGATAGCGCGCACGTCATACTCTTCACGCCCTACGGGAATTTATTCTTCACTTATCCGAAGCTCGAGCGCATCGAAAATTATTCCGGACAAAACGATACGAAGGAAGAGTTCTACACAACCAGCTATCTCGAGTCGCATGATCCGAGAAGTTCGCAAGCCTTCATCACACCAAACGCAATGTCGTTTGGTGCGGGTAACGCTTTTATTTCGGATTATTTACTCGCCGGTTTGCAGTTCAATTACGGACCGACAGATTGGTTGAGTTTGAATGGTGGGGGAGTCTTCGCACCGTTTCTTCCGACGCAAGTACTTACCGGAACGCTTGGTCTCAAAGTTACACCCTATCAATCAGCACATGTCGCGCTTGCTGCCGGTGTGCAGGGAGTCTATTCGGATGTAGTAAAGATCACCCGCATCGCATTTCCCTATGCGGTCGCAACGTATGGCACATGGGAATCGAATATCTCGCTGCTCGGCGGAGTCTCGTATAAGCGAGAGAATGATTCACTCAATCAACCCTACACCGCGGTGAATTCAGTGATCGCATTATCAGGTGGCTTACGGGTTGGTGAAAATCTTAAAGCTTCCGCCGAGCTTTTCTTCATTTCCGATTTCAATATTATTCCGATCGTATTCACACTCCGATATTTTCAGAATGATCTTACGATCGATGCCGGAGTTGTCTTCTCGGCGTACAAAGCGGGGGCAGCTCGTGTAACCAAAACGCTTGGCGAATACGTGTTCAACACGAGCTTTGAGATTATCCCACTCGTGAGTATGTCCTACCACTTCTAATCAGCCGGAGTATCCATTTGCAAAAAAGCTGCGAAGATCACACAGCTTTGACCGCCCAATTCTCTAAGAAGAGTGATTGCCTTTCTCCGTGGCGCAAGAATATTATTTAATTTTGTTCATGTGCTTGACAAAATCACTTTGATGTGTTATATTCGTAGAGTAAATAGGCGTTGCAGCAAGAGCCCGCTCTTCTAAACGGGCAACTTATATCAAATACATGCTGCGGTGTTAGATTTTTCGTCTCTACGGACGAATGCGACTCAGCCAACGCTGAGCCAAGGTGCGATGATTATTACAAATAAAATACGGATGAGGTATCTTAATGCCATACATAATCAAAAGCCAGCAGACGCTTCCTGAGCGAATTGCTACCCCTGAGACTCAGGGCAGAACTCCTACGCCAGCCAAACACGACAAGGCTTTCGAAAGGCGAAATGCAAATTCCGCCAGCGTTATAAGTGTACCCGATTCCAGCACCGAAGATCGATCTTGGACAAATTGGGATGACTCCGATCTTATGATCAAACGCACCGAAGCTAAGGATGGCGAGCGACATCAGGTACGCCCCATACTTCAAACCGCGAATCACACGCGAACGAAGTAATAGTTACACGCGCTCCGATCTCCTAATTTTCCGAGCGTCACGAACACGTTGCCACCCGTGTCTAATTGGCTAAAGAATAGTCACACGTAGCACACGAACGCACCTTTCCTTTATGTATCTAAAATCCTGTGTGTATGAAGGTATCAAAACCATTATGCCAAAATTTAATAATGACCAACGAGATTATACCCTGACCTATCAATGGGTTGGTGGACCTGGACTCAAAAAGAGCGTTCGAATCGGACACTCGACTCGACGCATTGAGACGCAAACAGAACCGGGTTTCAATACATCGCGGCGAATCGCTTCCAATTCAACCAGTCAGGATTTTCAATTCCGACGACCCTCGCTGCGTACAACCATAGAGTTATAACGAAGCGGGTATTATCAAAAATCCGAAAATGCGAAAAAGCGCATTTTCGGAGATTAAAATGTCACATAAAAATATAGTATGCAATTTCAAAAGATCACCCCTTCTCCGACCGGCTCATTCAAGCTTGTCGCATCGATGTTCCTTCTGTTTTCTGCGCTAAGCTTCTTCGCAGTATCATCCCACGCACAGGGGCCACAAGGAAAGAGCTTCGGATTTGGACTCATCGTAGGGGATCCGCTCGGGGCAACCGTGAAATATTGGCCATCGGCGAGTAATGCGCTCGTCATTGATGTCGGCGGTTCGTATTTCGGATCACCACGCGTGGATGTCGACTATCTATTTAACTTTAACGCATTCCGATCGGACGTGGTCACGATGTATGCGGGACCGGGACTTGCCGTAGGATTTGGACAAGGCAATACCATCTTCTACAAACGCGACGGCGAAAAGTTTTATGTGCGCGAGGGGACCACATCCGGGGTAGCTGCACGAGTGATCTTCGGACTGAACATCATTCCGAGAAACTCGCCGATCGAATTGTTCTTAGAAGCAGGACCACTGATCGGCATCTCTCCGGGATTTGGCGTTGCTATGGATGCCGGCCTGGGAATTCGTTTTTACCCTTAAATCGCGGCTGCATAAATCGCGGCTGACTGAAAGTTTGCTTCTGTTAGTAGTGATCGTGGATTAGCGAAGGTCGGGGAGAGGGAGTCTGGTAGCAATGCTGAGAATACTCTTTCCCCGTCTTTTTGATACTTCTCAAATAGTTGAACGCTATAGCTCCATAGATAAAAACTTTAGCTCAGGCTAATTTAAAATAACTCTAAAAATATATGCAGAAGATCTATTGCTTCCTTTCCGCATTAATACTACTTACACTTGCTATACTCCCAACTCAAAATGCGCACGCGCAGCTCGCGTGGGAGTTTGGCTTGGTGGGCGGAATGGATTTCGCCGGAGCGCAAACCGCACCTTCCCCTTTTCCCGGAACACATGCCTCCGGTGCCACCGGATACATGATCGGAGTGCGAAGTGTGAATCAACTGGTCGGGCCGGTCAGCATTCAAAGCGAATTGCTCATCACGCAGAGATCCTTCAAGGATACCTATACACTCAACAACTACAAGTCAACGTCGTGGATTGAAAATAGCGAGTATATTCAAATTCCGGTGATGTTGCGCGTAACGCCAATAGAGGGTGATGTTCAGTTATACGGATTCTTGGGGCCCGACTTTAGTCTAAAGATCGCCGCATCCGCCACAACAGATTCGACGGGCTCATCGCAAACAACGGATCGTGGGTCGATTTTCAATGGATTCTCCGTGGGAGCGGACTTGGGTCTGGGGGTAGAAGTCAAGATCGCACCGCTCGTATCGCTTGCCGTTGACGGACGTTTCACCTACGGATTTACAAACGTCCTAAATTCACTCGCGGATAACAAGGAAGGCGACTTGCGCGGACTCGATTTCAAATGGCTAGCCGGTGTGATGTTTCACATCTGATGTTTCCTCTTTGATTGATCTCTGGTCAGTGCACAATCACAAATTGTGATCGCACGACACCAAGCTTTGATTGCAATTGCGCAAAGTAAATTCCCGGAGCAAGCCGACTCATGTCAAATGTAAATCGCGTTGTTCCGGGAGTTTCGCTTGCTGCCGTCGTAGTGATGCTCGCGATCGTCCGACCAACAACATCGGTGATCAAGAGTGAACCAGTGGATTGCATCTCGCCGTAAAGCTCGAAGGTGCAAATGCGATCAACAGGATTCGGATACGTAGTCAAGGTCGTCGCGTGATAACTTGTTCCAAGCGACTGCACACTGCCAGCACCAACATAACTAATCTTATACACTGCCGGAGGTGTATGCGCATCGGCGTTATCCGAACTAAAATAAATATTGCCTTCGCTATCAATCACGATTCCACATGGACGCGCCCAGCGTTTGTAGTTGATAGAGTCCGTCAAAAAGCCCAGGGCAAAATCTTTCAGTATCCACTTCGATCCATCAGGAATTGCACGGACGATCGAAGAGCCATTCGCAACGAGTCTTCCATCTTCCGCTTTTGCCGAACCATGCAACGTGATAAATAAATTGCTCTGATATTCTGCCGGGAATTGTGATGCATGATAGACTGCCACGCCAAGCGGCGTCGTGTGCGCAGGCACAAACATGTCCGGCACCGTCATATTCGCAACCTTTACCGAATCGGCATGTGTGATGGGCAGCATCGCTTTGTATTCAGCGGTCGATTGAAAATTATCCCACTGATGATCGCCGTATGCGAGCGGCCATCCATAAAAACCATTTTGCGTCACACGTAGTATCGGTTCGCCAGGCAGATCTTCTCCAAGTGCATTACGCTCGGCAACGCTTGCCCAAAGTGTGTTCGTGGTATAATCCATTGTGAGACCGACGGCATTGCGCAACCCCGTCGCATAGAGCGTCCGACCACCACCATCGAGACCGAAGCGAAGTATCGCAGCGCGCTCTGTATCTATCTCTCGACATGCATTGCAAGGCGCGCCAACAGATATATAAATATGCTTTCCGACCGTATCGAACAAAATCGTGCGCGTCGTATGATTCGGTGTCCCTTCGGCCTTATAGGGAATATTCGGAATGAAGACGGACGAATCCTGATATAATCCCGCACCATTCTGATGTTCATACTTTCGAACAAAGTTTGCTGCCGCGGTATAGAGTGCGCCGTTGAAAAATGCAAACCCGTGCGCATTGCTGTCGTCGTTGGCAAGCAAGATAGTTGTATCGGCGTAACCTTTGTGTTTCGGATCCGGCAGCGCAAGTATCATTGACCGATCGCGATCGGCGACGCAGACTCGTCCGTTCGGATCGATCGCAAGTGACCGCGGCCCTCCCAGATTACCCGCATAAAACACGCTGCACCGAAATCCTGCCGGGATCAAGACCGTGTGCGCCGAATCGAATAGCGCCTGAAATCGAGCCGGCACAATAAGATCGGTCCGAATCAGTGAATCGGCACTCGATTGAGCGAACACCTGATTGCACAAAACAAAAGCGAACAGCAAAGCGAGCAGAGTTTTCATCTGAGTAAATGTATGATATCAACTAGAACGCAAAATACGATACGGGTTACAGGTTTGCTTCAG
>JBDTCS010000245.1:0-35069 GCA_039923455.1 Kapaibacterium sp. (SeqCode) | reverse complement strand
CCCAATGGAGTCCTCCATCGGAGGTGTGGTACGATATGGCGCCATCGTACTCCGCAGTGTAGCCATTTTGTCCATCCAAGAAATGGAAGTCACTAGGCTCGGGCAGAGTGAATGGCTGCCAAGTATTTCCTCCATCTGTGCTTCGGAGCGGTGGGAGAGAGAAAGCAAACGCTGTGTCCTTCGACCCAAAGGAAATATGGTTTACCGGGTTCGTTGTGCCGATAGGGATTTTCACCCATCCTAAGCTTTGGGACTGAGGCGGAGTACTATTCGGGTCTGGGTTCGATTGCGTGTTCTGAGCTTGCGATACTTGGCTTAATAGCACAAAACTTAAGATGAAAGTGACAATATGTTTCATAAGGATTCTAAGGTTATTTCATAGATACATCGGAAAGACCCTCGAAGTCCCAGATGGTTACGTTCAGACGAGGGTAATAATTTTTCCCTAAAAGGTAAAACGCGTCGCTACTCTACCACCTCAAACTCGAAGCCAGAAACTTTTTATCTCGAATTCACGCTCGTGAGTTCGTCCTTCCAGAGGAGGGTGCCGGATGGGTCGTAGCTGAATTCGAGGATTTTGCCGGCCTGTTTTGCGAAGAAGATTTCGGTGTGAGCGCCGTTGCGGAATTCGGAGAGTGTATCGCCTTCGGGAATGCCGGAGGAAGTGACTTTGAAGGAGATCTGAAACACATCGGGGAAAGAAGTATCGGCCACACCAAGTTGCGCCCAATGTTTATCTACATGTGCGGTGATCGCGACTTGGCGGCCGTCGGGGATCTTGTAGGAAGTTGCGGCGGTCCATTCGTTGCCGACAACCAAAGAATCTTGCATGATTATGATGCGCTGATCGGTTGTTCCCGAAGTTGCACCATACTCAATGATCAACGAATCGGAAACGTACGCCCGAAGCGCAGTCTTGTGTTTAAACGCAGTGTCGCAAGACCAGTACGCTTCGATCGGTCCAAAACCATCAATCGCTTTAGAGCCGCTTGGTGTCGAGAGTCCTGTGTAATATGCGTAATAATTCGAATCGGAATAATTTATTCCGCGGTTATCTTGGTGATGATACAAAAATCGGAGCGGTGTATTGCGAGGTCCGTAGTAACTCGTGAGCTCTCCCGAGACCGGAGGCGGAGTAGGTGGCGTAAGTACAGGTTGACAACCACCCACCATCAGCGTAATGCTGATAGCAAATAATAGCAACGAGCTGGATCGAACGAGTGGCCTCATGGTCGATATCTTCAACTGTGTTATTTTAGAGATGCCATAAGAATTCGATCGATGGGCCAATAAATCCCGACGATTCGGAAGAAAGATGATCGAGCACCGCAGGATTTTGCTTTTTGTAGTATCTCGCGAGTCCATCGATCGATGGCGAGATATCGTGATTGTAGAGCATTCCCTCGACACCAACGTTTACACTCATACGATCTGTAAGCGAGAAATTCGTGAACAGCCCAGCTCTTGGGAAAAAGTTACCCGCAAAATCTCCGGCGATGCCACCCGAGAGTTCGATCGGGAAATGGAACGGTGTGAACCGAATTCCAAGCTCTGCACCAGCGATGTGTTTGAACTGCAACGCCGACTCTGCACCGATTGTAAGCACACCACTCGCGCTTCCGAGCGGCTTGCCGGAAGTTTCGTATGGCAGAAACTCTCCCGCGAACACTTTTGCAACGAGCCAGCTTGTCGCATACCAAGAAAGTTTGATTTCACTGAGTGAACCAGATACTAATCGCGTGCCCGTTGGAACAGGCCCTGCACCGGTGCGAATGCTGAACGCAAGAGGTATTGTGTTCGGATCGAGCACCTCGCCATCATAGCGAAGTGGTGGCACGATTAGATCGGAGCCGATGAGATCTTTTTGTTTTCCGAAATCAAAATCACCCACTGGCATCTCCGAAGTTCTTATCTGTTGAACTTCTGCGATTGATCCGACCGTACTCACGTCCGCATCGTTTGATCGGCCCACAGAATTACGAACGTGCGCAGAATTCCGAGAGATCGCAAAGCCCTGAACCGCAGGGGCTGCGTCTCTCGGAATCCGCGTCCGCATCACATCATGAAAATTGTTTGCGTGCACTGCTCGGTTATCGCTCGTCGCTACGCTCACGTTCGGAGAAATTGCATTAGCAATTGTCTGCGATGCATTCGATGCTGAATTATTCGTCGCTGAATTGCTTGAAGCGAAAGTAGAATTGCCATGATCGAGTGCAGAGTTGAATAATGCAAACGAACCAATGCCAATGAAGAATGCAAGTAGCGCGATCAACGCCACCGAGGCTGTACGATAACCGGAAGCAACAGGTGCAACAGCTTCCGCCGCGACAAAACCGCTCGAAACACCGACACCACTCGAAAGCCCGATCGTGATCGGAGTAATCTGAGTAGCGAGCACACCAGCAGGACCCGCTGTCAGGCCTTGCTCGGCGAGCTTCGCAAATAGCGAAGAAGTAAGCGTGCACGGCACCGCAAGTTCCGGATCATGGACGAGACTCTGGGTCAGTTCACGCGTGCGCATGTGCTGACGCAAAAGCCCACGACGCTCGGGGCTCACAGCGAGTGTGTGCAGAAGTTCTTCTTCATCTGCTGTCCCGAGCTTTCCATCGAGGAATTCGAGAATTCTATGTTCGATCATCATCGTACGACTGTCAATGTAACGCTGTCAAAAAATCTTGTAAGCACGATAGTATGAAGCACTTCGGATTAAATCTGAAAATCAATCACGTGAATCAATTGCTCGCGTATCGCTTTGCGCGCTCGATAGAGTCGCACCTTCGCATTTGTTCGCGATATGTTGAGTGTATCGGCGATCGTTTCAATGGGTAGTTGATCGTATTCCGATAAAATAAAAACTTCTCGAAGCATAAGCGGCAAACGCTCGACCGCTTTGCGCACGAGCGCCATCAGTTCTTCTACACTTGTTACGGCTCCGTACTCGATTGGTTCGACGCGGACTGCGGCCAGCAATTCTTCATCGAGCGTAGCATCATCAAACGAACTAAGGTGACGCGTTTTGCGCAGAGCGCTCACGGTTAGATTATGCGCTAATCGAAAAAGCCAACCTGCGAAGGTCCCTTTCTCTTTAACGACATACATATCACGCTGCTTGAAAATGCGAATCCACACTTCTTGAAAGAGGTCGTCTAACTGCGAACGGTCGGTTGTGCCAATGAGTAATTTGAGATAGGCATACAACTTACCGGAGTATCTCTGATACACGAGAGTGAACGCGACATCTTCGCCAGCTTGAAATGCGCACCAAAGTTCCTCGTCCGTTCGCACGAGGGGCGTGTTTCCTTCGAGATTTCCGTGAAGAGAATCTCCTCTATCCTCGCGATTCGGCATGGGATGATTTGTCACCCTCGTGCTTGCTTGAACGGTAAATGTCGGCTCTGTTAAACGCATTTCAGATCTTGCCTCCATACAAGAACGCCAGAAAGCGCAAAAGTTACACTGGAAAAGGCATATTAGCTAAAATAATCTTAAAATAGCCCAGCAGCAAGTCGTGCGGCACCGCGTGCCGCTTCTTCGTCGAATGGGCTAAGATCGAGTTCCATTCCGAAGATACGGGAGGCTATTGCCTCCAGCGCAGCATTGCGTTTTAGGCCATTTCCTGACCCAAGGAGGCGCTCCTGGGTTCGAACTTGGGTTGGTAGACGGAAGTAGGGCTCTGAGATCTCTCGCACCATGCCAGCCAAGAGTGCCGAAATCAGGGCGGATGGGTTGAAATTACCGGAATTTAGTCCAGAAATGGTTGCGAATCCGCCCTCAGGCAAGAATCGGTTGCCATTGAAAAAGGGAGTGAATTCTACACTTTGTGCCTCTACCGCTGAAGCCATTGCGAGTTGGACCATTCGTGCATACATTTCGTCTTTCTGGAGTCCTTGCCCACCAAAGGCTACCAGCGTCTTTGCAAAGAACTCTTCAAGCGTGGCAAATGACTTCCCACCGGAGAGGGTTGGGATCGTGATCAGATATCGGTCCTTCGGTAGATAGCGAATGTCGGTGCCGGGCAAATTGCAAAACCTGCTCGCCTCGAACATCCCTTGAGATCCGGTACCGAAATTCAGCAGCAACTGATTCGGCTCGCATCCCGAGCCGATGTAACTCGCTTGCGTGTCCCCCATTCCACTTATGATCACGACTCGACCTGTATAGCCGAGGAGTTCTAAAGCGGCAGGCGTCAGTTCTCCAACTTCATCACCACACTCGATGACTGTTGGGAGAAGCTGATCGGGAATTTCGAGCGCAGACAACATTTTCGAGGACCAATTTTTTTCTTTTATCGAATACAATCCCCAGGCCGCCGCACTCGAAGGATCGGTGTAGCAAATATTTCCGCATAACGAACCTGCTATCCATTCGTAGATACCGAGAAGCTTCACGCTCTTTTGTGGCAATCCCCCATTCTGAATAAACCAATTTGCTGTCACTCCGAGGAATCCGGTGTGAACATTGCCTCCGGTTTCGAGCCATGCACTTTCAGGGAGTTTTGTTCGAAGGTTCTCGATAAGCGTTTGGCCATTCGTGATCGTGTCTCCTCGTTTGTCTTGCCAAGTGATAAAGTTTGAGGTCGGATTAAGTTGGGCATCGACAAACAAGCCTCCATGCATTTGGCCGGTAAAGCAGATTCTCGTTACGCTGCAATGTAGTTCGACAGCAATTTGCGCGATTGATTTTAGAAGCTCGATAGTAAGATTACGAATTGCTATCGGATTGTCTTCGTAAAATCCTTCCGGCAAATTTTCAATTGGCTTGAAAAGTGGTGCGCTCGCAACATGAAGAATCTTGTCCGCGGCAACATCATACAAAACTGCTTTGACATATGTAGAGCCTATATCAACACCGACAGTGCACTCAGCCATGTTTAGCATTCGATAAAATTTGTTTTGCTGACTTTGCCCTTCATAATACGAAACGTCAGCACTTCATACGGTTTGAACTTCGCACTCCACTTAGCCGAGAGTAGCGAGCAATTAATTTTCGCATTCGTCGCGACTCCCGAAGCATCGAACAGTCTGACGATCATACCTTTGCCATCTTCTGCTTGCTTCATTGTGCTTAGAAGAATATTAGATTTATCGATCGTAATGCCGGAAGACTCGATCGGAAGATTGCCTTCGTGTTTGCTTTCTGAGTGTGCGATCAGAGGTCGCAACATTTTTTGTGACTCTTCGGCAATTTCAGAATGCGTTAGCTCTCCAAGATGCGGCAACAACCTGATCTCAAACGACTGTTCGCCTGCATCAAGATATCGCATTGCCTGCAATTCGCTCAGTACATGCGGCGGCGCATGATGTGCAATGAGCGGACTTCTCGCGACCGTTACGTTAAGATACTTCGCGTCAACGGAATATGATGACTTTGAATCGGTGAGAACTGCAAGCCCTGCTCTCACGCCTGAACGGTAACCTGAGGCCGCTACCCAACTTTGTCCGGGATGTTCATCGGAGGCAATCGGATGTTCTATGGCAGCGTAAGGCGTTTCGTAGTGAGCGCGAGCAAGATCAAGATTGTGCGGGTAGCGCAACTTCACGACTTTGCGTTGCTCTTGCCAATTTAAGTGGCATCGAACATGCATGCAATTCGCATCTGCCTCGAGCAGGAAATCTTCTGTTAGCGATGAACTTCCGTAAACACTCACCACGCGCACACGAGCACGCAACGGCCCCTGCTCGATTACCGAAATCTTCTTTATCTGAAAGAATCCGATTGAATCGGTGAAGCCTGTCAATCCGTGTCCCCACGTGTCTGACGGATCATCGAAGACTTCGGCGGGTGCGTAAAATAGCTCGGTGAGTGTGTGCCCTCGTGAGGAGATACCGTCGAAAGTTATGCCGACGTGCGCATTGCTCAACTCATGTTCATTCACAGTGAGTGTCTCAAGCTCATCGCTCACAATAGGTACGGGTGCTTGACGTTTGATCCTTAGTTGCGCATATCCGAGAGCTGGCACCAAACACTTCACGATGAATCGAACGCGATCGTTACCGATCTTACCTGACGATTCGACGCGTTGTGATCTAAGCGCATTGCCGCCTGCATCTTCGATCGTGATGGCATTCAGGGCATCACCTTTCTCGCTTGCGTCCGGATGCCAGAGTTCAAACTCTACAATTTCCTCTCGCTCAAACCCCGACGCATTAAAGACGATCAATGCCTCTCCATCACCAAGTGTGTGCATGCGAGATGCGAGTCGCTGCCATGCAACGCGTTGTTCACGCTCAGCTATCGAGAGCGCTTCTCGATACATCGTGATCACATCATCCAGCGCTTCCGCGATCGCGACTCCACCGAGCAGATCGTGGAATTGGTTGAAGCAAACGTTTTGCCAAGCCTGCGAAAATGCTGCTGTGTTCTGTTTAGCCGCGACAAGCCCAGCTGCCATTGCAGAACATATTTCCGCTTGAGCGAGTGCATTTTCACTTCTCCGATTCAATTGTTTAATTTCTGAATGTGCGCTGTAACAACCGATCGAGTGTGGATTGATATCTCCGGTATATCGCTGAGGTTGTTTTGTCTTTTTGGCAGACTTGAAAAATGTGTCGGGATCGCTGAAACGAATTTCTGGGTGATCGCTCGACTTCGCTTCTTCTATCTGTTTGATCTGCTCCTTTGTGGGACCGCCGCCGTGATTTCCAACTCCATAAAAGAGCATCCACGGAGCGGATGAATCATAAAGCGGATACTGGGATAGCATTTCCAACTTTTCGCGAATCGTGTTGGCGTAATTCGAATAATGCAACGGCAGCCGGTACGCTAGAACTTCATCACCTGACGGTGCAACCCATTCGAAGAGTGCACTCGGCAAATGCTTTTCCGCTTCTTCCGGTCGCATGAAGACATAATTCTCGATGCCCGACTTTCGCAATAGTTGGGGCAAGTTTCCGTTGTGCCCGAATGAATCAATATTATAACCTGTCTTTGCGATCACACCAAAACGCGAGAAGAAGTAACGCTGGCCCAGCAGGGCTTGCCTCGCAAAACTTTCACCCGAGGGCAGATTGCAATCTGCTTCCACCCACCAACCGCCGACGATCTTCCACTTGCCAAGCTTGACAGCGCGCTTGATACGTTTGAATAAGAGTGGATCCGTCTCTTCCACGAAAGCATAATGCGCAGCACTCGAACACGTGAAAATAAAGTCCTCGGTCTCGCTCATTCGGTCGAGAGCAGATCGACATGTGGCGCTGAAGGATTCGAGACCTTCATCCATTCGCCACATCCACGCAGGATCGAGATGCGCGTTGCCGATTAAGTGGATTGGTGTGACGAAACGCAGTGGAGTGCTCATGCTCGAACACTCCTTTCGATCTCGTCAAAATATTTCATTGCGAGTGCCTTATCAAATCCGAGCGCGATGCCTCCACGTTCTTGAATCGCACAAGCCGCGACTGCATTGCCGAAACTCACGCAACGCAGCGGATTCCAATCCTGTAGCATACCGTGTAGGAAACCAGCATTGAATGCATCGCCAGCTCCGGTCGCGTCGACGACGTTCACATCTTTCGGAGTGGGAATAGAAACGATCTTCCCATCCTGACTAAACGCCGCCCCTTTCGCTCCTTGCTTCAAAATAATATTTTGGTAACCCAAATTCGAGTAGAACTGAAAAATGGAATTTGTATCGCGCACTCCGAATAATGCTTCGTCGTCGGTTTCTGTCACGAAGATAGTGTTGACAAAGTGCGAGAGCTTAGGTAGCAGATCAACGAGTTCACTCAGATTCGTCCAGATAGATTTTCTGACATTCGTGTCAAACGATATCACTACTTTGCCGTTGATCAATTCAAGTAACTCAAAGAGTCTATCACGGCGCTTCAGAATCGCAAGTGGAATTGCTGAGAAATGAAATACCTTTGCGGCAAGGATGTAGCGAGCAATCTCTTCGATGTCAATATGATCAAACAACTCCCTTGCTGCACTATCCGAACGCCGAAAAGAAAAGCTCGGCTCACCAGAATTATCCAACTGAATAAAATATATTCCGTTTGGCTTTCCACTAACCCTTACGACGAGACTCTGATCAATCCGTTCTTTTTTCAAGAAGTCGAGAATATCTTCTGAGAATGGATCGTCGCCAATCGTCGAAATAAATCCCGTCTGGCGACCCAAACGTGATGCGTAAAAAAGGGTGTTCGTGACATCGCCCGCAAGTGCTTGCTGATACACGTGCGGAGATGTTTGATTGAATTCGATCAAACACTCACCGATGCCAACGATCTCCGGAACGGTCTTCATTCTAAATCTTGCTTTCCCGTGCGTTAGATTACGGTGCTAAAATACGATTGCAATCCCCGACAACCGGTGAGAACACTTCACGCTTGCACTGTCAGCTTTTGTCTGTTTCGTATATTGCACAAAACTTTTATCACGAACACTATGCAACTCAAGATCTATCGCTCCCTTTGGGGAATGACCGGCCCGCTCGAAGAACAATTCTCGCGAATTGCCGCGGCTGGGTACGATGGCGTCGAAGCGCCTCCGCAAGATATCATCGATCCCGCACAGTTCAAGGCGCTACTCGCCCAGCATAAGCTCGATTTTATGGCGCTCGTCTATACCGAGGGCAAAGATCATGCTGCACATTTTGAACAGGTGATCGATAATGCGATGCAATATTCCCCGACGAAGATCGTCGCACATGCCGGTCGCGATCTGATGTCGTATGTCAAGCAAGTTCGCTTTTTTGTGCGTGCGTTGCGCATAGAGGAACGTATCGGGATTCCGATTGCGCATGAAACCCACCGACGTCGACCATTCTTTTCGCCGATGAATACTCGGGCGATATTGCAAGAACTGCCGGAACTTCGGCTCAATGTTGATTTTAGTCATTGGTGCTGCGTAACGGAATCGATGCTCGAAGATCACGCCGATACCATCCAGATCGCTGCAGAGCACGCTGTACATACGCACGGTCGCGTGGGATATGAGAACGGTCCACAAGTGCCGGATCCGAGAGCACCTGAGTGGCAAGATAGACTCTTGCAACATGAAGCATGGTGGGATCTTGTAATCGCTGCACATCAGGCACGCAAGGAGAATACCTTTACCTTCACACCGGAATATGGGCCGCCAACATACATGCACACGATGCCGAACATAAATCAGCCAGTCGCTGATCTGTGGGATGTGTGCGTGTGGTCAGCGAATCGATTCCGAGATCAATTCAAGAAAGCCACGGCAAAGTAAAATCGTTTACGGCCTCGATACTACCGGGGCCGTTGGGTTTGCACTTTGCTTGCGGCGCTGAACTTCGAGCTCCGGGCACAAGATGCGCTGGGCGGCGATGATTGTTGCGGGCACTTTCGAAGCAAAGCTGAACAGCCCACCCGAGACCGGTGCAAATAAATTGTATGCCTCGACGTCGCTTGACGTGATGATCTCGCGCAGATCGCGCGTGCTGGGTAACGCGATTTCGCCACCGCGTACCAGCTCTTCGTGCCCATCGGGATAGACTTTGTACATCAGCTCCGGCAAAATCGCTTTTGAACTTGCGACCATGTCGGCGATATTGAAACCACTTTCCGAGACGAGCGAACTTGTCGGAAGGATCGAACGAACAACGATCACAAATTTATTACCATCCTCTTTAGCGCGTGTGAACATCTCCGCATCCATTTGCTTTTGTGTCAACCCCTTTGTATCGTGAATTTCGACGATGCCTGGCGCGGGTGAATTTTCTCCGATCCCTGGTGGCTGACTTGTGAGCGCTCGTGCATGGCCGTTCGGCTCGCGAACCTCTTTCGTCGGCGTACGGGTCATGTACAGTGTGGTGAGCATACCTTTATCAACCAACAGTAAACTTTCCATCGGCACTGTTCCCTCTTCATCTGCCGCAAACGCTCCGAGCATGTTTGCATTCGCCGCGGTTGGACGAGAGTGATCGATCACACTAATCGATGTTGGAAGTATCCTGGTGTTAAGCTTATCTTTCAAGCTCGATCGTTTCGAGCCGCCGAGCATTTGCGATACGTCGCCTCCTCCGAGTGCTTCCTCACGCTGCGCGGCTAGTCTCGCGATTAATACGTCTGCCATCAAATCACGAGCTGCCGTGCCGGCAAAAACAACCGGTCCGGTGTAACCCTTCTCATCAAAACGTGGGGCCAAACGAAGTTTCAATAGATCCCCTGCAAGCTTTCTTGTCCGTTTGATAAGTTCGGCCTTTGTCGGTAAAAGCTCTGTGCGCTTTTCGCCTATCGAGAACGACAGTGAAAGTGGTTCGCCATCGGCCTCGGCTTGTGCGGAGGCATGCACCGATAGCTCACAAAACGTTACAGGCTTTCGGACGCTCGTACCTTCCGAGTTGCGAATAAATTCGTACGCATTCGTTACTGTTAGAATTACGCTTGAAGTTTGAATATCTTTGAATACCGAGAACTGCACGGACAAATCTCTCACAAGATCTTCAAGCTGTCTGCGATCATATCCAAGTGGCAGCGGTTCCTCAGCGACTTGTACCGCTGGTGCATGTGCAAAATCGGGAAGATCGCGAACGTCGTCCGCGAGTTGCTTATGCTCGAGTGCCGCTTTCTTTTTTGTGAACGTCTCGTTCGCGCCTTTGAATAGATCGTCCGTGCTTAGCCAGAGCGCACGACGAATACTCAAATAATCATCATCGATCGGCAACGTATTATCGGGTGAGGATGACGCACCAAAGAATCCCGAGTTATCGGAAAAATTTTCGTCATTGAGTTCGTAGTTATTCACGAGCAATCGCACATTTTCTGCGCGCGTGTGGTCTTCGGCTGATCGCAAGAGCGCACCATAGGATGCTTGAATCTCCAATCGTGTACGATCGGTCACGGTATACGATATGAAAAACGGATCGATCAATCCTTGCAAATGCAGATCTGTTTTGGCTCGCGCGAGTTCATCGGTCATCGCACGCTCGATCGTCTCGACAGATTTTTGTGTCAAGCGTTGTGAGCGACTAACGGTAGGCAGAGCTCCAGATGAAATCAGAAGCAATCCGAGAAGTACTTTCCTAATATTGTGCATCATGGTCTCCCTGTAACATCTGGTGAAGGAAGGATTGGCAAGCGCTCTTGCGATTTTTGCTTTTTCTGCACTTCTATTTCTCGAACAAGCAAACTTGGACTCGATGCGGATACCGGCACCCAACCGGACTCAGCACCGCAGATCCCATTGAAGGTCTCGCCATCATCACCAGCCGCGACAATTCGCTCGAACGTGGCAAGTGGCGTCCCGATTAGATCGACACCGCGAACTAACTCGTCGGGTCTTCCATCCGCGTATACCCGGTAGACAAGGATCGGTAGCACGTTAAACGAATTCGGAATCGTGCGACCGGTGAGAGTAAAACCACCTTCAACTTGCTTGAACCAAAGCCCATAAGGCTTGCCGGCTTTGCGACAAAGGTCTATCAGTTGTATTCGAAGCGAATCAACGGTGGTGGTCTTTTCCGCAGTCACGATCAGGTTCGATTGTCTAGCGACGGGACGTTTGCCAGGTTGCGCTCGTGCGTGACCATTTGAATTTTCGAATCCGTCGATAGGTGACCTCGTCATGAGAAAATTCTTCAGCACACCGTGTTCGACTACATCGACGCGTCTTGCCTTCACTCCCTCGTCATCGAAGTGATAGCAACCCAGCAGATCATACTGGCGATACTTCTGTTGCTCCGGATCAAAATAGACATTTAGAAACACCGGCAAGATCTGCACACCGATTTTCTTTTTGAAGGTCTGACCTTCCGACTCGTTCTTTTGACGATGGCCTTCGACTCGATGACCAAATATTTCATGAAAGAACACGCCGGCTGCGCCACCGGATAGAATCGCGGGACCAGTGTATGGATCGACGATAGGTGCCGTACGCATTTGTTCGAGCGTAGCGATCATCGTGCGAACGTCTGCGAGGATGGTAGCATCCGTTGGCAGGTCATCCGGCTTATGTGCGAAATAACTTTGATACAGCGGCAACTCCATTCCATCGGCCGCTTTCGCAGTAGCGAGAACCATCACGCGTACATACAACTCGTTCGAAACAATGCGGCCGCCCTCGCTCGAAACGAAATATTTCCGCACGATGCTCGCGCTGAGTGTTGCCTTAGCTTCAAAAATATTTGCTTGACCTTTGAAGAGTGCAGAATATGACCTGAGTCGTTCTTCCCACTTTGCGCGATTGGGAAAATAGGATGCCATACTCACCGGTGCTTCGAAGTAAGTACCCGACGCATCGGCCTTCGTAAAATCACCGGAGGAATCTTCCTCACTTACTTTCACGGCTTTGTTCGTGCGAACTTCTTGAAGTCGCTCTGTTGCTGTCTTGTACGATTGATCGGTCTCACGCCAGATCGCTTGACGTATTGCGAACGGATCATCTTCAATAGGAACAGGCTTTGCACCACTTCTCGCAAATGCATCCGAGCTACCGCGAAGCTGATGTGTGTTGTCGAGGGCGTAATCTCCAACACGCAGATCGACTAGCAACATCCGATGATGTGAAGAATCCGAACGTGTCAGCGCGCCAAAACTTGTCGTCATGTTCACAACTTGCTCATCACCGACATTGTAACTCATGTAATACGGTGGCTGCGGCTGATGTTGCAACTGCGTATACTCGCGAGTGAGTTCGGAGGATAGCACACCAAGGAGCGGGTCCTCCGTGGAACTGGATTGAGCTCGAATGGAAGCAGAGCAAAGGAGTAAAAGCGCCCAAAGAAGCGGGCTATGTGATTTTGTAAATCTCATGCACAAAATGGAATTCGAAAAAACGACAAGCTCCGAACATAGTGTGCCGAAGCCTTGGCTGTAGCAATTATAGCGAAGAAATCGTTCGAAAAGACGCAGCGTCTACTATGGATAGTAAACAATCTCGATAGCGTTTCCGAATGGGTCCTTGACATAAAACGATTCGGAATCGTCGCGATGCTTTTTGATCGTTGAGGCAGACTTTGTTGATTCCTCGGTAAGTTCAGGACGAGAGCGAACACGCAACGCGATATGCTGCGGATGTTGATCCGGCTTAACGAACGCAACTTTGAGATCGGCGAATGTGACGATCGCCCAGGTCTCATCTTGAAAATGCACGAGCAATTCCGGAAACATGCTCTGATAAAAAGCGATCGAACCGGCTATGTCGTTCGACTGTAATGCGATGTGATCAAATGTTGCTATCATAATTTCACCTCCTAAAATGTTACTTTTTCATTTGCTCTGAAAGTGCGAGCAAATAACTACCTGTCCCCCACCACCATTCGCCTCGGCCCAGTGACTTATAGTATTCCACTGTTCCAGGCCAAGTCCCTTCCGAGGCACCGACGAACTTTCCATCAGTGTCAACCATTCTTGACAGCGCAAGCTTGGCTTTCGCAATACCTGGATCGAACGACTTATCGAGTACACCTATTCTTCGACCTCGACTGAGCGCAAACAAATACATTGCAGACGCAGAAGTCTCCTCGTAGGCCGATTCGTCATCGAGTATCGTCGGCCACAAACCGTTCGAGGTTTGGAGTTCCATCAGTGCCGAAGATAGCGTTACGAAAATCTTCTGCAACCGCATTCGATGTTCGCTTCCTTCGCTGAGCAATGGAATAATTTCAGCGCATGTCATCATGACCCATCCATTGCCACGCGCCCATGAGCCTTGCGAGCGCAACCCCGATAGATTCTCTTCGCAATGAATATAGAACGGCTTTGTGCCATCACGCAAAACCGTTAGGTGAAGCTCGATCTGCTTCATTGCTTCATCTTGCCACGGTTGATTCAAGTATGTTCCAAGCTTGGCAAGGAGCACGGACGAATAATAAACGGTGTCGATATAGATATTTGGCAAGTCAACGTTATGCAATATTGCTCCCTCTCCGTTCCGAAGAGCTTTATGCATAATGAAGTTGTAAATGCGCTCGGCAGTTTCGTCTAACTGCAAACGAACTTCAGGAAAAAACTCCATCACATCCGGGTAGAGCAACGCGAAGCTCCAAGAGCCACAAAAATAATTTACATAGAGGCGTTCGTTCATGTGAAAGCGGATCCAGGTACGCAAGTAGTCATGGATTTTCTCATCATAGTGTGAACGCAAGCCAGATAGCAATCCATACATAGCGAGCGATTGACCCCAGTCAGTCGATTGCGATTCCGCACGGTAGCGTGCGATCCATGACCGACTCACCTGTTCGAGCAATCGAGCGCTATCTTCGATTCCGATATCCATTTAATACAAGCTGCTTAATTAAGGCTGTGTACTTTCTTGACGAGTTGCTCTGCACGAGTTCGAACACTATCAAAGTTCTCACTCTCCATATCGCGATCAGATACAAGTGGCGTCCCAATGCCAACAGCGACTGCGCCTGCAGCAAAATATTCTCCGATGTTATCGAGCGTAACACCGTTGGTCGTGATGAATTGAATCTCGTTTAGTGGACCACGCATTGCTCGAAGATACTCTGGCCCAATGCCTGCCATGGGAAACAGCTTTACAAAATCTGCTCCCGCTTCGGATGCTTGCCAAGCCTCGGTGGGTGTTAGTGCTCCAGCCATTGTGACAACGCCAACTTCTTTCCCGACCGAGAGCATATCCAGATCGGTCACAGGACTAACCAGGAATTGTGCACCATGCTCGATGGCTTGAACGGCGTTGTCGTAGCCGATTACGGTGCCTGCACCGATGATCACGTTCGGAAATTCCTTTTGGAGAACACGTATCGACTGTAATGCATCGCCTGAGTTCAGCGTGACTTCAACGATACCGATTCCTCCGGCGATGATTGCGGTGACAAGTTCAACGATACGTTCGGTCCGCTGCAATCGTAGCACCGCGAATATGCGATCTTTGAGAATCTTTGTGATCACTTTCTCTTTCGTCATCCTGGATATTCTCAGAAGGTTTGAAATTCTTTAAAGAGCTCCGTGGCCGAGCGGCCTTCCTTTAATCCGGCGGCGGTTACCATCTCACCTACGGCGGTCTTTCGTAACTCTTCGATCAGCATCGGAAAATCTTCTTGATGAATCACAACCACACCGTTCGCATCACCGAAAACAACATCGCCCGGATTGACCAACACTCCACCGATCGTTACGGGAATATTGTATTCAGCCATGTATCCTCGTCGACGAATATCTTTGACGCATCGATTTGTCCCAAAGACCGGAAATCCGATTCCGGCGATCTGTTCGAAATCGCGAATGCCTCCGTTCACGATCGCTCCACGAGCACCGCGTGCTTTTGCGCGAGTGGACATGAGACCGCCCCAAAGCGCGGCACCCGTATCGGAATCAGCCGCAACCAGTACGACGGAATCTTCAGGGACAGCATCGACCATCTCAAGCAGTGTGTGTATCTCCACGTACTCGGTCGTTGGAATGACGCGACACGGAAATGCAATACCTGCAACCTTTAGCGCTGGATCGAAAGGGATAGACTGAATATCATGCTGCAACACACAGCCTGCAATGCCAAGTCGATCCATGGTGTCGCTGACGAGTGGCGTAAAGAGTTGCTCGATGAATGCGAGTTCTTCTTTGGTTGCGATCGGTGTCATACTTGGTTTACCTCAAACCTGTTGGCATCGATTCAAAACCTGCCTGAACATTTACGTTGGCGAGTGTGCGCCACGTATCATCTTCGAGTGAACAAAGCACCCAACAAAAATTAATCGGATACCCGGGAGCGGCGACGTTTGGATGATAGCCTTCAACAATCGTGACAGCATCATCTTCGTAAACCGGAAGCACAAATTCAGGATTCTCCAGATCGGAATAAATGAACTGTGTTCCAAAGCCTGGCTTCGGCATATCGAAAAATAAGTAGAGCTCCTCTCGCGTAGCTGCGTGTTCGTGAGGTGGCCAGGAGGTCCAGTTGCCGGGCTTGGACATTGTTACACCCATTAAGAGTCGAGAGCCTTCTACATTTTCGGCAATCACTTTATGAATATCGCGATAGTATGGTTCCGCGCCGACATGCAAAGTGAGTGAGTCACTCGGCTTCACTTCCGTCTCAAAGTTCACGTATTTCGATGGCCACGATTTTGCGGTTGGTGCTGACGCCTCGACGATATCTATGAACCCCGTCGTGCTTACCTCAAAAGCCACACCTCTACCGACGTACACTCCATCGAATTTCGAAACTTGAAATCGTTCTGCACCAATTCGAACTTCACCACTTCCGTGCAGACACAGCAGCGTAGTCTCACTTCCTTCGTTTTGTGCAACGACCGGCGCCATTCCTGCTTCGAGAATTATTCGTCCGGCAGAGATCGCTGCAAAATCAGAAGTGTCAGGAGTGATCGAGATCGTCCGTCCTTTTTGAGCGGCAGTATTTCTAAAAAGCCAAGCGTGAGACATAATAAATCTTTTTACAATGATAAATAACCACCGTCAACAGCGAGTATGTGTCCGTGCATATATTTCGAGGCATCCGAACACAAGAACACGAACGCGCCCGCTAAGTCTTCGGGTGATCCCCAACGGCCTGCGGGAATGCGGGCAAGTATTTGTGCACTTCGATCTGGATCGTGACGCAGTGCTTCCGTAGCATTTGTAACAAAATAACCCGGGGCGATGGCGTTAACATTCACATTCTTTTTTGCCCACTCGTTTGCCAGCGCCTTTGTTAGCTGGGCCACGCCTCCTTTCGCGGCTGCATAGGCAACGACATTCATGCCGCCACCGTAGGAGAGCACTGAAGCGATGTTCACTATTTTTCCGCCGCCATTTCGAATCATTGCATTACCAACGTCTTGCGCCCAATGAAAAGTCGCAGTAAGATTCGTATCGATGACTGCGTTCCAATCCTCACTCGAATAGCTTACAGCGGGAGATCGGCGAATGATCCCAGCGTTGTTGATCAGTATGTCAATACGGCCAAACATCTTGAGCGCGAGTGCAATGGTGCGTGCTCGACCTTCATCGTTCGTGACATCGGCTTCGACGATCATTGATCCGGGAGTTGGAAGCAATGCAAGTGTTTCCTTCAGCGCCTCAACATCACGACCGACCAACACGACCTTTGCACCAGCACTCGATAGTGCGACCGCTGCTGCGCGCCCGAGACCACGTGAAGCACCAGTGACGATCGCGAACTTATCTTTCAGCCCAAAGAGCTCTTCGACAAATGACATTAGCGTTGCATTTCTTAGGCGTTCATCTCTGCGCCATGCTCACGAACATACGCCTCGTAGTCGGCCATAAATTTCGGATCGCGCTTTCGTAAATTCTCGTGATCGATGCGATTGCTTCTCGACATCAGACTGTAGGCAAATGGCATTGGTTCAAGATCTATAACATCTTTCAGATTCTCAAACCAAACAAGACTTGAGAACGCGGCCTGCTGATATTCATCGATGATCGGTCGACGCACACGTTCGAATTCTTGAAGCGCAGCCTTAACAGTATCACTACTTTCGATTGCGTTGAAGAGTGCGATGGAATCCTCAAGCGCAAGCTTTGTGCCCGAGCCGATCGAAAAATGCGCTGTATGTAGTGCATCGCCGAGCAAAACTACATTATCAAAATGCCAATGTTTGTTCTTGACGAGTAGAAAGTTTAGCCACTTGGAGTTGTTCGACATAAGCGGCTCGCCGTCGAGATCGTCCGCGAATACTTTCTCCAGATAGGCACGAGTTTCAGGCTCGCTCATCGTTGCGAAGCCCGCCTTCTGCCAAGTTGCTTCGTCGCATTCCACGATGAAGGTGCTGGTGGTTGCGTTAAATTTATAGGAGTGGGCAGCAAATATTCCGTCATCATTCTGATGAAACGTGAGCGTAAGCCCATGGAACAGCTTGTTCGTGCCGTACCAAATGTACCGATTGTTTCGCGAAGTTACATCGGGCTCGAGTTGCACCGCGAATTTTTGCCGTACCTCGCTATTGACTCCATCGGCTGCGAGTACGAGATCGAAATTTGAAAAAATGCTAAAATCTGTGACGAACTCTTGGAAGTGCATCTCGACGCCTAATTCTGCGCAGCGCTCCTGCAGGATTTGCAGCATTCCGAGTCGTGAAATACCGGAGAATTTGTTACCGCGAATTGTGATCTTCACACCACGATGTACGACATCGACGTTGTCCCAGGTCGCAAAACTTTCAGTAATCTTTTGGTAGGAAGGCTCGTCGGAATCTCTAAGATAAGAGAGTGTCTTATCGGAAAAAACTACTCCCCATCCAAATGTGTCATTCGGTCGATTGCGCTCGAAGAGTACAACCTGATACTCAGGGTGCTTCTTTTTTATCAGTATCGCAAAATAAAGTCCGGCCGGCCCTCCGCCAATGATCGCAACTTTCATCGATCCGTGATCTCGTTTGAGCAAATCCTCGAGTAGTTAACTGAATTTATCTATACAAATATCGCAACATACTCGAGGAAAGTGCCGAAAACCGGCACCAAATAAACAAAAAGGCCAACGAATTCAATCGGAATTCGTCGGCCTATCGAATCAATTTGCCTCTGGATGATTACGCTTTCTTCTTCCAAGCACCGTGAATCCCACCCATAAGTGCGAGTGACAGCACCGGATATCCGAAGTCGATCAGCGCTTGACCGGGTGGATAGAGCGAAAATGCGAACGCGGTAAAACCGGCGGTGAAAATAAATGCAAATCCCAGCATGAACCCATACTTGAATCCATCCATGAAATTTTTCGCACCCAACTTTGGCAGCAACCATCCAATGGTTAGCGCCATAATAAGTGCGCCGAGTATAGCGAAAATGTAGGGTGTGCCACCGGCAGCTTTAAATTCAGATTCCGGTTTGCCGATGTAGCTCATCCAGGGAGTCGCAAATACTCCGAACCAAGCCATACCAAGCAACATATTCATCACCAGGCACGCGAGCACAGCCAGATAGTTGATCTTCGAATTATTCATACGTTTGAATAGGTCACAACAAATGTTATAGTGAAGGAAAACATGTGCACGACTTCAATGGCATAATCGTGCTCATGAATATAGCAACTTAATGCTTGAAGACGAGTAGTTTTAGAGTCGTACAGCCTCGATCTCTCCTTCAAAATCGGTATTCTCTATCATCCATTGTTTGAGTTTTGGAACTACCCAGAATCCGTAAATGCCGACCGTGATGATCGTAAGGAAGAACCAAAGCAATAGCGGTCCGAAAAGATCAGCCCCGGTGCCATAAAATTTACATCGCCTCCCATTTATAATAGTGTGCGAAGCCACCCACTCTTCCTTCATACAAAGCGCCCACGCAGTTGCGATCCCAAATGTGAAGGTGATCAGGAGCCATGTCAAAAACGCTACGCCAACCCACGAAGTTACATCGCCATCGAACTGAAAATTCTTTGATTTGTTCATTGTTATCTGTGGAATGTGAATTGTACTTCTAACGAAGTTACAGTTCAATCCAGAGATGTCCGCGAAAATCGGAGTTGCGATGAAAAGACCAATGTAACTTCGCACAGAGATTCACACACATTCGACGAGATACTATGATCGGCTCCCTTGCATCGCTCCCCGAGATAATACTTCGTAGCACAGTCGTTTATTTGGCATTGATCATTGCCTTTCGAGTCGCGGGCAAGCGACACATATCCCAGCTAACGATCATAGACTTTACACTCGTTTTGCTAGTCTCCAATGCGGTGCAAAACGCGATGGTGGGAACAGATTCGAGCTTAACCGGAGGAATTGTGGCGGCGATTACGCTCATTTTGATCAACGTCACTCTCACGAAAGTGATCTTTAAGAACGAGAACTTGGGAAAGATCTTCAAGGGGGTGCCGACCTTACTCATGAGCCGCGGAGTCACCCTCCCGGGAAATCTGGCACGAGAAGATATTCGACAAGACGAGTTGGAGGAGGCAATTCGCGAGCATGGCATATCCGACACTCGCTCGGTAGAAACTGCGGTTCTCGAGCTCGATGGCAGCATCTCCATAATAGCTCGTGAAAAGGAAGGCGTCCATAAGCAGCACATTCTCCCCCCTATTCAAAAGCGCCGCCGTGGGAGACGCATAAATCAAAACTGAGGATCGACCGAGGAATTAATTCTCAATGAGCTTATTCCCAAAGAACTTTTTGCCCTTGTAAAAACTTCTCTCGGCTTGACCGGTCATTCCTTCGGAGAATGCGGTGCAAAATAGGTTTCGTGGGCACTCAAAGCTAAAAATCCATTGATCGCTTTAGAACATCTTGCAATGCAATTCGGAGGAGAGTATCTCTTCCGAGACGTGACGATAACGGTCCGCCCTGCGGATCGTATGGGACTCGTCGGTCCGAATGGAGCCGGGAAGTCGACACTTCTGAAGATTATCGCAGGTGAACTTGAGCCTGAAACGGGTACTATCAACACTCCGACCGGCTTCACGATCGGCTATTTGCCGCAGGAGCCGACGCTCGATGCTGCTGCTCAGCGTCGGACATTGCTTCAGGAGGGATTGCGCGCACGAGCCGATTTGATCGAGATCGAGGAAGAAATTGATGAGATCCAGATAAAACTGGAGACCGAATCAAGCAACCATGAAAGCGATGGCTACATGAAGATGCTTGACCGATTCGGAGTGTTGCACCACCGATTTGAAGATGCTGGTGGTTTCGAACTTACCTCGCAGACGGAGAAGATTCTGCAAGGGCTTGGATTCAAAGAGAGCGACTTCTCTCGCCCTGTGAGTGAGTTCTCGGGTGGTTGGCAAATGCGCTTGCTTTTGGCCAAGCTTTTGATCGCGAAACCCAACGCCCTTCTGCTTGACGAACCGACGAACCATCTTGATCTTGAAAGTTTGATTTGGCTCGAAGAGTTTTTGAATAATTATGATGGCTTAATCATACTCGTCTCGCATGATCGCGCGTTCTTGAATGCAATTTCGAATCGGACAGCGGAGATCGCCTTGGGTGCGAAGATCGAGGTGTTTCCGGGCAACTACAATTTTTACGAGAAAGCAAAAGCGGAACGAGAGGCCCTTCGTGAAGCACAAGCGGCTACGCTCTTAGCAAGACGCAAAGAGATCGAATCCTTCGTTGAGCGCTTTCGGTACAAAGCAACAAAAGCCAAGCAGGCGCAATCGCGCATTAAGATGCTCGAACGTATGGAACGCGTCGAACTTGTATCGAATGCGCCATCCGTACACTTTGCCTTCCCCGCTTCCCAAGCATCGGGACGAATGGTCTTTGAAATAGAAGGCGCTTCAAAAAGTTATGATGGCAAAAAGAATATTTTTCAAAACGTAGATCTGAATATCGAGCGTGGTGATCGAGTAGCTTTTCTTGGCAAGAACGGTGAAGGCAAGACGACGCTCGGTCGCATTCTCGCCGGGCAAGATCATTTAACGGGTGGTGAGCTGAAACCTGGGTATAATGTCACTATCGGTTACTATGCACAGCATCAAGCCGAGGCGCTTGACCCGAATGTGACAGTGCTCGAAACGCTCGAAGCGGTTACCCGCGCACAATTTTTCCATCAAGCTTCCGGCGGAACGGGTGTGAAGAATCAGACTCAGGTGCGATCACTTCTGGGTGCGTTTTTATTTCAAGGCGATGATGTCTTTAAGCCCGTGCGTGTGCTTTCGGGAGGTGAAAAATCCCGATTGGCCTTAGCGAAGATGCTGCTTGAGCCAGTGAATACGCTGATTCTCGATGAGCCGACGAACCATCTTGATATGCGGTCGAAGGAGGTCGTCAAGGATGCGTTGCTCAGCTTTGAAGGTACGATCATCGTGATTTCGCATGATAGAGATTTTCTTGAGGATCTTGTAGAGCGAGTGATAACCTTCGGCAATGGAAAAGTTAAAGACTACCAGCATTCACTCGAGCAATATCTCGATGAACTGCACACCTCCGAGTTAGCTCTGATCCAACAAAAGAAAGCTGCTGCTCGCGTTGAAAAGAAAAATGAGAAGGCGGCTCAGGAACGCAGCGCGCAAACCGAGGCGGCGACGATGCCTTCGGTGACATCACTTGGAGGACGCAACGAGAAGGACTCCTCCGTCATCGATGCGAAAGAACGCAAGCGCAAAGAAGCGGAAGCTAAACGGCAACGAGACACAAAGGAAAAACCTCTGCGCGACAAAATCAAGAAAGCAGAGCAAGCGATCGCAAGTGCCGAGAAAGAAAAACTCGCGATCGAAGATGCGATGTATCAACCGGATTATTATTCTGATGCTGAGCGTGTCAAAAAAGATAGCGACCGACACGCCGCACTAAAAACGCAATTGGAAGAACTCTATTTTTCGTGGTCTGCGCTTTCGGAGGATTTGGAACGGGTGCTTAGTTTGTAATGCTCGCGAGGTAGTCGTTTAGGACTGCGGCAAACTCTGGCCTCACTCGTGCAGCGTCTTTGGCACTCGCGAGCGCATGAACCGGTAGGCCGGAAGCTTGGGCAAAACTTTGACGAGCTGTCAGACCTGAACGATCAATCGGCTCTGCACGGTCAAATGCAATAATAAATCCAAGCGGCTCACATCCAAACTCACGAAGTTTTTCTAACGCCTCGATTTTTGTCTCACCGGTCGTGATAACATCATCAACAATCACGACCTTGTCACCGGGCTTGAGTACACCAAGGAAATTGCCTTTATCACCGTGCGTCTTTGGCTCCTTGCGATCGCTGACCGCACGGATGCTCTCGCGCGATGTTCCGGCTAAGGCTATCGCAGTCGCGACCGAGATCGGAATTCCTTTGTAGGCGGAGCCGAATATTACATTCGCGTCATTGAACTCAGGAAGCGAGAGAAGTTTTGTCGCATACAAGCTTCCAAGCTTTGCAAGCTGCTTTGCCGTGCAGAGCGAGCCGGTGTTAAAAAAATAAGGTGATTTTCTTCCGCTCTTAAGCGTGAAATCTCCAAATTTCAAAACTTCCTCTTCGATGAAGTACTGAATTGCAGCCTCTTTCATCGATTGCTCTGTTAACGTTTCCGACATGCTCTCCGCAGTGTGTTTAGTAATTCTAAAATTCGTTTGATTCCATATCGTCGAGTGCTGCTTCAAGTTCGCTCGCAGCATGTAGATCACGCGCTTGACGGGCCACGAGAATACCTAGATTGTAAATTTGGCTCGCCTGAGTTGTATCCTTCATCTGACGATAGAAGTCCGCGAGCTGATAGTAGGTCGGGACGTACGCGGGATCGGCGGTGCGAAGCGTTTCTAAGGCAGCGATTGCTTTGGGGTAATCTTTTATCGAAGCGTACTCAAGGCCAATTGCGTATCTGGTGAAGCTATCGTTGGGATCGAGCTTCAAAAATGCTTCGAGCTTTTCGAGACGGGACATGAATCAGATATTGCAATCAAAACTTAATGAGCACACATCATCTATAAGCCGAATTCTGTCTGTCGTCTCGCTCCATAACAAAGCAAAACGGAGGCAATCATTTATCTGGGAATCGGTGAGTATCCTTGCGGACTCTTCCGATTCATGCGACCTACCCGAAACTCTGGCCACAAGCGGTGGCTGCATTCATAGCTTCATTGCTGAAGCATTTGAAGGCGCGGTTTCATATTTGGTCTTGCTCCGCGCGAGGTTTATCTGGACTCCCGAAATTACTTTCGGAACGGTGGTCTCTTACACCGCCTTTTCACCCTTACCGAATCAGGCTCGCCAATAAAGGCAAACCGGATTAGGCGGTATATCTCTGTGACACTAAGCTGTCAGCGACTTTTTTCTTTGAGTGCGATTAGCACGGAAGATTTATTTCGTCGCTGCCCGGACTTGAATCAGAATGCTGGTTGCCCAACGCTCGTTCTCTCGGCCGGCACGCTGCTTTATGGAGTTCGGACTTTCCTCACGTGATCCTGTTACAGATACCGCGCGATTGCCCGATGATGTGTGCTCAATAAAAACGTATACTTCTTCAAACGTAAAAGCGACTTATTCTTCTTCGGCTGTAACTTGCACTGCAGCCACCGGAGGGCCGTCAACCAGTAATGAGATCGGCTCGCCGACTACGATACGTCCGCAGTATTCACACACGGTGTGCTTCTCGCCAAGCTTAAGTTCGAGTACCATCTGCCTTGGGATCGCATTGAAGCATCCACCGCAGACGCCATTGCGAATAGGCACGACCGCGATACCGTTCTTTGCAGGACGCACACGATTGTACATCGAAAGGTGCGGCGCACTAATCAACTTCAGCATTTTCTTGCGATCGTTCTGAAGATGCTTCTCTTCATCCTGCGTTTCGGCAAGGACGGCTTTGAGCGTCGCTTCACTATCAACCAATTCTTTCTCCATGTGCTCTACTTTTTCAGAGAGCAGACCTTCTTCGGTCCTGGCTTGCTCGAGCGCGATACCGGTACGTCCGGATTCTTCAAGACTACGATTCAAACGCTTGTTCGCATCTTCGAGTTGAAACGTGATCGCGTCATACTCGCGAGTGGTCTTCACGTCGAATTGCTGCGCCTTATATTGCTCGACTTTATCGCGCAACTCCAAGCTTTCGGCACTGAGCGAACGACCGCGAGTTTCTAACTCGGTGATCGTTGCGCGAAGTCGCTCGAGTTCTTCGCGATGACTTCCCACTTCGTTACGCGTCTCGTCCACACGCTCGGGTAACTCTCCACGATTCTCGATGAGTTCGTCGAGTTTGGTATCGATCTTCTGTAGTTCGTATAGATGCAATAACGATTCGTTCACGGTACGTATCCTATGTAATGTAAGCACAATGGTTTCGGTCCGTCTCCCTCACTGTTCCCGAATACCTTGTACCAGTTCGATAAATTAATAATACCTCAGAGCGTTCGGCTGATATTTTGAAACGACCAACAACGCTTCCAAATTCTCCTTCGAAAAATCTTTTCCTTTTTTTGCAGCACACGCAATAGCAAACTTCGCGGCGCGCAACATTCCTCCAGCTACAAAACGCTCTGTCTCGGCATGCCCGGCATCGATGAGCAAAATATCGTCAAACCGCGCGCGATAGAAATCATGGTAACGCACATCCGCCGTAATAAATGCTTGCGCACCTGAGCGAACTGCCCCGGAATAGAAATCCATACCGGCTCCGCCCAACATTGCAATCTTGGTCAGCTGCTTCGTTCTGACCTCATTGTGTCGCAAAACTGCCGTTCCAAAGGTCGCTTTCGTCAATGCCAATACGTCTTCTATCGACTTCCCTTCCTCCCACTCCCCGACAGCTCCCATCCCAAAATTCGGGCTCCCTGAGGCAATTTGAAGCACATCGAAGGCGATCTCTTCATACGGATGCGCCGACGTCATTGCTCGAAGCACTGGGTTCAAATTCCACATTTCACAGCTCATTTCAAGCCGAACTTCCGAGACTCGTTCAAAACTCCCTGCTTGTCCCACCGTTGGGTGTGCCCCTGAGTCACCTTTGAAAGTACCTTTTCCCTCAATCTCAAAACTGCACTTCGAATAGTTGCCGATCCGTCCGGCCCCGGCTTCTGACATCGCAGAGCGAACAGCTTCGACCGATTCTTGCGGAACATAAACGACAATCTTGTTCATGGTACCAGCGAGCCCAGCAATCGGCTTGATCTGCTCCAGTCCGAGAGCCTCCGCCATTAACCGACTCGTTCCAAATTCCGGATGAGCATCGAAAGCGGTATGCTGAATGTACAGCGCAATATTCGACCGAACCAGCCTACCGATGAGTGCTCCCGTCCTCGTCGAATCATCGACCCGAGTAAGATTCGGAAATATCAACGGATGAAAAGCGACAATAAGATTTACGCCAAGACTCAACGCTTCATCGACGATCTCATCCGTAATCTCAAAGGCAAATAGTGCTCGCGTTAACTCTGCGCCTTTCGGGAATCCAACTTGAACACCGACGGCATCTCGGTCATATCCAACACTTCCAAGAGGTATTACCTCTTCGAGTGTACTAATAAATTCCTGAATCAGCATTTTTCTGCGCGTGAGGCTTCCTTCCACCGTTCTACAAAAATAACACTTTCTGTGGCAGAGGAGCCGTATCCTGCAAATTTGTCGGAAGACCAAATATCATCCGCAAAACGTAAACGACCTGCTAATCAACGCTAGCAGGCCGTTTCACTAACTCCGAAGAAGATCTACCGTTGGCAAACTACTTTCATCTGGGAATGGAAGACCCCATTCAAAAATAAGCGCACCATATAAATTCCATTGGCAAGATTTGTAGCATCCAACCGAATATTTGCATCGCCACCTTCGAACACTCGGTCGGCAAGCGTCGCAACTTCCTGACCGATGGAATTCACAACAACCATTCGCACTTGCGAGGTTTTGTTCAGGTGCAAAGGTAACATTGTTGTATTTGTGAACGGATCCGGACTTGCGCTGCCCAAAAGTGCACCACTAATGGCTTTGCTGTTTGTAACACCTAAACTCGAAAGTGGTCGAACACCAACACCAATGATCGCAGCAGAATCTGTCGTCGCAAGCGGCAATGAAGCTACCGTCTGCAAGAATGCGATAACTTCCATATTGGCGGCATGCCACCCCGTCCCTGTTGTGTCGAAGATAGCAGTTATGGTCTTTGTACCGCTCAACACAAATGGGGTCGAACCGCTATCACCGGGTAGCATTTTCCGAAATACATTGTCCCATACTCCTGATGGTGGATTGCCAAAACTTTCTGTATTATTAAATGCAATTCCAGACTCCGTCATCGCGATCATCAATTGGACGGACTTATTATTTGACGTCCCAGTTGTAGTGACATCGATTTGAATCTTGCCTCCATCGATTGACTTCAGACCGATCGCAATATCCGCAGAGTAAGGTCCTTGCGAGTCGGTGATCAAACTTTTCCAAGATGAGAAAGCACTGCCTCCATTTGCGCCGCGAACATGTGCTTCTGGATCTGCCTGCACATTATAGAATCCGTATCCACGATAATTGCTTCCGGACTTGTTCGCCTTGAAGAACGGATCCTTCGGTGAAGGAAAGTTATTGTGGTAAAATATCAATTTCAAATTTGGGTGGGTCGTCACATAATTCGTGATCTGGCCATCGGGTGTGATGCAATTCGTGCAGGCAGTATTTGTAAATGCTTCAACCAAAACAGTCTGGGCAAAGCCTGCGCTAACCGGCAGAAGAAATAGTCCGACAAAGAGTAATAATCGTTTCATTGACCGATGACTAAGTAAGATGTCTGTGAACTCCGGGCCGATCCGAAGTCGGACGGCAAAGAAGCTGCGAACTGAATGTGTAGTCCATAACCGTGGAAGCAGGCAGATTTGTTGCAACTCTGCCCGCCTACTTGGAAGCTACAACTGGCTTGTGAGCGTGACGCGCAGACCGTTGAAGGCCGGCACAAGACGGCAGATTCCTCCGGTGCAATTCAGCCCTCCTCGCTCCGCGCCGTAAGACGCGAGCACCGTGTGCGATTCCCCAATTCGAAACGAGACGAAAGCCTGCGGCCAAATATGGCGTGGAACGTCATGTTCCGTTGTAAAATCATAGAGCCCACCGAATGTGATCGTAGGATTGAACGAGTACTGAAGCGTGAGCAACTCATTTAAGAAATCTTTGTCCGGACTCAAGCTCGCGGCATCATGCATCCATTGATGTTCGAAAATCACAAGCATACTTTGACTCTTGGTTGTCTCGTACTGCAATTTCGCGCCGACGGTAGTCGAACTTCTTTGATCAGAAAGCCCAGGTTGCGATGGTGTGTAACCGATCACATCACTGCGACGGTGGAAGAAACCTTTGATGTAATTGAGTTCACCAAGATCATACTCGACCTCACCATACGCTTCCCAAAATGGGAAGAAAGCCAAGTCACCCATTTTGGGAAGAAGAGCAGTAGAGTCCACTGCGATCTGTATGCCGTTTTTATCGGTCAGAGTCTTATATGCATTATGTCTGCTCGACATTGCACCGTTCAGCGTGATCGTAACATTCGGAATTGCCGTAATATTTGCTTCGAGCTCCATTCCAAGCTCGTCATTGAAATTAACAGCGTGCGTAGTTCGGGTGATCGAAGTATACGTAAATTCCTTATATACCTCCGGAGGGTTCGAGATTGGCAATTTGCCAAAGTAGGTTTCGTTATCTACTCCGGTTGGATGCACGAAGTACTTGTAGTTTTTATACTCAAAAGTCAAACCGAGAAACGTATTAGCATACGAGAGTGAGCCATACATCGCGTTACCCATCATACGAGCGGAATCTGGGCGATTGCGAATACTTGTCAGCACTTCACGCTCAACGGCGTATTGAAAGAATCCCTCAAACTCACCCGAAATAATATTCAATGATAACTCGGGCTGATCGACTTCACGGCTTGTAGTTTTATTACCGCTCTCGGTTACGGATGTGAACGCTTGGACAAACGATCCGCCAAGCACAACCTTCTTTTGAAATAGTCCGTACTCCACATTGACAGATCGTGCGGAGACGTTCATTTCAGGCTTCGTTGTATCGACGTCAAAGAAATCCAGTTTGCCCGCGATACCCTGAATGCGAAGCGAGGGCTCGAACTCCTTCATCTCTTTCCAAGAATGTTCGTAGGATCCATAGACGCCATCGAGCCACGAATCGAAATTGATTGGGCGGGATTCGAAAGCATTCATCGAAAGTCCGCGACCGTAAAGTGCAGTGACGTTTCCGGCTTGCATTTCGAGTCCATCCTTCTTGTACGCGATCCATCTGCGGCGCAACCCTTGAAACGAACGGCCGACCTCACTCGGATCATCCATCTCGTATCGAAGACCGACAGACAAACTATGAAAGAAAATTCTTGCGTTCGCAATCTCTTCTAAGTACCGCTTATTCTGGAATGAGGCGTCGCTTCCGGTTGTACCGTCACCGACGCGAACGATATTCGAACCGACAGCACTCGCTCCATCTGTGCTCTGGCCTCGGGCGGTACTACAAAGAACGACTACGAACAAACCGATAACTCCGAGAAGTGGTGATCGAAACGTTTTCAAAGTTTGGCGTAAATAAGTGTGGTGAATACTCCCAAGCAACTCCCCCAATTGCAGGCCTAACGAATTAGAATTATACAAAAATAGAAAGAGACAGAGCTCGAGCTCTGTCTCAGACAAAAAAACTTTCCCGGGAGCCGCAGATTATTTCGCGCTCGATAGCTTCTGAACGAGATCGGCGATCTCCTTTTCGGTAGTCTGCTCATCTCCGGCCGTGTAACCGATATGCTTCTTATACACGGTACCGTCGGGCATCAAAATCAATGAATACGGGAGCGATTCCATAGAAAAGTTATCTCGGGCTACCGAGCCATCAGGATCCGTCAGCACTGGAAACGGTAGATCCTGTGTCGTGACATACGCGCGAACCTTAGCAAGCGAGCGTACCTGATCGGTATTAATCGCGACCATCGAAACTCCCTGAGCCTTGAATTTTTCGACCAAAGCTTTGAAAGCCTTCATCTCCTGCTTGCATGGCTCGCACCACAACGCCCAGAAATTTACGAGCAGCGGACCCTTGCCCAGCAGATCACGGAAGTTGACCTCTTCACCTTTAACATTGCGAAGGGTAAAGTTCATGTTGTCGGCGATCTTGACAGAATCTTTTTTGACGGAATCCTGTGCAAAACTAAGCGAGGTCAACGAGAAGAAAGAAAGAAGAAAAATTGCTACTATTTTGATCGTACTTTTCATGCCAGATTATGTGTTATATACCGTATCATTTAAGAGAACTGCAATATAAAAAGTTCAGCCGAAGCACGCTTCGTGCTATTATCAATAATTCATCGTTGGTTCGTTTATGCGCATTCTTTATTTCGATTGCTTCGCAGGTATCAGTGGTGATATGACGGTTGGAGCGCTGATTTCAGCAGGACTCCCGCTCGAATATCTCAAGCAAGAGTTGCAAAATCTTCCACTAAACGGATATACCATCAACACACGGTTGATCGAGCGCAGCATGATTAGTGCGGTCAAGTTTGACGTAATCACGAACCCAGAGCATCAAGGCAGTGCTCACTCGCACGAACACGGCCATACGGAGGATCATCATCATCCGCACATCGGTGAGCATCGACATTCTCACGAGCATTCGCACTCAAACTCTGAAGATCACTCTCACGAGCAACTGGAAACCCATGTTCACACGCACGGCTTGAGTTTTCGTGAGATCAAAGACTTAATAGAGCAATCAGGGCTTAGTCCGAAAGTGAAATTTCTTTCCGTTGCTATTTATCGAAGTATTGCAGTCGCTGAGGCTCGAATTCATAATCTTGATTTAGAGACGGTTCATTTTCATGAAGTTGGGGCAATCGATTCGATCGTCGATATTGTGAGCACGGCGATTGGTCTCGATTATTTTGGAATTGACGAATGTCGCAGTCGTGCAGTCCCGCTTGGTTCCGGTGGTATGGTTCGAACCGCTCACGGACTAATGCCGATACCAACGCCAGCGACACTGGATATTCTGAAAGATTGTGCAATCGAACCGGGAGTAGTCGCCTCCGAAATGACAACACCAACCGGTGCCGGAATCATAAAAGCGACCTATGGTGGAAAGCTCCACGCAAACGAAATTCTAAAGCCCATTGCGATTGGTTACGGCGCAGGCACAAAACAATTTGCAGAGATTCCGAATCTGCTTCGTATTGTCGTGGGTGAATTGGAGGCAATTGATATTGATATCGACAGCAACGCCTCAGCATTTCCGGAAACCGACTCTATTCTTCAACTCACGACAGCGATCGACGACATGACAGCGCAGAATCTCTCCTATCTTCAAGAGCAGATTCTAAAACTCGGCGCACTTGACGCATACCTTAGGCCGATCGTTATGAAGAAAGGTCGAGCTGCTCATGAACTGATTATTCTCTCCAAATCTGAATTGTTGGAAAGGATTCTCTCCCTTCTGGCTGAAGAGTGCACAACGCTAGGTGTTCGTGTGGAAACCCTTCAGCGCCGGCTAGCGAGACGTGAGATCGTATATGTTGAGCACCCAATTTTTGGAAAAATTCAAATGAAAGCTGTGGCTCATAATAGGTCAAATTCGCGTCTATTGCCCGAATTTGATGAGGTGAGGCGCTTGGCAGAGCAAAATGGAATGACTTTGAAAACAGTTTATAGCTTACTTTCCGAAAAATTGTAGTATATTTATTGAGAATTTCTCTAAAGATAGTTACCTTCAAGTGAGTCTCTTGTGGTGTTGCCTGCTAAAAATTAGAGAAACTCACAATGATATTGATAAACCGGACCAGTCCGATTAAAACTATTGCGGCGAAAATTCGCCCGGCCCTAATAAGCCAAAAGCTCATCTTAGCTCTGATGAGTTTGGCTGTGTTGTGCTTTATACACAACCCCGCTCGTGCGCAGTTCATGGAGTTGCGTTCGCCATTCGAACGCTTCAGTGATTACCGCGTCCTGATATCCCTTAGCGCTTCGACTCCACCGAATTCGCAATGGGATGAGGGTATCCACTCCTCTTATCAAACCGATAAGAAGGTTATCAATTTTAACCAACAGATTGCTTTTGAATATTGGCAGTTTCGCGTTGGCTTAAATTTTTATAAGCTTCCAACCGTCCTGCCATTCCTAATCTGGAACCCGCAGTTCGAACTTGGTGGTGCACAATTTGGCGGCGATTCCAGTCGTATCGCACTTTCATTGCGTGCCGAGGATCTATTCGGTTCAAAAACAGCGAACGAATTCTTGGGCGACGGACAGAGCGATAAGAGTCTCTACCCAGACAAGAACTCCTTTTCGTTCTTGATCTCTTATTGGATGGGCTCCCGTCCGGATAGCGCTGATTATGCGAAACTCTATCAAGAGGCGCTTGGCGAGGGAAATAATATTTCCATCAATGAAGTCAACGCAACGCAAGCAGACATGAACGAAGTCCGCTATTCGAATCGCGATGGTTTTAGCATTGCCGCAGGACTTGGAACAGGAAAGTATGCTGGCTCAGGCCCGATCTCTCGTCATCTTAATTTCTTCAACAACTACGACGTCTTCACACAGACCGGTTTTACCGGTATCAATCCCCTGCTCGCTATTCGCTACAGACTTCGTAATCTGATTGCGCAGCTTGATATCGCGGGTGAGGATGTAAATCTGAATTTTGCGCTTCGAAATCTTAAGCGAATTGATATCGAGACCGGTATCATCCACTTAGAACATCTCTTTCCTCGCGATACTCGCGGACCACATAGACCGGAAGCTTATCTCTCAATTCGCTACGCGATCGGTGGTGACGAGAATTCAGGTTTTTACGAGTATGGTGATGCATTACTCAACCGCGGACAAGATTCCGACGGCGACGGCCTCTCAGACATGGACGAGATCCTGATCTACCACACCGATCCGTTCAACAAGGATTCGGATGGTGATGGATTGAGCGATGGTGATGAGGTTGCTATCTATAAGACCAATCCGCTTAACCCTGATACGGACGGCGACGGACTATCTGACGGCGATGAAGTCAAGAAGTACCACACAAGCCCAAGACTTGCTGATACAGACGGTGACGGTCTTTCGGACGGTGATGAAGTTTTGAAGTATTCTACCAATCCACTCAAGAAAGATACAGACGGCGACGGTTTGACCGATGGCGAGGAAGTACTGAAATATGGCACGGATCCTCTCAAAAAGGATACAGACGGTGACGGCCTAACAGACGGTGAGGAAGTTTTGCAGTACCACACCAATCCGAAGCTTGCAGATACCGACGGCGATTCGCTTTCAGACGGTTACGAAGTTAACACACTCGGTACCGATCCGCTCAAGACGGACACCGACGGTGACGGCGTGCCGGATAACCTCGACGAGTGCCCACTTACGCCGGGTACGCCGGAAGAAAAAGGCTGCCCACCAAAGCCAAAGCTGGGACAGAGCTTGCTCATAAGCGGTATACGATTCGAGACTGGTAAGTCGACAATCTTGGCGATCTCTGAGCCCCTGCTCTTCCAGGCTGACAGCACGTTGAAAGCCAATGGTACGATCCGTGTTTCGATTAACGGACATACAGATAATCAGGGTGATAGTCTCGCGAACAAGCGTCTATCGCTTGAACGTGCAAGCGCAGTGCGTGACTGGCTGATCTCGCATGGTATCAGCGCAGCAAGACTTGAAGTCCGAGGTTATGGACAAGATTATCCGATCGCACCGAACTCAACGCCACAAGGCCGAGAGACGAATCGACGCATCGAGTTCGTAATCATCGAAGACAAGGCGCGTTAGGGCAAGTCTTTCGAGCATAAATTAAAAAGGCATTCAGAGTAATCTAAATGCCTTTTACTTTGGATGCCGATAACTTGGGATTACTCGAGTGTTGCTATCGCGCTCTCGATTCGAGCAATGCACTCCTCTTTCCCGATGACGGCTAGAAGTTCGAACAGCCCTGGGCCCATTCCACGGCCTGTGACAGCCAAACGCAACGGATGGATGAGTTTGCCCGCTCCTATCGTGTGAGACTCAGCAAAGGCACGCACGGCAGCGTCAATCGAATCGTGCGTCCACTCGGTGAGCGCACTCAATTGTGGCAAGATCTCGCGCAGATATTCCTTCGCCTGGGGTGTCCAATGCTTCAGCTTGTATTTTTCCTCGAACTCTGTCGGAGGAATAAAAAAGTAGCTTGCAAAATCTACAAAGTCATTGATCGACCGAGCCCGCTCTTGCATCAACTTCGCAACCGCGACAATATATTCATCTATGCATGAGTAACCCCTGGCGAGTATTAGAGGTCTGATTAGCGTCGCAAGTTCTTCCGGAGTTCGTCTGCGAATATATTCGGAGTTCATCCAATCGAGCTTCTCACGATTGAAAACAGCACCACCTTTATTTACTTTCGTAAGTTCAAAGGTCCGAATGAGATCCTCCATCGAGAATATCTCTTCGGTCGCCGATGGATTGAACCCAAGTAGCGAAACGAAATTTATCAAGGCGTCCGGAAGATAGCCTTTGTCTTTAAAATCTTCAACCGCTACATCTCCCTGACGTTTGGAAAGTTTGCTCTTATCAGGATTGAGCAATAACGGCAGATGCGCAAACTTCGGCGCATCCCATCCGAATGCTCGATAGAGTAGGACGTGTTTAGGAGTCGACGAAAGCCACTCTTCCCCGCGGATTACATGGGTGATCTGCATGCGATGATCGTCAACAATATTCGCAAGATGATATGTTGGATACCCATCAGATTTCATCAAGACTTGATCGTCGATCGTGTTGGAATCGAACGAGATCTCGCCGCGAATCTCATCGTTGAACGTCACGGTTTCGTTGATCGGCACACGTAGTCGGACGACATACTTCTCACCCGCGTCAATACGAGCTTGCGCGTCAGCTGGTACGATATTACGACAGAATCTGTCATACATTGGCGGCTTGCCGGAGGCTTGCTGACTCTTTCGAACTTCATCGAGCCGCTCCGATGTACAAAAGCATGGATACGCCTTCTCCATCGCCCACAGCTGTTTGCCGCGCTCGCTGTAATCTGCGGTATTCTCTGATTGCACGTAAGGGCCAAATTGGCCGCCTTGCGTTGGACCTTCATCGAAGGTGATACCAGCCCACTCCATCGTACGCAAAAGGTTTTCGACAGCGCCTTCGACGTATCGTGTGCGATCGGTATCTTCGATGCGAAGTATATTCACACCATCGTGATGCCTAGCGTATAGGAAATTATAGAGGGCGGTACGGAGCGACCCAACGTGTACGAAGCCTGTCGGCGAGGGAGCAAAACGAACGCGAACCATGCAAGAAATGATATGAATTGTGATGAATGAATCATGAAGAATTAAGCCCGAACTACCGGACGTGTTTCACAATTCACAATTCATATTTCCCCATTACTGGGGTGAGTGATGGGTCTCGAACCCACGACCTCCAGGGCCACAACCTGGCGCTCTAACCGACTGAGCTACACCCACCGTGTTTGGGCAAGGGTGAAGGGTGAAGGATGAAGGATGAATAGGGAGGTGCTTTGGGCAGCCTACGCACATTCTCGCTTTATACTACAGCGCTCACGCTTACCGACTTCTCCAACTTTTAGCTTGATGTTCTGCTACTATCCTCGACTGGTTTCGACCGATTCTTGACGTTTTTTACTACGGTAGTAAAAATGGCTATCAATTCGTTCGTTTCGTTAAATAGCGGAGTTAATTTTGTAGCCGGCACAAATCCGCCGCCCATTAACAACTCCATCCAATATGCAGACTCATCAAGTTCTTGCAAAGCCCCTGTGACCTTGCTTACAAAATCCGCATCCGATTTTGCTCTACATCCTTCC
>JBDTCS010000244.1:0-10583 GCA_039923455.1 Kapaibacterium sp. (SeqCode) | reverse complement strand
CAAAACGGGATCTGGACGAAGCCGATCGCGACACTACGCGAAAGAAATCGCTCGCAGGAGTCGTTGCGCAAAAGGATATTGAACTCGCCTCAATCCGGCTGAAGTCGGCGAAAGAGCGATACGCAGCTTTGCAGCAAGCTTCGACGCGTGGCACTTCTCCTGTAGGCGTCGTCGCACCAATCTCAGGCATTATCACGCAAGCGAATCTCGTAACGGGTGAATTTGCCGATGTGAGCAAGCGGTTGCTTGAGATCACCGATGTTACGTCAGTGTGGGTGGAAGCGTCCGTCTATCAAGGTGACTTGAAGGATCTACCTCCAACGGCGACGGCGATGATCAACATCCCTTCGAGTAGCGCATCGTTTACTGGCACTCTCGTTTCGACTGGCAGCACCGTAGATCCTGAGTCGAAAACAGTGAAGTTGATCTTCGCTGTGAACAATCCCGTTGGCGTCATCAAGATTGGTGAGAATGCCCTTGTACAGCTAAATACGGGATCGCCGTCAGAAGTTCTTTCTATAGCAAAGAATGCGATTGTCAACGTTGCCGGCGTAAGCTACGTGTTCGTGCACACGCAACCAGAACAATTTATTGCCAAGGAGATCACGATTGGTAGTGCGATGGACGAGACGCATGTCGAAGTGCAAAGCGGACTTGAAGTGAACGAGCGCGTCGTGATCACCAGCGCAAGCGTCCTGCGCGGCAAGCTGTCACAGTAGCATCCAATCAGAAGACAACAGCACATGCTTGACCGTATCATCCAATTCTCGCTCAGGAACCGCCTCTTTGTGGTTGCCGCTGCTGCATTAGTGATGGTCTATGGGGTATACGTATTGATGTCGCTTCCCGTGGATGTTTTACCTGATGTGAATCGCCCTACAGTGACGATCATGACGGAGGCCGAAGGATATGCACCCGAGGAAATAGAACCACTTATCACACAGCCGATGGAAACAGCGCTCAACGGAGCGCCGGGCGTGGAGCGAGTTCGGTCAGTTTCAGGGGTTGGGCTATCCATTATTTATGTTGAGTTCGGCTGGAACACGGATATCTATCGTGATCGTCAGCTGGTCAGCGAACGACTACAAAGTGTTACCGCGACGATGCCATCAGGCATTGTCCCCCAGCTTGGTCCCGTTTCATCAGTCATGGGCGAGATCATGCTCATTGGGCTTAGCTCGGAAGAGATTTCGCCGATGGATCTCCGAACGGTTGCCGATTTTACAATTCGCCGCAAACTGCTCACTGTCCCTGGGGTTGCCCAGGTGATCCCAATTGGTGGTGGTGTCAAGCAGTACCAAGTGTTAGTCAATAACAATGCGCTGCAATCGTTTGGACTTTCTATCGCCGATGTGGAGAAGGCGGTCGGACAAAGCAATGTCAACACGACGGGTGGATATCTCGACAAAGGCGGGCAAGAGTATCTTATCCGCAATATCGCACGGACCGCTTCGAGAGAAGATATTGCCAATACCGTTGTAAGAGCCAACAAAAGTGGTCCGCCCGTTCTTGTGCGCAATGTTGCTCAGATCGTTTACGGATCTCAGGTAAAACGAGGCGATGCAAGCATCGATGGCAAACCTGCGGTGATCCTATCGATCGAGAAACAGCCCGGCGCGAACACGCTCGATCTTACGAAGCAGATCGACGTGACATTGGATGAACTTCAACGCACACTTCCGAAAGGTGTGCATTTGCAGCGAGACGTATTCCGGCAATCGCATTTCATTGAGTCTTCGATTCAGAACGTCATCGATGCACTACGTGATGGTGCGATACTCGTCACGATCGTTCTGTTTTTGTTTCTTCTCAATTTTCGAACGACCGCGATCACGTTGACCGCGATACCGCTCTCGTTCGTGGTCACTGCGATCGTCTTTCATTTTTTTGGAGTCTCGATAAACACCATGACTCTCGGCGGTCTAGCGGTTGCTATCGGAGAGCTTGTCGACGATGCAATCGTCGATGTGGAGAATGTATTCAGGCGACTGCGAGAAAATGCAAAGCTCGGCAATCCCGTGCCCTCATTGACGGTTGTGTATCGTGCTTCGAAAGAAGTCAGGAATTCTATCGTTTATGCCACTATCCTCGTGGTGCTGGTCTTCATCCCGCTTTTTTCGTTGAGTGGTATTGAAGGAAAAATCTTTGCGCCGCTCGGGATCGCCTATATCACTTCAATCCTTGCCAGTCTTGTTGTCTCGTTAACGGTAACGCCGGCGCTTGCATCGTATCTACTTTCTCACTTTAAGTTTGCCGACAACGAAAAGGAAAGTTTCGTCGTACGATGGTTGAAAAAACAGGATACCGGGATCCTCCACTACACGCTGGAGCATCCGAAAAAGGTGATGGTTGCGGTTGCGGTTTTGTTCATACTTGCAGTTGCTACTGTTCCGTTCCTTGGCTCAGAATTTTTGCCGCCTTTCAATGAAGGCTCGCTCACAATCAATCTTATTGCTACGCCAGGCACTTCGCTCACTGCCTCCAATGCGCTCGGCACATTCGCGGAGCGCCAAATGCTGCAAGTGCCAGAAGTCAAGAGTGTCGGCCGGCGCACAGGCCGAGCCGAAATGGACGAACATGCAGAAGGGACACATTCAAGCGAGATCGAAGTCGAGCTTCGAGAATCCAAACGCGACCGAGAAGAAGTACTTCGCGACATTCGAGATCGTCTTGCATTGATCCCTGGTGTAGTAATAAACATTGGTCAACCGATCTCGCACAGGCTTGATCATTTGCTCTCAGGCGTGCGGGCTCAGATCGCTGTTAAGCTTTTTGGCAACGACCTTCCGGTATTGCGCTCAAAAGCAGCCGAGATTCAGGCTGCGATGCGCACCGTGCCAGGCGCTGTCGACATCTCGGTCGAAAAGCAGACGCTTATCCCACAAATCCCCATCACGATCAATCGAGAGGCGGCAGCACGTTATGGTTTGCAAGCTGGAGAGATTGTTGACTTCTTGCAGACGGCGCTGAATGGCAAAGTCGTCTCGCAGGTACTTCAGGGACAGATGACGTTCGCCGTGCTTGTTCGTTCGGATTCGTTGAGCCGAGCAGATCCGGTGGATATGGGCAATCTTTTTATACCAACGCCAACGGGCGGTGTGGTGCCATTGCGAGAAGTTGCGACTGTTGAAGTTGGAAAAGGTCCGAATGCGATCAACCACGAAAATGCACAGCGACGGATAATCGTGCAGGCGAATGTTGCTGGACGTTCTCTTGGGAGCGTTGTGTCCGATATGCAAAAAGCCATTCAACAGCAGGTGTCGTTACCACAAGGATACTCGATTATATATGGAGGCCAGTTCGAATCGCAGCAGTCAGCTTCAAGGCTGATCGGTATCCTCAGCCTTTTTTCACTGGCCGCTATGTTTGCGGTGCTCTTCGCTCACTTTTCGTCAGGCCGCATTGTCCTGCAAATTCTTCTTAACATTCCGCTCGCGCTGATCGGTAGTGTGTTAGCAATCCTTCTTACGAGTCGTACAATCTCGATCGCGAGCCTGGTCGGATTTATCACCTTGACTGGCATTGCGTCCCGGAATGGGATTATGATGATCAGTCATTACATTCATCTGGTGACCGAAGAAGGCGAAGAGTTTTCAAAAGAGATGATCATTCGTGGTTCACTCGAACGGCTGGTTCCGGTGCTGATGACGGCGCTCACCGCTGGTCTGGCATTGGTGCCACTTGTGCTCGCTAAAGGCGAGCCAGGAAAGGAAATTTTGTATCCAGTTGCCGTTGTGATCCTGGGAGGTCTGATCAGTTCAACGCTCCTTGATATTCTGATCACACCGACCGTCTTTTTCACGTTCGGTAAGCCGGCATTGGATAAGTACATTTCGAAGCAGAAGGCAAAGTCGTTGGAGTTAACTACTGGTGATGAGCCAACTCCCGCGGCTGACCTGAAATTGGCATCGTAACTCATTAAACATAATATGAAATACAACTTCATCGCATTGGCACTCTTGAGTGGTTTATCACTTGCAGCGTGCGCAAAGAAGACCGATACTGCGACCACAGATACTGCCGCAGTCGCGACCCCCGCAACGGCCACAATGCCGGCCACAACTTCAACGGCAATGTCGGGCATGAAAATGTCTGGCAATATCGACGACGATATGGTTATGATGGGAAAGATGATGACCGATAAGCTCGGCGCATCTGACGCGAACTACGACGATCGCTTCATCTCCATGATGGTACCTCATCATGAAGGGGCAGTGATGATGTCAAAGGACGCGTTGACCAAAACATCAAAGCCAGAATTAAAAAAACTTGCTGAATCGATCATCGCTGCACAAAACAAAGAGATCGCAGATATGAAGCAGTGGGAGCAGAAATGGTACGGTCACGCACCGCAGTCATCGGAGATGGAGATGATGAATAGCCAGATGGTTCAGGAGCTTGGGCCAGCTGGCAAGGAGTACGAAGATCATTATATAGATGGAATGATCCCACATCATGAGAGTGCAATCTCGATGGCCAAGGACGCTCTAACGAAGAGCACGCATCCAGAGATCAAAGCGCTTGCGCAAAGTATCATTACATCGCAGCAGAAGGAGATCGATCAGATGAAGTCTTATCGAAAGAATTGGTACGGACATTAACCCATCTGTTAGCCAGTCCGCTGATCGTTGCCATATGCTCTGAGGCATGTTAGCTTTGTGCCAACGGCTGCGAACGACGTAGTGACCGCACTGTTCAGTGAGTAGTTGTTAAGGAGAGCGGCTACAAAGAGTAGCCGCTTGTTAGTCATGTAGGAGGAAATATGAAAAAACTAATTCTATTTGTTCTGCTTGTTCTCGGAGTTGTAAATGTTGCAAGGGCGCAGGATACATGTAAGGTATTTGGGCAGCGCAATCCTCATGGGGTCGCAATGCAGATATCTGCACCGATGTATGTTGTCGACAGTGTGAACTTCCACATCATGAGTGTGAAAACGTTGCCATACAATATTAATGCTACAGACACCATTTTCTTTAATGTGTGCTTGATGGCAACGGACGGGAAAACACATTCGACACAGGTTCGATACAACACCACTCACGGTATGGTATCCTACAATGTTTCTCTAAAGGCAACCACTGCTGGTGTCAGCAAAGAGCTCCTTACTTGTGGGCCAGCATTGTCAACGCCGTTTCCAAATCCAGCTGGTGGTATTGTCAAGTTCGAACTTTCTGGCGAGTTGCACGGAGCAGTTCTGAGTCTCTTTTCCAGCAATGGAAGTCTCATCGAGAATCTTCCTGCAATCGGTGCCGGAACGGTTGAGATCCCAACAGCCTCACTCCCTGCAGGAGTATATTATGCCAGACTTACATCAGGCCAGCGCCAGATATCAGTCCAATATTTCACGGTTACTCGCTAACATTATAGTGGGCGGATCGGTGATCTGCCCCTTTCAGACGGCTCAATGAACCGACGAAAATTCGTTAAGATATTTGCGGGGACGTCAGGACTGTTCCTGACGGGCGCCTCCGGACTTTTGCAATCTTGCAAATCCCCGGCGGAGGCGCCTATCGATCCAAATCAGCAGAATCCGTTAAGAATCCCGACAGAGATCCAGGGCGGAATACTGAACGCTGCATATGGAAGCGCGAACGTGTGGCGAGGACCATCGTCGGACGTCCTTACATTGAACGGCCTATTCACTGGGCCTACGGTGCGCGTTCAAAAAGGAGACGCATTCTCCATTCTGTTCACCAATGCACTTGGGGAGCCGTCGATCATTCATTGGCATGGTATCAACGCTCCCTCCGGAATGGACGGTCATCCTCGATCAACGATCCAGTCCGGCGCACAGTTTTCTTACAAGCTTCCCATACAGCAGCGTGCCGGCACTTACTGGTATCATGCGCATCCCGACGCAAATACGGCCAAACAAGTTTACAAAGGATTTGCGGGTATCTTCATAATTGATGATGTCGAAGAGGCCCCATTGAACCTCCCTTCCGGAAAATACGACGTGCCGCTTCTCTTGCAGGATAAACGGCAGCGATCTGACAACGCTGTCACGTATGACCCGACTGAGGAAGATATCATCTCTGGTTTCCTGGGCAACGTGATTCTGGCTAATGGAACACCAAACGCTTACCTGAGCGTGGAACAGACGTTCTACCGATTTCGCCTTGTTAACGCATCGAACGCGCGGGTGTTTAAGATCGGGTTCTCGGACGGACGCTCATTCCAGATCATCGCAACGGATGGCGGTCTCCTTGAATCTCCGATGGATCTAACCAACTTCAATCTTTCCCCTGGAGAACGTGCAGAGATCATTGTTAACTTTTCCGCAGACCCGATCGGGCGATCGCTCAAGCTTGCGAGTATTGCCTATGATTTCAACTCATCGCATCGCGGTTCAACTTTCCCGCAAGGGTTGGCGATGGATATTCTGGACTGCCGTGTGGTACGTGCATCTGCTACTCAATCGAAGTCGATCCCTGCCAAACTTACAACGTTAGAGAAATTATCCTCCCCTATTCGTACAAGGACATTTGCACTGACGATGGATCATTCCAAGCCAAAAGGCATACACATGATCAACGATCTCGTCTTTGATCTGAATCGTATCGATGAAACGGTGAAGCAAGGGGATGTTGAACTTTGGGAATTCCAAAATACTGCCGATGCATTTCATAGCATGCATGTACACGGAGGGCAATTCCAGGTGTCTGAACGTCTGTACGCCGGTCCAATTACTCCGGTTGATGGCGGCTGGAAAGATACAGTGCTGGTTTATCCGAATGAGACGGTGAGAGTGCTGGTTAGATTTACCGATTACAAAGGTCTCTTTCTTTTGCATTGTCATACGCTGGAGCACGAAGACGATGGAATGATGATCAACGTGCTGGTTACTTAACAAGCTTCGAATTTTATGAACGCTGCAATTGCCGGTATTCTGTTTCTTTGTTTCTCGCTGCCTTCCTACGCCCAGCTCACGGGTGTAATACGGAATGCTTCTTCGAGGCCTGTACCGAACACCAGGGTGACGCTCTTCAATGCTGATACAACGTTTTTTGCAGAAGCTCGAACGGATTCGAACGGTCAGTTTCAATTCGCTCAGACACCAGCGGTATTCACGATCGGTGCATCCGCCCTAGGGATGGGATATGTATCGAAGCGATTGACTGATCAAGTGAAAAACATCGACGTTGTTCTCGCGGCTGAAACTGAGGTTGGTCGGTGGGATATTCTTACCAAAGCCGGCGAGCGATTTGGGGGCACAAACCTCGCGGCGCTTCTTCCGGATGGGAGGATCATGTATTGCCACGATACAAAGGATCCGATCATCTACGATCCTACACACAACGCTCTATTCCGGCCTGACACTTCCCCGCGAATTCAGGGTTGTGTGGCGCCGAGTCTACTGCAAGATGGACGATTAATGTTTATTGGCGGAACAGATAAAGAGGTGTATGGTCCGGGCACGACGCAAGTAAAAACCTACGACCCTGTTACAAATAAGTGGGAGTTCCAACCGGATGTCCTTGATGCCTGTTGGTATCCGACACTCGTACAGCTTCCGCAGGGTCAGCTGCTGATCACGGGTGGAGGAGGGTTGCAAAATCCCAAACGGATCAATACCAGCGAGATCATGAATCCGGCGACCCGAACCTGGAGCTATACCGATACGACGGTCATCGGCAATGAAGTTTCTCCGATTGTGTTACTGAAATCGGGAGAAGTATTGATGACTCACCGCCCGCCGCAACTCTATAATCAGGGTTCGGGGAAATGGCGGCTGGCATCGCCTTTCGTGCAAAGTCCTCGAACGCCTGATGGAGACCACGCAGATCATGAATTGACCGAACTGCCTGACGGGCGAGTCGTCGCTATCGGATACCGGCAAAGCTATCGTCCCGATTCCATAGGACATAATGTTGAGATCTATGACCCGGTTGCGAATCGCTGGAGCTTAGGCGCTGACTTTATGCCAGTTCGGTCAAGATGTAAATCGACCTTACTACCAAACAAGAAAATTCTTGTTTCCGCTGGCTACAAAGAATCCCTGACCGATCCAACATATACCAATGCCTATGGGTATATGAGTCTTGTGGACTTATATGACCCCTATGCAAACGCCTGGAGCAGAATGGCCCCGATGAACATCGCCCGCGAATATCATGCAAATCAGGTCTTGATTCCCGATGGGCGCGTTATCATTCTTGGTGGCGAAGGGAAACCTGGTGAAGAGCCGAGAGATACCAGCATCATCGAAGCGTTTACTCCTCCTTACCTACTCCGAGGAATTCGCCCTGTCATCGAGAATTTTCCGACAGAGCAAAAAATCCAACGAGGAAGCACATTGAGGTTTGATTTAAAGAAAACCAACTCGCCAACGAGCGTGATCATTATGGGAACAGCGGTTGTCACCCATTTTATGAACTGCGGAATCGCTCGGTACATTGAACTACCCTTCACATTCTCTGATGGTCGAGTAACTACGACGCTTCCTACAGATACGACACTTCTGCCTGTCGGCTTCTACCAGCTATTCGCGATGGTCGATGATGTGCCATCGGTCGGGAAGATCATTCAGGTAGTGTCACGGGTATCGGGGGACGTAAACATTGCGGCCACTGTAACCAAGACAGGATTTCATATCGTCCAGGTCGAGGATCTCCTAAAAATCAATTTTCGTGTACCACAAGCCACCCATGTGCGAATTGTTGTTGCCGATATGCTTGGCCGGACGGTCGAAACTATTCGGGATGCAGCAGTGAATGCTGGGGAGCAAGAGCTCACATGGAACCCCAGAACGCTTAGTTCCGGTTCGTATCTGATTCGAGACGAACTCGATTACACCCGGCCTGCTTCCGTTTTTCAATTTTTTCGTTAACCGACTATCGCGATTGCTTTGCAACAAATACGCTTATGAAAACTTTTTCGCTTCGATGTATTGCAGCCATACTTCTTGTCTTACTTTCATCGAACCTTCGCGCACAGAGCAGCGTGATCTTCGGTCACCCAGGCTATAATTCCGCTTACGAAATTATTCCCACTCAGGACGGAGGCTTTATGGTGGGGGGCCAAAGTGATGATAGTGTCTCGGGAGCCTTACAGTATTGGGTTGTAAGAGGCTCGAATAAGGGAGTCGTCGCATGGGACTCACTTTACGGTGGGGACAGCCGTGATTTTCTCTGGTCGATCAAGCCTGCCTTCGATGGAGGAGCGCTGCTTGCGGGATATTCCCACCCTCAAGGTTCCGGACTTGAAGCTGCGGTGCTCTTCAAAATTGATAGTGAGGGGCATACCCAAAAGCGGATCGAAGTCAATTACAATAGGGCCGATCATGCACACTGGTTTGCCCAACGGACGCAGGGAGGATATTTTTGGGCGGGTCATACCGACTCAGAAGGAGATACCACCGGAGAGATGATTCTTCAAAAGCTCGACGATAACTTTAACAAAGTGTGGGAACACACCTATCATAAAAATATCGGCGAGCACGCTCACTGTGGAACATTGACTTCGGATGGAGGTTGTGTCCTCCTCGGGCACACGGTAATTGGAGGGTACGAACACTTCTGGGCTAACCGAATCGACTCGAATGGTACGCTCGTTTGGTCAAAAGTTTTTCAGAGCTCCTCAGTTTTTAATGACTCGCCGTACGGGATTGTAACAACGCGAGATGGAGGGTTTGCCCTCTTCGGGGGATCGGGAAATTCACAAGGCACACAAAGTACGATGTGGCTGGTGGTTGTTGATTCGGCCGGCACAAAAATCATCGATAGACACTTCGGGACCCTGGCATTTGCCTATTCAGGTATTCAGACTTCGGACGGAGGATTTTTGTTGATCGGGTATACCGGTTCTGCCACGCAAGGTGGATACGATGTTGATGTGGTGAAAACCGATGCAAAAGGCATACTGAAATGGCAAAAGAAATATGGCACGACTGCAGACGATCTTGGATATGCGGCATGCGAGCATAAGTCCCAGTATATCCTTGCGGGTCAAACCTATATCAATGGACAATCAGATATGTGGCTGCTCTACGTCGATTCGACTGGCGCACCTGCTTCTTATGAAGGCCCCTCCCAGTTGGCCTTTACTATCGATAGCAACTCGTTGAAGTATGACGTCGGCGTCGACAATCACATTCATGGGACCATCGAGAATCTGACTGCCGATTCTCTCCACATCACATTCAAGCGGACACAGACAGTGTCAAAAAGCCACTTTGACTTTCACACCGAGATTGGCGCGTCCGAATTTATGAAAGACACTACGACAGTCTTAATCGGATTCGGTCCTCATGAGACGAAGCCCTTTTTGGAGCACCTAGTTGCTTATCCATCAATCACAGATTCCGGAACAGTCTGCATTACGCTTTATCCCAGCGAAGGGACAGGTGTGCCGGTTGAACAGTGTATCGCTGTTAAGCCTAATCTTACAGCTTCTGTCACGTTTACAGCGTCACAAGTTGGAGATCGAGCGTTTTCAATTTTTCCAAATCCAATTGTGGGTTCTTCTTCAGCGATCATTAGGTCGAACGATCCGAACAATATGATTGAACGAGTCGCAATCTATGATGCTCTAGGCAGGCTAGTCTGGTCACAATCTGGAGGGAATCGAACAGAACTCAGCTG
>JBDTCS010000243.1:0-3798 GCA_039923455.1 Kapaibacterium sp. (SeqCode) | reverse complement strand
TCGCTTCGAGTGCATGTGCATCGTCCGGAGTCATCAGCAATTCCAACGCCTGACGGCAAGAATCGTTATGTAGGAGACGACCGATGTCGAAACGAATGTGGTTGCCATTGTGGCCCCTATCGTCGTGACGAACGGTGTCACGATGATGGATGGAATCCTTGCCGCCACCGTGCTCGATTGTGTCTTTACCACCACCGCGCTCAGTCGTATCTCTACCGCCACCATGATTGATGACGGTATCGCGACCGTGGCCGCCCTTGCCCGTATCGGGTGGATTCATTTGTGCGTAGCTGAGGCTGCTCAAGAAAGTAAGCGCCACAACGGCAAACATGATATTGACTATCTTTCTCATTGTCGGATTGTTAATAATTACAACGAATGCTTCAAAAAATGCTTTCAAACTAAAAAATTCTGAACCTTACTACACTCTTCTGTGATATGTTGCAAGCCTCTGAAATATAAGACACCGGAGGCTTGTTAGTAGAGACAGCGAGTACAAGAAAGTTTAAACTCTTCCAATATTTTCGCTTTTGGAAACATGAGCGTGGTGGGAAGTTCAAAATTCGTTCAAATTCGCTACGTGATAAATCGGAATTCGTACGAAAAAATGACGAAAACGATAAATTCGTTGTAATTTCGCACGCTTTGGAGCGTTCTACTACAAATTTCGAAGTCTTAACATAAGCTAGTTCGTTATTCTAGAGCATTTTTGAGGTTTTCAGAGAAAATAAGGACAGAAGATGGAAACATCCGAGCAAATCGCAGCAAAAAACGGCGCCTCAAAGCCCGCTGCTCCGGCAGCACCAAAGGCAGGACTTGAGGACGTAGTGGCCGGTACCAGCCAAATATGTTTTCTCGACGGAAAGCGTGGAATTTTAGCCTACCGTGGCTACAATATTCACGATCTCGTCAAGGGTACATTTGAGGAGACTGTGTATCTATTGTTTTATTCCAAGCTTCCGAATGCCGCCGAACTGGCTGCTTTTACTACGAAGCTTGTCGAAGCACGCAAACTTCCGCAGCAGATTAAGGACCGGATCAAAGCGCTTCCTAAGAACGTGAATCCGATGGCTGCACTTCGCACGCTCGTAAGTGAGCTTGGATATTACGATGCGCTTGCTGAGGATATGTCGCACGATGCGAATGTTCAGAAGGGCATTCGTATGGTGGCGCAGATCCCGCTTGTCATCGCATGTTACGATGCCGCACGCAATGGGCGCGAAGCACTCGAACCTCGCGCAGATCTTTCGCATGCCGCCAACTTCCTATATATGTTGCTCGGTAAAGAGCAGGATCCCCGCGTTGTGCAGATGTTTGATATCGCACTCACGTTGCACGCCGATCATGAGTTCAATGCTTCGACGTTCACGGCTCGCGTGATCGCTGGTACACTCTCCGATATTTATTCGGCAGTCGTAGGTGCGATTGGGGCACTCAAAGGTCCATTGCATGGTGGCGCAAATGAGCAAGTGATGCGTATGTTGCTTCGTATCAACGATCCATCGAAGGTTCGTGAGTGGATCACTGACGCACTGGCTCGCAAAGAGAAGGTGATGGGCTTTGGACATCGCGTCTATAAAACGGAAGATCCTCGTGCAACGCATCTTCGTCAGTTCTCGAAAGAGATGGGCGAACGCACCGGTCAGCCACAGTGGTACGAGATGTCACATACGATCGAAGAATTCATTCTTCAAGAGAAGCACCTTTATCCGAACGTTGATTTTTATTCGGCGAGTGCATACTATCTGATGGGGATTCCGCTCGATCTCGATACTCCGATCTTCGCGATGAGCCGTATCTCCGGATGGGTGGCGCATATTCTCGAGCAGTACTCGAACAACCGAATCATTCGCCCAACGGCAGAATACATTGGCAACGTCGATCAGGAGTATACTCCGATCTCGGCGAGAAGCTAACAGGCCGAAATACTTACGAAAGAAAAAGGACACGCTAATCAGCGTGTCCTTTTTCATTAGTACAATTTTGTATTTGTGATTAGTGCTTTATTGCATCGCTTACCTAGTCTTTGCGCACAAGCACTTTTCGGATCTTCTCCGCACCCACCGCTTCAAGCTTTAGGAAGTAGGTACCTTCGGCAGCAAAGCGATACGGCACACCGATCTGATGCATGCCGGCGGTAAGATGCACCGTCATCGGTTCGCCGGAAACTCGACCGAGGAGATCGTACAGCGTGAAGTAAACATCTCCCTCGCGTTGCAATGAAAGCGTGACTGCGAGATTGCCGGTCGACGCAGCTGCGAGCGTCACCGGATTCGGAGCGACAGATATGAGCGAGATGATCGGCTCACCAGCGAGGAAGCTTCGCATCGCCGAGTCACCGCAAACCCGAGCCGTTGTAAAGTTCAGTGTATCTTCAGAGCTAACCGCAGATAGCACACAACGATCGAAGAGCGAATCCGCACCGTTGAAGGCAGCTTCCGTTATGGTTACAGGTGTGGAAGCCCTCTGAGATTCCGTCACGTAAAATCCGATCGACGCAATGTGATCCATCGGAGCTAAACTTCGCTTCAGATCACCTTTGAGCAAATAACGAATACTTCCCGGTGCTTCGACCTCACTCGCAACGGACCAACCCGGCAGCAGCTGTATATCTGATTTGGTAAGAATGTCACCATCAAAATGCAATGTGAACGCGACTTCGTTCAGACCGCTCTCGCTGTTGATGCTATCTTTACTTGCAACGTTGAAATACGTCGTTTGGCCTGGTGCGTTCGTCGCCTGTAAAGTGCCCGCACTACTGAATACTCCTAACCGAGCAGCGCTGTGTGGTGCAAGAACAACGCCCTGTAGCATATAACGGCGTGAAAAATTCGCATCTTCCGAATGGATCACAAGCATCGCACTTCCGTTGCCATTCGCTTCAGGATCGAAAGTAACAAACACTGTAAGCGAATCGCCCGGGGCGAGTGGACGAGGTGTCGTGCTCGGAGCAGGTATCGCAAATTGTGTTTGACCGGCAAAATCACTCGTGAGACTAAAGCTCGGAGCTGGAAGTGTGTCGCAGCCCGTATTATAGACTGTGAAGCTTTTGCGAATGCTCGAGCACTGCTTTGCACGGAAGATGGTGTCCACGCTTGCGAGCGCGAGCATTTTCTCACCTTTCGTGATCTCAATGTGGATCGGAATGAGAATAGTCCGACCTTCATACTCCACATGCAGCGTGTCCTCACCTTGCGTAAGTTCACGGCCCGAAACATGCAATGAGACCGAAAGAACAGCGCCCGCAGAAAGCGAAACACTCGCACCACCGAACCACTGCATCCCCAGCATCGCCGTGCCTGTGACTGTGACTTGCTCTATCTTGATAAAATCACACCTACGCGGATTCGAGAAAACGATCGTAGTGTCGAGTCCGTGACATGGATTCGCGACGAGCTTCATTGCGGTCGCGCTGATCGAGAGCGGTGCGGTTTCTGCGCCCGATATTCCGTTGACGCTTAACACCGAACGTGCCTCCGTGCCGGTACGAGATCGAAGTCGAAGTTCGATCTTTGTATTAGATGCACCGGAATTCACGGGTGCGTAGACAACTTTCACCGCGATGGTTTGCTGCGGTTCGATCCACGTTCCCACAGCAGGCTCAATCACTTTATAATCGGCGTTGCCAATTGCCGCTTCTGTGAATTGGACAGCTTCGCAATTGTTATTCGTGAGCGACGTAACAGACTCGCGTGATTCACAGCGCGTTGCAGAGGTAAAGGTTAGCGAAGGACTTGCGAGCGTAGTCGCAATAGTCGAACTTCCAATCCCAGCAACCGTGAGTGCTGTGTCGAAAAG
>JBDTCS010000242.1:0-4818 GCA_039923455.1 Kapaibacterium sp. (SeqCode) | reverse complement strand
ATCTAAAAGCTTAGCTCAAACTGCTTACTTCTACTCGCTCACATATTACTGCGCGCGATCGTTTCGATACTGGGGTCTGGTCGGGCGTTCGGTGGCTTGCTCTTCATCGCTCGAATGTTCCGGCAACGCGTGGAATTTTTCATACGCATCGATGATGTCCATAACAAGTTTATGACGCACTACGTCACTCTTGTTGAAATAGACAAATTCAATCCCTTCGACTTTCGACAATACTTGTTGAATTTGTATCAAGCCCGACTGTGAACGATACGGCAGGTCGATCTGCGTCTCGTCACCGGTAATGATGGCTTTCGAACCGGCACCAAGACGAGTGAGAAACATTTTCATCTGCATTGAAGTCGCGTTCTGTGCTTCGTCAAGAATGACAAATGCATTGTTGATCGTACGACCACGCATGTACGCAAGCGGAACAACCTCGACGGTTCCGCGCTCGATAAATGTTTTGGTCTTTTCTACCGTCAGCATTTCCTGCAATGCATCATAGAGTGGACGAAGATACGGATCGACCTTCTGCGAAAGATCACCAGGCAAAAATCCGAGGCTCTCGCCTGCTTCCACCGCAGGACGTGCGAGCACGATCTTGCTTACTTCGCGCGCCTTGAGGGCAGCAACCGCCATAGCTACAGCGAGATACGTTTTGCCTGTGCCGGCAGGGCCGATCGCAAAAACGATATCGTTGCGCTTGACTGCTTGATAGTACAGCTTTTGCGTGGGGGTCTTCGCTTTGATAGCATCGTGATGTGCGAACAATACGATGGAATCGAGATCGCCTTCGCTGAGCGCTGCGACTTGCCCCTCACGAATGAGATCAAGCACGGTGCGCACGTCGCGCTGCGAGATCGTCCCGGCTTTCGCTAAAATAAATGCAAGCTCTTTGAAGACACGCTCAATCTCGGCAACTTCGGCGGCACTGCCGTGAATGATTACGGTATCGCCCCGAGCCACAATTCCTGCATCGAATTTTTGTTCGATCAGTTGGAGATACTGATCTCCGGGACCAAAAATACTTAAGGCATCACCAGGATGAATTCGAATCTTTCGCTCAATAATTTCCATTCCGTTTCGTTTGTGACCCAGTACCTCTCGCCGAACACTTTTTTGCGCGACGTATTAACCAAGACGGAAACTACACCGCACTCCAATAATGAAAACCAACGAAATTCGAATAGAAGTCCACAGAGAGCCGATGGTGACCAAAATAAAATCCCCTCAACTCTTTTCAAAGTGGAGGGGATCTTGAAAACCATTTATCGCCCAAAGCATTGGTCAAACCAAAGCCTCACAAATCCAGAGCATCGCTGCTCCAAAGATTAGTGGCGACCGCGGTGGTGATATCCGGTGAGGTCACGATCGGCAGGTGTGATCTCCGTCTTGACAATCTGCAACTGCTGACCTGGATGGATGATGTCAGGATTGTGAATCTGGTCCATGTTCGCGCGCCAGATCTTCGGCCATGCAAACGGATCGTTGTAGATTTCCGGCTTCTTCGCAATGTTCCAAAGGCAATCACGATTCTCTCTCCAAGTGCCAACGGTGTACATGTTGTTCGTCGGTACCATGCCATGCTTCATTTGCATGAAGTTACTCGAAAGCGCGGAGACGCGCGTCATGTGATCGGGAATCAGGACGAGCTTGTCATCACGAAGTGCGCGGATCTCGGTCTCGAGAGCGCTAACACGTGCGATGTTTTGTGCAAGCTGATCGGCCGGAAGTGCACGAAGTGCGCTAAGCTCTTGCTCAGCACGTGCGAGGCGCTCGCGATACGCATTGTAGCCATTACGATCGGAACCGAGCATCGAGAAGAGGTCTTCGCGGCACTTGGAGTTATCGACGATGCGCTGCTGCAGATCCGCGTTAGCCTGACGAAGTGCATCGCTTTGCGTAGTAAGATCAGCGGTCATCCCCGAGATCTCGGTACGGCGGAAACTGATGGTCGAATCGGCTTGATCCTTCGAGAAATCCGAAGGGTACTGAGCAAAAGCCTGCGATGCGAACATCACGGCAAAGCCAGCAAGTAATAATATCTTGTTGAAGTATTTCATAGGTGTCTTCAAATGAGTCTAAAAATCTTGGTTAATGGAAATTAAAATACCTGAAATGGATCAATGCGGTCGTGTCATGTCCATTGGAGGCGCAATTTGCCAATCCGCAGCGTCGTTCCAGACGTTCGGCCAGCGAGATAGACCATCTTTAGCAGCTTGTGTGTCGGAATTGCAATCCGAGAGATCACGATCCTGAGCTGCAAGTTTACTCTTGACATCACGTGTGTCATCCTGAGCTCTTTGCAATTCAGAGCGTAATCCGTCTCTCTGGCGATCAAGATCGCTCAGCATTTTCATCTGTTCTTCAGTAGCCTTGTTGGAACAACTTTGCAATCCAAGAGCAAGGAAGGCAGTTGTACCAGCTACGAAGAGCATGGTTTTTAGTTTTTGCATATTTCGTTGTCTGTTAATGTTCTGATATAATAAATAAGCTCGCATTGCTCTCCGAATCATTGGTGTTGATAATCTGGAGATTGACCCACTTCCGAGCCACAAAACTCGCCATGAGGCCAAGGTATGCAATGCGCCCTTAACCTAATCTTACCACAAATATCGCAAATTTTGGGCCGAAAACAAAATTTTTGGCCAAACTTTTATTTTTTAGCCCTTTTCGGGCAGTTTAAGGGTAGTCCGGCCTCACTCCCATTCGATCGTCGCCGGCGGCTTCGAACTAATATCGTACACTACCCGACTCAATCCTCGAACCTCATTCGCAATTCTGTTCGATACGTGAGAAAGAAAATCGTGAGGCAAACGGGCCCAATCCGCCGTCATTCCATCTACGCTTGTAACGGCCCGCAAAGCGACTACATTTTCATACGTCCGCTCGTCGCCCATGACTCCTACGGTCTGTACCGGAAGCACAACCGCGAACGCCTGCCATGTGGAGTGATACAAATTTGAGTTGCGTAATTCTTCGATAAAGATCGCATCGGCAGAACGAAGCAGTTCTAACTTCGGCCGAGTGATCTCTCCGATAACGCGTATCGCGAGACCCGGACCCGGGAATGGATGACGATCAATGAAGTGCTCCGGAATTCCAAGTGCTCTTCCGACATTTCGGACTTCATCTTTGAACAGCTCGCGCAAGGGTTCGATCAACTTGAGATTCATCATCGCCGGTAAGCCGCCCACATTGTGGTGCGATTTAATAACAGCCGATGGTCCCTTGAACGAGAGCGATTCGATCACATCGGGATAGATCGTCCCTTGTACAAGATATGTTGCTTGCGAAAATTTCTGTGCTTCTTCGGCGAGTACATCGATAAAGGCTTTGCCGATGATCTTGCGTTTCGTCTCGGGATCGGATACACCTTCGAGTCTTGTGAGAAACAATTCGGATGCGTCGCGGAAATCGAGATCAATACCAAAGTGATCGCGAAATGTATGCACGACTTCCGCGCTTTCACCTCGGCGCATCAAGCCGTTATCGACATGAATGCATTTGAGTTGCGAACCGATCGCACGATGTACCAGCACAGCTGCAACGGCCGAATCAACACCACCGGAGAGTGCACAAATAACTGTGCTCGTGCCAACCTTCTCCTTGATCTCCTCGACAGTTGCTTCAATAAAATCACGTGGATTCCAACCGGCCTTTGCATGACTGATATCAAACACAAAGTTTGAAAGTATCTGACGACCACCTTCGGTATGCACAACCTCCGGATGGAATTGCACGCCGTACATTTTTTTGTCCGCGCTTTCAACGGCACTAATCGGAGCATTCGCACTCGACGCGATTACATGAAAACCTTCGGGAAGTTTTTTTAGCGAATCTCCATGTGACATCCAAACCGAAGCGTGCTCAGGCACATCTTTCATCAGCTTCGATTTTTTATCAAGGATCGTGATTTCAGCACGACCAAACTCTCTGCGTGCACTCTTATCCACCTCGCCACCCATTTGATACGCGATCATCTGAAGTCCGTAGCAAATGCCTAAGATAGGCTTGCCCATCGTAAAGACTTCCGGAGCGCATCGTGGGGCATCAGATGCGTAAACACTTGCCGGGCCACCGGAAAGAATCAGACCGGTCGGATTGAATTCTCGAATGGCTTCGATCGGTGCAGTGCACGGAAGTATTTCTGCATAAACTCCCAGCTCCCGAACTCTGCGAGCGATAAGCTGAGAATATTGTGCACCAAAATCGAGAATGAGAATCGAATCGCCTGTGTGTGCCATAAGTCTATTACACTAACTACTCTTATCCGTTTGCCGGAATAAATATGGGGCTCCGGTCTTTCGAAGACCTGAGCCCCATGCTATCAAATCAAAATTCTATCGTATCGTCCGAAGCACTCGCTCACTGGTTCGCACAATTCCTCCGAGGTCTGTGTGCCTCACGAAGTACTCTGCGAGTCGGGCCGAATGCATCACTTACCGATAATATTCTTGTAATCGTTCGCGCTGAGTAGCAAACTCGCGTCATTGTCGCCGGAGAGTTTCATCTTTACGATCCAACCTTCTCCGTACGGATCCTTGTTGACAAGCTCTGGATTGGCATCGAGCGCCGGATTCAGTTCTGTGATTGTGCCGGAAACAGGTGCGTAAAGATCGCTGACGGTCTTGACAGCTTCCACCGAACCGAACGACTCACCTTGCTTTACTTCCTTGCCAACCGCAATATCAATATAGATAACATCGCCGAGTTCGCCCTGTGCATAATCGGTGATACCGATTGTGCCGACACCTGCCTCGGTGCGTACCCATTCGTGCTCTTTGGTATATTGAAGATCCTCGGGAAAATTCATAA
>JBDTCS010000241.1:0-5568 GCA_039923455.1 Kapaibacterium sp. (SeqCode) | reverse complement strand
CATTGGCTCACGCGACCCGTGGCACGTGCGATTCTTAAACACTCTCGAACGGCTGAATAGAAATCTGTGGTACAAATTATTTCGGCGAATATTTCATAATCCAACGCCGAAAACCAAGTTGCCGATTCGAGATCTGAAGAGTGTGTTTATTGTGCCGTTCGGTGATGCGATCGGCGATATGGTAGTTGCGATACCATTATACCGCGCGATCAAACGTCGGAATCCAAATTGCCACGTCGGTATCATCGCTTCCGATCGCAACCTTCCTCTGTTGCGCTGCGATCCGGACGTAGATACAAAATACAAATTTCTAAATCGATTCGACTTCAGACATTACACAGATATTTTTCGAGCAAGAAGACGCGGGTATGATCTCGTTGTAAATATGCATCTGAATCACATGACGGAGTTCGGACTCGTATGCAATGTGATTGCGCCGAAGGGCACCAAGGTATCTACTTCACATCCACGCAAGGAGATGTACAAGATTCTCTTTAATACCCTGTTACCGTTCGAACGCAATTCGATGCATCTTGCGCAACTTGGCCTGATGATGCTTGATGCAGTGGTCGATGTCGGCGAGCCATTATTGCAGTGGGAGTCGCGTCCAACGCTTGCGATGTGTAGCGAAACGGAGACGAGAGTTTCGAATGCTATTGATGCTATCTTGAAAGAGACCGGCGCATCTTGGTTCATTTATTTTAATACACAGGCGCGAACACCGTTCAGAGAATGGGGCATCGAAAACACTGTCGAGTTTGTTCGGCAATTTTCGAAACTCTATCCCGATTGTGTGGTGCTATTCACGGCTTCCCCGGTTCGGCAAACCGAAGTGAAGACGATGATCAGCGCACATGGATTAGATCAAGCGCGGTTCTTCGACACATCCTACGATCTCCTCGAAGTTGCGGCGCTTGCCAACCGTGCACGTTTGGTGATCACTCCTGACACTTCGGTCATTCACTTTGGTGTGGCTGAGGGTACGCCCACAATCGTCCTCTGGGCTGACCGTGATAACCTGCCCCTTGAATGGATTCCACTACTCGTGCCATCAGTGAATCTCGCACCACAAAAAGTTGGCGATCCGGTTTCGTCGATTCCTGTGGATGAGGTTATGAGGGCAGCGATAGATATCGTGACCGGCAAGCATTCAACTTCACACACGAGTTTCGGATCGGTCAACGATGCCGATATTTTATATCAAGCCTCCGCGAACAACGAGCCTATCACAAGCATCCTTCGCGATTCATCGATACCAATGTTCTTCCCTACCGGTGCGTTGAGCTCGATTCCGTACAAGCAACACATTGCCGGTGCGTGATGGATACTCGCAAAGTTCAAGAAGAGTATGCGCGTAAGCGCCGAACAGACATAGAGTTTGCGGTTCGTCCTTCACTTGCGAAACGGTTCGCTCAGTGGCTGGAGAGAATTAATAAGGCTGTGTGGCTTCAAGTCTTGCGCATGCTGTTGCGGACAAAGCATGTAGATCACGCGATCGATCCTAATCGTATTCAAAGCGTGCTCATACTCCGATATGATGCGATTGGCGATATGATCGTCACAACTCCATTTTGGCGAAACCTGAAGCGGCTAAATCCGCAACTACGAATCGGTGTCGCAGCAAGTGCACGTAACATAGATGTGATTCGAGCCGACGATGATGTGGATGTTCGGTTCTTATTTTCTGAAGGAGCGCTTCTCCAAACGATTCGAGGAATTCGCGAAGTCCGAAAACAAAAGTGGGATGTCGTGCTTGCATTGGTCTATAAGAAGAAGACGAAGGGCGCAATCATCGCAAGGCTCTGTTCGCCTAAGGGTGTCACTTCGACTGCGATCAAAGAAGAAGGTCTATCTCGAAGCAAGATTCTTTTTTCACACGTAACGCAATTTCCGAATCCGGTGCATCCCGTTCCTACGAATGAATTCCTACGAAGCCACTTCGAAGGTATCTTCGGTCTAAACATTGCTGCGGATGCGTGGCATGCGTCCCTTCGCATTGATCCTGTAGTTGAATCGCGTACTCACGACCGGATCAAGAAAATACTTTTGGCGGATGCAGCCGGCGGCTTCGTGCATATCAATATTGAATCCGCCACACCTTTTCGCGAATGGGGGTTAGCCAATAATTTAGCGCTTTCGAAATGGATAATCGAATCCTATCCAGGTCTGTCGGTGCTTTGGACGAGTTCGCCCACGCAAGCGGTATCAACCAATGCCTTCTTAGCGGCAAACCCAAATGCCAGATTACACCACTTTGAGACAAGTGACGTCCACGAGCTCTTCACTGTAGTCCGGAATTCAACTCTCGTAATTTCTCCGGATACATCAATTATCCACATTGCTGGTGCCGAGCTTAAACCAACGGTCGGCCTGTTCGTCGAACAAAACGAGTGGCTCCCCTCGGGAGTCCCAAATCGTGTATTATTTCCCGAAAAGGGATCGCCAGTAAGTTCGATCACGCTCGATTCCGTCAAACGAGCAGTTTCTGAACTATTGGATCGATGAACATGATCGTCCGTGAATTAGTGAATCCGAAAAATATTTCAGAGCTTTCTATAATTAGAAGGATACCGCTTGCACTATTGGGAATGCTCGTTAGGAATCCTGCGCCTAAATCGAAGATACCGATTCAAGAATTGCGAAGCTTGCTGGTGATCGGCTATGGTGACGGTATCGGCGACCTCGTGCTTGCTACTGCGCTCTACCGTGCAGTCAAAAGACGAAACCCAAATTGCCGAATTGGTCTGATCACCTCCGAGCGTAACGGCTCCATTGTTGCGGCTGACCCGGACGTTGACGATCGTTATCTTTTTGTCGGTCGGAGTGACTTTGGTCATTTTTCTGAACTTGCGCGAGCCAGAGCTGCGCACTACCAAGTGCTACTCAATGTGCACTTTCGGCACATGTCGGACTTCGCGATGTTTGCGCAATACATTGCACCGGATGGAATAAAGGCGACCGGATTACATAAAGCACAATCGTTCTATAAACTATTCTTCAATTACATCAGCAATCGCAACAGAAGGACAACGCATATTGCACATCATGCTTTGGAAATTCTGAACGAAGTAATCGACTTTCAACCGCCGCTCACTATGGAGGAGTTGCGCCCAACACTTCATGTGCCTGATACTTACGTCAGTGACGTGCGAAGAAAGATCGATGAGAGACTCCGTGGGACCGGTGCAAAATGGTTTATTGTTCTCAATACTCAGGCTCGTGATCGCTCGCTTGAGTGGGGCTTAGAAAACGCGATTGCATTTGCGAAAGTCTTCACCGAGAATCATCCGGATGGTGCGATTATGCTAACCGGAATGCCTGAAACTCACGGTGGTATTCAAGCCGCAGTCGAAGATGCGGGGCTAACAAGAGTGGATAGATTCCACACGTCGAAGGATCTTTTGGAACTCGCAGCGCTGATTGGGGAAAGTCGATTGGTCATTTCACCAGATACAGCCTCGGTGCATATCGGCGTTGCAGCGAACAAGCCTATCATCTCGTTTTTGCCAGATAAGAGTTCTGATCATATAGAATGGTTACCCATTCAAGTACCTTCACGAATTTTTGTAGCCAGGGAAGGTGCAGATGTTTCGAGTATCAAGGTTGACGACGTCTTGTGTGCGACGGAGGAACTACTCGATGGAAGCTGGTCGCAAACACAGACCAGTTTTGATCCCACCGCTGAGGTGAATCCCCTATTTCAAGCCACCTCTGGTGAAAGCCTCCTCAGTTGCTTCGAAGAAAAAGCGTTGACTTCACTTTAGTGACTAAGCTGTTAATCAGAACGAGACATTTAATCCAAATACGTTCGTTGAATTAAATCCGTTAATCGATGGGGCAAACGCATAGTTGAAATTAAGAAACTTGTAACGCAAGCCAACTCCAAACGTGATCGAACGCGTGTCAAAATGTGTAACGTAACCCACTCGTGCCTCTACCGTATTTTTATAAGAAGCAGCAACTCCAACGCTTGTGTGACTCACATCCCCCTTTAGCGGAATCTGATGCGATAAGAGAAACTTCGTTTGAATATCTGAACCGGATAAAAAACTTGGCGCAGCAACGAACGTTGCGGTTGCGCGGCCTGGAAGTACGGTCGCATCGTTACCCAATTTGCTCATGCTTCCAAGATCTTGCACAGCTATCGCAGCTTGATATTCCGAACTGAAAATGTAGTGCAATCCGAGGTCGAAACCCAATCCATCTGCGTTATATATAGTGATCTTCTCATTCAACCACTTTATCGTCATGCCGACGCTCAGGCTGTCAAAAATATTGACAGAAGCCGTGAGGCCGACGGCAAAATTCTGTGGAATGCTCGTACTAAGCGGATCTGTGCTCGGTGCAGTGCGAACTTCGAGCTCACCATTGCGAAGTATGTATGCCGAAATGCCAAGACTGAAATCACTGCCCGCGGTTGTGCTGGCCGTTATCAGATCGGTGTTGCCCAGTGTTGGCAAAAGGCCGTAAGCGAAACCAAGTCGAGCGTCTCTATTACCAACCAGCAGAGCGGGATTAGCACGAAGCCCACCACTCGCATCGATTCCGGCAACGTGAATATCGCCAAGCGCAAATGCGTCTGAAGCTCCATTCAACTTAAGAAAGGCCATCCCGTTCGCGTCCAAATTCCCATTCGTTGTTTGAGCGTCTGCAGATGTTGCCATCATCACGAGTGTGATGAGCAAAAGTAAAAGCGGAATGGTCTGCGATGATTTCGTAACGTTCATGTATTAAAAAGTAAGTCCGATCGAGATCATTTGCGTCGGTCCGGTGCTGACAGCATCGTTCAAGAGTGCATACGCGATCGTTGGCTTGATACCTTGAATCGAAAACGTGTACGCAAATCCGAGGCTTGTCCCCGTTTCATTCTTGAGTTGATTCGTAAGATCAATTCCGCGTACACCACCTCGCAAGTAAAAGCCATGCGTCAGTTCATACTCTGCACCAAGTGCAAGTTCGGCCGTCTTTGCACTTTTCGTCACAAAATCTTGCTGATCGTACAACCGAAAGTGATTTGCAAGATCTGCGGCAATCATGAGTTCATCCACCGGTTTCCAGGTAGCGCCAAGTCTTAGGACAAGCGGAAAATAATCTGTGGTCGATGATCCTGTCTGTCCATAGAGCGTTGAAGAATCCCAGTGGTACTTTGCGGCAATATGTTGGATAGTCGCGGCGACAGTCACATTGTCTCTGGGTATATATACTGCACCGATATCCAAACCAAAGCCACTACTGGTAATCTTTGGTACGGTTGGATCGGGAAATGGTAGGGTCGAATAATAGAACCGAGCTGCAAAACCAAGCGCAAACTTCGCTGTAATGCGAACGGCGGCCGCACCCAAGAATTCATTCTCACTTGATGAAAGCGTGCCGATCTTGTCGCCTTCATAATCTCTCGAATCAATATTACCGACTCCAGCGCGCAACCATCCGAGTTGAAGATGTATACTGGATGCGATACTCTTCTTAATCGAAGTGGAATCGGTCAGCGTGTCGCGCCTGACACCGGGTACTGGTCCGGAGATGCCAACAAAATTTAGCGTGCGATCTAGGTTGAGCGCCGAGTAA
>JBDTCS010000240.1:0-3618 GCA_039923455.1 Kapaibacterium sp. (SeqCode) | reverse complement strand
GGGATTATCGCGACGAACCTGCAGTTCGGGTTTCGCTCGGTGATCTCTTCGGTACCGTTGCGGGACTAAAGGATATGCGGTCTCAATATATTCAGACAGATCCCTCCGGAAGGCTACAGATCACGTTTCCCATGCCCTTTCGGAGTCACGCTTCCATCCAGCTTATTAATCTGACTCAGCAATCGCAGCGAGTCGAAACGCGGATCCAGTATTCCCATGAAGCGATCGACCCGAATCTTTATGGCTACTTCTCGACGCAATCGCACGAATCAAACCCGACTCGGTACGGAGTGTTTCACCCCTTGCTTCACACCTTAGGGCGAGGCAAGTATGTCGGGACTCTGCTTCAGATGCCAGCCCTTAGTAGCCCGGTAGCTCTCGAAGGCGATCCTGTTTTCATAATTGACTCCAACCCTCGAACCTCATTTCATTTTAGCGGGACCGAAGATTATTTCAACGCAGGTTTTTATTTTATGGACGGTCCCTTCACACTTCCATTTGCAGGGCTGCTACATTGGTGCAACGTGATGTACCGGTTTCATTGCATGGATGCGATGCCCTACGATCGATCGTTCGATCTCGACCTGCATCATGGTGAAGGCAACGATGTTCGTGAGGACTACCGAAGCACGGCATTTTATTATGAACATTGGACGCCCTTTCGAGCTTCGCGTGACACTGTTCGGGCAGGAGAAGAATGGCACATTAAGGGCGCAGGATACCAGCCCGGCGAGCATCTCACGATTAAGTTAGACAATGACAGCATCGGGGGCACAACCGCTGACATGTCGGGCAGGCTCTTCTGGTCTCGCATCGTATCAGAAAGTTGGAGAGCCGGCGTCCACAGTGTTGCCGTAAATGACGAAGCCTCTCCTCAATTACTTTTTGTCATTGCTACACCGACGCTCCGAATGCTCACCGATTCAGATTTGGTGATTCTGGAAATCGGTGACAGCCTAAAGTTGACCGGAGCTGGATTTGAACCGGGTGAGCAGGTAGTGATCACATCCGGAAGCAGAATATTCGCGACGGATCAGCCAATCATTGTTGGGACGGATCACAGGTTTTTTACACAGTTTCACATTCCGATAGTAGCTAAAGGCTATTATCCGATTCGGGCACTCGGTACCAAGTCAGGGCTTTCGAACACGAAGCTTGGTTTTACGGTCACAGACATTCGAAATTACGAATTTGAGAATCTTGTGCCTCCGACCTTCTCCGAGAATTCTAAATGGTACTATAATAATACGAGCCTCAACACATGGGCCCACTGGGGCGAGCAAGGATTTATCGAATACTTTCCAAACCAATTTGGCGATACGATCAGCTTTCGGTTCTGGACTCCGACACCGAGCTTTTATCACGGGTACTTATTCCTTTCGCTCGCAGGAGGTTACGGCGTTTATGATTATTCGATCGATGGTCGTCCGCTCGGAAGCTTTGATAGTTACAAACACCTTGTCGGCAATGCGTACATCATGCCATCGGATAGTATCGATCTCTCCGAATTTCCATTAGATAGCGGATACCATCAATTCACGTTTCGATACGTCCATTTAAACCCGAATGCCGATGTGGGGCGAGTTGGTCCGGATCATTTTGTACTTATTCCTGCGATTGCTCTACAGTCGTCGGAAAGCAACGGAGGTCAGCGGAAATTCTCAGCCGAGATTGCTCAATTTCCCAATCCTGCAGCGAGTAGTGTCATATTTCTCTATGAGCTCAGCGCGACCGAGTATGTCACGTTACGAGTGTATAAGATTTCGGGCGACGAGATCGCGACGCCAGTTCGCGGAATAGAAACTGCTGGCAAGCACGAGGTAGTGCTGGACACGAGAACACTCGCGAATGGTGTATATCAATATCGGCTGACAGGCCCCGATTGGTCGCGCTCCGGAAAGCTCGTTATTCAGCGGTGAGCGCTCGTGTACGAATCTTTGACTACCGGAATATTTTCTTGCACCGATTTCGAAAAAGTCGTGTTTGGGTTTCGCGGTACGCATCGGGGCGGTCGTGGTAACTGCTTGGCTACATGCTTGTAGCGATGGGTGCGTTTGCGATAGTGATAAGATCTGGTTTATTTTTGCGCGTAGTCTCCGTTTCCATTAATGGCTGATCTCGAAGTAACGAATCCTTCCCATATTGCCGGTGCGATCTCAAGCGCCGCAAGCGATCCTGTAATAAACAATGGCTCGACGAATGGCTCAACCAATGGCCACTCTAAAACGAACGGGCACACACCGATTCCGGTCACACCACTCGATGCGTGGACGGTCGAAGACTCGATCGCGACTTACAACATCGACCGCTGGGGACTCGATTATTTTTCCATTAATGAGTTAGGCAACGTCACCGTCTCTCCGCTTCGCTCCGAAGGTGCGACGATCGACATTATGAAGTGTATCGGCGAGGCTCCGGAACGCGGCCTCCAATTTCCGCTCGTGCTCCGATTTCAAGATTTGCTTCGCGATCGCGTGGTGATGCTCAACAAAGCATTTAACGAAGCGATAGTCGAGAGCAAATACAATGGGCAATATCTGGGCGTGTTCCCGATCAAGGTGAACCAACTTCGCGAAGTTGTCGAAGAGATCGAAGATGCAGGGCGTCCGTTTCATTACGGACTCGAAGCGGGTTCGAAGCCGGAGCTTTTTGCTGCGCTGGCGGCACATCAGGATCCGGAAGCGCTGATCATTTGCAACGGCTACAAAGATTCTTCTTTTATTCGAACGGCTCTGCTCGGCAATCGGCTTGGGAAGAAAGTGATTATGATTGCCGAGAAGGTCGAGGAAGTTAAAGCTATCCTTACGATCGCAAAAGAACTTGGCATCAGGCCGCAGATCGGTGTTCGTGTTCGGCTTGCCGCGAAGAGCACAGGAATCTGGGCAACATCCGGAGGTGAGTCTGCGAAGTTCGGGCTCTCGACGATGGATCTGATCGAAGCGATTGAGTATCTCAAGTCAGAAGATATGCTCTCGGCACTTGAGCTTGTGCACTTTCATATCGGTAGTCAGATTCCCGACATTCTTTCGATCAAGCGAGCAACCCGCGAAGCCACGCGTTACTATGCAAAGCTGCGCAAGATGGGTGTTGATTCGATCAAGTATCTCGACATCGGCGGCGGACTTGGCGTTGATTATGATGGCAGCGGCACAAGCTTTCACTCTTCGACAAACTATACGATGGAAGAGTATGCGGCCGACTCGGTATTCAACATTATGGACGTATGCGAGGAAGAGGGCGTCCCACATCCACACATCATTTCAGAATCTGGTCGTGCGATCGTGGCGCATCATTCGGTGCTCATCGTACAAGTTTTCGGAGCGATAGAAAAAACGAAAACCGATTACGATCTTCGTGTTGAGAAGAAAGATCACAAATGGGTGCATCAGCTTCAGGAGATCAAATCACGTATCGAGACCAATCCTCGCGAGGCACTGCATGACACGATACAGATTAAAGAGGATTCTCAGAACGCATTCGATCTCGGCATTCTCGATCTGATGACAAAAGCAAAGATCGATACGTTTTATTGGTACATCGTTGAAGAGATCACCGAGATCTACAAGCGTAAAGCTGCGCTCGATAATGAAGAGGAGGAGATTCCCGAGGAGATCAAAG
>JBDTCS010000239.1:0-3336 GCA_039923455.1 Kapaibacterium sp. (SeqCode) | reverse complement strand
AAGCGACATCACGGTTTGCATCCTTGGCGAATCCGGAACCGGAAAAGAACTCGTTGCGCGCGCTCTGCACGCGAACGGACCTCGTGCGGAAAAAGCATTCCAGGTTATCAATTGTGCGGCGATACCGCATGAACTTTTAGAATCCGAACTCTTCGGACATGAGAAGGGAAGTTTTACGGGCGCAATCGGTCGTAAGATCGGTAAGTTCGAAGCCGCACACGGTGGCACGCTCTTCTTAGACGAAATCGGTGATATGGATCTGATGCTGCAAGCGAAGCTCTTGCGCGCAATCCAGCAGCGTGAGTTCGAACGTGTCGGCGGAACGGAGACGATCCATGTCGATGTGCGTATCATCTGCGCAACGAACTCCGATCTTCGCACGGCAATTCAACAGCGCCTATTCCGTGAAGATCTCTATTATAGAATTTCGACTTTCCCGATATTGCTTCCGCCTCTACGCGATCGCAAGGGTGATATTCTGCTTTTAGCGGACACATTCTTGAAGCGCTTTAGCGAAAAGCAGGGACGTGAGATCACGAATATTCAATCTGCCGCCATCCAGGCTATGCTTGCATACAACTGGCCCGGCAATATTCGTGAACTCGAATCAACGATCGAGCGCGCTGTGCTCATCTGCGATAAAAACGAAGTGATGCTCGCAGATCTGCCTATTCCGATTAGGGAATGTGCAGAACAACTCGAACAGGCGTTGCCGATGTACGAGCTCGAGGATTATTTCGATGCAGAGAAGAACCGCGTCGTACTGCCACTCGAAAGCCTGAAGCAGCTTGCCATCAAACATGCACTCGACGCATGCGACGGCAACATCTCGGAAGCATCCGTGAAGCTCGATATCAGTCGTTCTACGATGTATCGTTTGCTGGAAATCTATAACATCAGAACGGAGAACGGGGTCGCCCAATCGCCCGCTGCGATAGCAGTGTAAACCGAATGAATAATCATTAGGACATACAATCTCACGAGCGTACTTGCGATTATAGCTTAGCAAGCACGCCCCCCGAGAGAGCGATCATCCTGGTGATGCTTGAGGCGCCTGTGACCGGTGACTCAAACTCATTCATTCGAAGCGCCCCTCTGTGTTTTTATTCTGAACTCGCTCTCTCGGTCTGGTAACCGAGGGAGCGTTTTTTTTGGTCGCGTTGGCGACTACGTTCATATATTCATTGCGCCCCGATAGAATCAACCGAACGAGTGAAGCAAAAAAAAGACCGGTGACGCAATGCGTTACCGGCCTATTTATGAACCTGATTCGAATCAATCAATAGTCGAGCGAGGAGAGTACAAGCTCGAGTTCTTCTTCGGATTCGCAGAGCACTTGTCTTGCCTTCGAGCCGTCGAAGCCTCCAACGATACCGACGGATTCTAATTCATCAACGATGCGGGCTGCACGCGAATAGCCAACTTTGAGTCTGCGCTGCAATAGCGATACGCTGCCTTGCTGATGCCTTACAATCACACGGGCTGCTTCTTCGAAGAGTTCGTCGCGACCGCCTTCGTCACCTTGTGCGAACGAGCTTCCATTCTTTTGTTTGAGTGATGGAAGTGTCCACGGACGCGAGTAACTCATGCCTGGTCCATCTTGAATTGCAATCGCATCGACGATCGCTTCAACCTCTTCGGTTGAGATGAACGGTGACTGCAAACGAATTGCTTTCGGCGTACCGCTTGGCTGATAAAGCATATCGCCGTTGCCGAGCAATTGCTCAGCGCCCATCGAGTCCAAGATCGTCCGCGAGTCGACACGCGTCGCAACTTGATATGCAATGCGTGCAGGGAAGTTTGCTTTGATCACGCCCGTGATAACATCCACCGATGGACGTTGCGTAGCAAGTATCATGTGAATACCAACCGCACGTGCCATCTGTGCAATACGGCAGATCGGCTCTTCGATATCGCGACCGGCAGTGATCATAAGATCTGCGAGCTCGTCGATGATCACGACGATGTAGGGCAGATGATAATGCTGCTCTTCTGCGGTTGAGACGAGTTTACCTTGCGCAACCTTAATATTGTAATCGAGCAGCGAACGCACACCAGCCTTCGCAAGCTTATCATAACGCTTTTCCATTTCAAGCTCCACTGCCTTCAATGCGAGCACTGCAAACTGCGGAGTTGTTACGATATCTTCACCGGCCTCGGGAGATACAATCAGATAATGCTTACGCAGTTTTTTGTAAAGCGAGAGTTCGATTTTCTTCGGATCAACGATTACGAATTTGATATCCTTCGGTGATTTCGCATAGAGCAAACTTGCGATGATGCCATTGACACCGACAGATTTTCCAGCACCCGTCGCACCTGCGATAAGTAAATGGGGCATCTTGTTGAGATCGTCAACGTATACGTCACCGGAGATAGTCATACCAAGTGCGAGTGGCAGATTCATCTTCGTCTGACGAAAGCTCGGCGATTCGAAGAGCGGACGAATGCGCACCATCTTCGGAACATCATTCGGAATTTCGACGCCGATCGTACCGCGACCTGGAATCGGCGCGATGATACGAATGCCGCGAGCCTTCATCGCGAGTGCGATATCATCCGTCAAGTTTTCTACGCGCGATACCTTGACACCTTCCGCAGGTGTGAACTCATACAGCGTAACGACTGGGCCGGGCGTCACGGTGATATTCTCGATATCGACTCCGAAGGTTGCGAGTTTATCACGCAAAAGATTTCCCTTCATCTTTAACTCGTCGTCGTTTGCGTCAGGAGCATCTTTCGGATCGGCGGGTGTCAGCAGATCGAAGCCCGGATTCTTGTAACGCGTCAGTACTTCATCGTATGGGTTCTCGGGAATGATCGTTCGCTTTGCAACTGCGGTGAAGAGTGGTGCATCGGCCACTTTGGCGGCGACTTTGCTCATGACTTGGTGCTCACGTACGATGTCGTGAAGCCCTTCCTCACCGGTGACCGAGTGCGGAAGCGCAGCGTTGCTTAGCACGGTCTCGTCGCCTAGTTCTACTTCGGGAATTACCTTCGCGATCTCTTGACCTCGTCTGATCTTTGGCTTTTTCCACTCTTCGAGTTCATGTGCGGCTAGTGTTTCAGCGGCTGTGTTTTCAACTGCTTGCGGCGTGTCTATGATCGCATTATCGAATGGGCGATCGTGCAAAATATTTGTCGGCGCGTTGTTGCTCTGTGCGGTAATCTCGGGAGCAACATGTGTGGACGAATTAAATCCGCCGTTTGAGAGTCTGGAGATGTTGTGTATCTTATCCCGGAGCTTGCTATCTCCGAGCTTTTCCGAATTCGGTTTTGTAATGCGTGGTATTGGAGTGCCGTCCGCGTTCTTTGGTGCGGGCCACACTTTGAGTC
>JBDTCS010000238.1:0-21240 GCA_039923455.1 Kapaibacterium sp. (SeqCode) | reverse complement strand
ACGAAACTACCAACGTTATCGAATTCTGGTATAACAGCTACAGCTATACCACGAACGGAAGCGATGGTTGTGTATGCGTGACGATCGGCCTGAACGGCGGATCGACAGGTGGCTTTAAGACTCTGGTATATCAGGCAAGCGGCACCACCACCCCAACGGCTAATCTACGCTTCACGCCTCCGCCTCCGCCGATCATCTCCCAACTTTCTGTGCAGCCAAAAGTAATTGCATTCGGATCGTTGAATTCCGGACAATCCGCAACGCAATGCGTGACGGTAAAGAATACAGGCCCGAATGGCCCGTTAACCTTTAACAGTATCAGTATAACAGGTAACCCCGATTTCACAGTGGTGCAACAGCCAGCGGCACCCCTCATTCCAGGTGCAACGGATCAGATCTGTGTACGATTTAGCCCTATCGCATCTGGCGGTCGTTCGGCAACTCTTACAGTCACCACGAATGGACAAGATAGTGGAACTCAGACTGTGACCCTTACAGGAACCGGTATTGCTCCGGCTATCTCGGTACCAACCACGGATCTATTCAAGAAGACTCGAACAAGAATAGGCGATACGCTTTCGCAATCGTTTGCGGTTTTCAGCACAGGAACGGGAGCGCTAACGTTCAACAGCATTTCGATCTTTGGCACTTATGCAAGTGAGTATGCTGTAACACGTGTCGCCATAAATCCGCTGCCTTCCGGCACTTGGGATACGGTAACGGTGCAGTACCGACCAACACTTGAGGGTTCACGCCCGGCGGTGCTTGTTATCAATTCCAATGCATTGAACAAACCGCTTGATACGGTTGGTCTCTTTGGAGTTGGTACGATCGGTCGCTTGACAGTTGCTCCATCGCCACTGAACTTTGATTCTGTTGGCGTTGGCGATACTGCCTGCCAGTTCATCACACTTACGAACGTCGGCTCCGACACCGTTCGCATTTTGAATAATTATTTTGCGAGCTTCGATGCGGATTACACGATGGTGCCTTTGAAGGGTGCGGACACGATCATCCCACCGGATAAATTCAAACAGATTCAAATCTGCTTTGCACCTATCCGTAACGGTGCTCGTACTGCTCGTCTGCGTCTTACGACAACGATTCCGTTAACATACGATTCGCCACGTAAAGACACCAGCACCTTCGTTGTGAATATCATCGGCACAGGCGTACCTTTCGGCAAACTTGCTGTAGCCGGTACAGGCATCATCGATTCTGCTGTAGTTGGCAAGACGGTCTGCCGCACAGATACTTTCTGGAACAAGGGTTCAGCTGATCTGACGATCAAGAGTGCCACGCTTGCGGGCTCGAATGCATCGGAGTTTGTCCTTAGCGGCAACATATTCCCGATCGTCGTTCCTGCCGGTGGCTTCAAGGTCTTCACGATCTGTGCAACGCCTGGTGATCGTGGTGATCGAAATGCAACACTGAATATCGCAGCAACATCGAATGGTCGCCCGCTTACGGCTTCGCTATCACTCGATGTCTTCGGACAGCTCGTCTGCGCAAGTGCAACACCGCAAGCCGGTTTTGCGAACAAGACCTGCGTAGGTGAGACGGATACAGCGATCTTCACAGTAACCAATTGCGGTGACGTTGCAACGTCGTACAATGCAGCATTCAGCGGTGCAGGTGCAGCGGACTACGCAGTTGTTGGCTCAGCGAATTCTCCGGTCATCAGCGGTGGTCAGAACGCAACATTCAAGGTTACTTACACCCCAAAGACACGCGGCGCTTCGGTCGCGAACTTGGATGTAAGTGCTACGGGTGTCACGCCTGTCACGATCGCTATGAATGGCGTTGGTGGAGCGGCAAACATTTCCGGACCTAACGCGCAGGCCGATTCGACCTTCAAGGGTTCGAAGAGCAACTTCACGGTTGTGCTCACAAACAATGGTGAGTGTGATTGGACGCCAGGTCAGCCGGTAGTAACGGGTTCAGGCTTCAGTTGGAAGTCTGGTGGTACGACAGCTATCCCAGCAGCCGGTGGTACAGGTCAGATCGTGTTTGAATTTGCTCCGACGGCAGTTGGTCAGGCATCCGGTGTCGCAACATTCTCTGCACAGAGCAATGCTTCGATCCCGGTATTTGCAAGCATCACATTGAGTGGTGTTGGCAAGGACAACCTGGGTGTTGCACCGATCGCAGAAGCCAATGGCTTCCGCCTCGAGCAGAACTATCCAAACCCATTCAACCCAACGACCGAGATTCGCTTCTCACTGCCGAAGGAGACAATGGTTACGCTTGCTATCACGGACATCACCGGTAAGACGGTTCGTATGCTCGTGAACGGCAAGCTGAGCGCTGGTTCGCATACTGTGACGCTTGATGCTTCACAGCTTTCGAGCGGCACGTACTACTATGAATTGATCAGTGGCTCGACGCACCTCGTCAAGAGTATGATCCTTTCGAAGTAAGACAGACACTATCTAAGTCCGACTACCTAAGTCAGACTCGAATGCCTTAACGGCACAAGAGCAAACAGTTGAAAGCAAAACGCCCTGCCAATTTTTGGCGGGGCGTTTTGTATGTAAGAAATTTTTATGCTCAAAAAAAACCACGACATCTGCCGTGGGTTTTGTTTTCATCATACTCCAATCAAACTCGAACCTGCTATCTGTTTAAAAAGCGTTCGACTTCTTCCACGTTCTTCGGACTCCCTACAATGAGGGGAGTGCGTTGGTGCAGCGCTTCCGGAATCACTTCGAGCACACGTTCTTTGCCGGTGCTTGCTCTGCCGCCTGCTTGCTCGACTACGAACGACATAGGGTTCGCTTCATAGAGCAATCGCAGCTTGCCCTTATGGCTCTTGATATCTGCCGGATATAGAAAGACGCCGCCGTAGAGTAGCGTGCGATGCACGTCTGCGACCATCGAGCCAATGTAGCGCAAGCTGTATGCTTTCTTGTTCTCGTCTGCTACGTCCATCTTGGCCCAGTCGATGTAGCGCTGCATGCGTGCATCCCACTTGTGATAGTTGCCTTCGTTAACGGAATAAATCTTTCCGTGATCTGGAATGCGAATATTGTCATGGGATAGCAAGAACTCGCCGACAGATGGATCATACGTAAAGCCATAGACGCCGTGACCTGCGGTATACACGAGCATCGTGCTCGATCCATAAATCGCATAGCCCGCTGCGACTTGCTTGTAGCCCTCTTGTAAAAAATCACTTTCTGTGCCATGCGTGCCGTCAGGCGTGACACGCTGCAAAACGGAGAAGATCGTACCGATCGTAACATTCACGTCGATGTTCGAAGAGCCATCGAGTGGGTCGAACAAGAGTACATATTTCCCACACGTATATTTTTCCGGAATCGCGAGGATCTCTTCGTTTTCTTCGGAAGCCATACCGCACAAATGCCCGCCGTGATCCATCGCACGAAAGATCACCTCGTTAGCAAACTCATCGAGTTTTTGCACGATCTCACCCTGCACGTTCTCGCGATCGGTGGCACCAAGAATATCTACGAGCCCTGCACGCGTCACTTCGCGATGGATGATCTTTATTGCAAGCGTCAGATCGCGAAGGATCGCGGAAAAATCTCCAGTGCCGTTTGTGGCGCGCTCTTGCTCGACGATGTGTCGCTCTATCGTGACAACTTTATTCTGTACGACCGGCATAGAGTGAGTCTCCTATGTTCGAAAAAAAATGCGGCATCAATTTGTACCTGTGTGTCCGAAACCGCCACCAGCACGAACGCTATCGGCGAGTTCCGATGCTTCCTTGACGCTCACTCTTTCATATTTTGCGATGACAAGCTGTGCAATTCGGGAGCCACGTTCAAACGTGACGGGTTCGCTACCGTGGTTAATCAGAATAATCTTCAGTTCGCCTCGATAGTCGGCGTCTATAGTGCCCGGTGAGTTCAGAACCGTGATGCCATGCTTAGCCGCGAGCCCGCTACGTGGGCGGACCTGACCTTCGTAGCCTTCGGGTATCTCGACAGCGAGACCTGTCGGGGCAAGCAGCACTTGGCCGGGTGCGAGTGCGATATCTGCGTTCACTCGAAGATCGAGTCCCGAACTGTGCTCGGTCGCGTAGGCCGGCAATGGAATATCTGCGTCATTCAAAGAGAGGCGTTTAAAACGAAGTTCGGTCATCTCGAATATAAGGTGATGTGATCTAATGGGTTTCGCAGAATTTTCGCTGAGCTGTTTTTCAGGCTTGCTGAGACGCAAGTTATCTTGTATCGTGCGCTAACAGTACGCTACGGCCGCACACGTCGCTGCACATCCGCGAAGAGCTCGCCTTGGCGAAGTGTCGCTTGTATCTTGCCGTTGGTATCACGTATGAGTTCGCGAATGTGTCTCAGCTCCGGTTCGTAGAGTTCAAGCCAACCTTCGGCGGGTTCGAATAGATACGCAGGCTTCTTTACCTTATACATCTCTGCGTAACGCTTCATGTGATCGGCGAGCAGATCGGAATCGATCGGACGATTCGTCGCAATGCGAAACGCGAGATCGGCATCGTCTTTATGTTCGAACAATGCTGCCACGACTGCGGGGCTATCGGGGCCCTCTTGAAAATATATTCCCCAACTCATAATGTGCCCTCTTCCAATTTCAATTTTACGTGACGCGCTGGATCGGATGTTCCTAGCCCACTACCGCGCAGTTCTTAGAAGCTGCAAGATAATCAATTATGTAAAAAGAAACAAGTCCGGAGTATAAATTGTAACACTAAACGAGAGCGATGTGGAAAAATAGGTTGTTATCCAGAGTCGGAGCTTCGGGGAAAAGCAGTAGGAGCCACTCGGCAGGAGAAGCATTCATTCCGAATCAAACAAATCGCATGGCGAAACCACTGATCAGATTACCGGATCCATTAGAGTTTTCCGATCCCATCAAGTATCTTCGTGCTTCTCACGTTGTGATTGTTGCACAGGTAGAACTTCTCCATACACTTGTCAAAGAGGCGGAACAACTGGGTGTGTCCAAAAGCTTTAGTACGCATCCGGATTGGGTAAGTTCGCTCTATTTTTTTTCTCGAGTGCTTCCCATACATGAGCGCGACGAGGAGATCGCCATCTTCCCATTGCTCATCGCCAACCTGACGCATGTCGGTTTTCTTCCTGCCGATTCGCCAATCCGATTTTTGGAAGATAGCCACGCGGGCATGGAGCAGCAGGCCGAAACGCTCGTGCGGACCTGGCAACGACATGTCGACGCCTCCGGAAGGCGCGAGACCGTGATGTCCAAAGACGAGGAACATGCCTTTTTGGATAGTGCACTTCAACTCGTCGATCTCCTGCGGAAGCACGTGACGATGGAGGATGAACTGGTCTACAAGCAGGCACATGATATTCTCAGTCCGACCGAGCGGATCAACGCGATGAATCTGATTCGCAAAAATCATCATGCTGTCGTTCATTCGGGTGTGCAAGAGTATGATGCGCCGACGAGTTCACTCCCGACCGGGAGCTATGTCTATACGAGCCCCACACACAGCAGCGAATCACAAGGCGGCGAGGACATCGATGCAATCTCTGAGATCGAGTTGCCCAGAGAAGCAGACGAGGGTGCTGAGGAAGAGCAGGAGGAATAGCAGGAGGAATAGCCCACAAAATCTCCTCGCGATTCCGTTTTGAAAAATAAACAACAAGAGCGGGAGACGGGGTTCGAACCCGCGACGTCCAGCTTGGGAAGCTGGCATTCTACCACTGAATTACTCCCGCAGTGATCATTCGATCGTGTGCAAATTTACATCAGCACTCGACGCACAAAATCAAAATCACTATTTAGTCTCAAAAAAATGGCCCTCAGAAGAAATATCTGAGAGCCATTCTTTCGTTCACGTATTCGAATGGGAGTACTTTGTTGCCTCAGCGGACGACCGTCATTTGCTTGGTGATCTGGCTCAGTGGTGTTTTAAGCCGATAGATATATGTGCCTTCGGCCAGCGACCCGGTTGCGAGGACCGCGCGATGCGGACCTGCTGCGAGCGTGCCATCTACGATTCGTGCGATCTCACGGCCTCCAACATCCCACACACCAAGCTCGACGTGCGTGCTCTGCGGAATTGCGAACTCGATCGTCGTGCTTCCGCGCGAGGGGTTCGGATAATTCTGGCCAAGCGTCAATCCGAAGCCAGCCGATTGCGACGTTTCGGGCGCAACTCCTGCCGGCCAAAATAGTCCGAGCTTCTTGAATTTCGTTATTGTCGAATAGGTCTCGCCATTGCTCGAAGTCAGAACATTCGAGATCTCCGCATCCGAGATACCCAGCCACTCACTTAATACTGTCGCATAGACGTTTCTAAATTCATGATCGGGATCGTAGTTGAGATTATTATTTACAAGATTCACAAGATCCGGATCAGCTCCACGAACACCGCCGCTAACGCGAGTACCGATAACGAATAGAGGATAGGATGTTCCATGGTCTGTACCGGAGCCATTTTCCGCAGGCCGGCGGCCGAATTCGGAATAGGTCATCGTCACAACATTGTCAGCGACTTTGAACGCCTCAAGATCATTTTGAAACGCCATCAATGCTTCCGACAGATCATTTAATAATCCGGCCTGTCCGGAAAGAAGATTCGAATGATGATCGTAGCCGGAGTGTGTGACGACATAAACTTTTGTAGAGAATCCACTCGCGATCATCTGCGCCACGGAAGCCATGTTCGATGCGAACTCCGTAGAAGGATAGGTGACTCTGTTCGCTTTTATCGCACGCTTCGCGATAGTATCGGAATAGACTTCCGTCTCTTTCTGCACGCTTCGAACAAAATCGAGCGTTTGATATGCTGTGCTCGGATTGCTCGGAATGGGATCGTAGTTGTGTGCTGCGCTATTGCCAGCATCGGGAAGGTGGCTCAGTGGTACACCCATTCCGCCGCTCTTCGCGAGAAAAATATTCGAAGTTGCGCTACCTAAATTCACACCAAGGGGTGAACTTCCGGCAACAACTTTCGTCGGATCGAATCCCGGGTTCTGATCGCTCAGCAATCTACCAAGCCAACCTGTGTGCTTGTATATGTTGCTATCGGTTGCAGTGTGGACGATGTCGGCTCCACGAAAATGTGAGAGCTCGGGATTTGCGTAGCCGACATTTTGCAAGATCGCCATTTTGCGTGCTGTGTATAGCGGGAATGCCGCAGCCATCCGATCATGCATCGCAAGCGAATCGTGATCGGGCAGAACCTTTAGATCGATTCCCGAACGATTAATACGCAGATTGGGGCGAAGCGCTGTGTACTGTGGATCCTTCACCGGGACGAGACAATTGAGTCCGTCATTGCCACCGAGCAATTGAACCAGCACGAGAATATTGTCATTCGTGCTCGCTGTCGATAGCGCACCACGCAACGGTGATCTGCCGAACGCTTGGATCGGCGTCATTGCAGAACCGATAAATCCGAGCGCATTAGCAGCGACGCCTAACTGAACACCTTTGGTTAAAAATTCGCGACGTTTCATAGTGGGGATGACTAAAATATTTTAAATTGCTTGAACCAGAATGCGCGTGTTGCTTTCCATTCTTGCAGTGTTAGATCAACTGGAATTCCGGATACTCTGCAAGTGCGGCTGCATAGAGTGCGCCGTAGTCGGGACTGTAATGGAATTCTACTTCGGGTAGCTTCAGTGCGTTTATAGTGTTATAGAGATCTTCTGTCTCCAGCGGCCCCGGTGGAATGCCGAGTATGTGTGACTCTATGCCTTTTACTACGATCGAGATTTTATCGGTACCAGCGCCTGGCCAAGTTTGCGCCCAAGTATCGGCTCGAAATGCAAGCGAAATATTTCCCGCTGCAGCAGACCCATCAAATGTGATAGGATATTTTAGAATGGCAGCAACGGAGGCTTGTCGTTGCGGGAAAGTTTTTTCGTTGATCCAATCCGCACCAAGACTCCAACCTTTTACATTCGGTGGGTTGAGCAACATTTGTCCGAGTGCACCGCCCAGCGTCTCGGAAAGATAGGTGAGCGTCGGGTTCGAATCTGGATACTGATTGAATCCGTCTGCATCGACACCGATCACATCGATAGACTTTGGATCGAACGGGGGATAGGTCACTTCGAATTCACGAATCACACTCCCGATGAACTCTATCGGTGATTTGATATGTGCCGAGATCACGTTCACATCATAAAAGTGGGCGCTCGATAACAAGGCTTGCATCACCGGCGCTATTTCCCAATTGCTACTCACGAGTAGTTTTGCCATCGCATCTACAACCGTCGGATTCGGAATCCAATAAACAAAAGCCGTATAGATCTTTTGACAAACGAAGTACGCAACGTTGTATCCTTTGGGAGTGCCTTTACCGAAGATGAGTCCGAGCACATCCGCAAGTGCATAGTTGCCGGTGCGTCCCAAGAAAGTTTTAAGTCCGGGATTGTGACACGTAGAAATGAACTCGCCTTGAAATGGTGCTGTGGTACCGGGCTGCCATCCGCTCAACGCTTGACCTGCGTTTTGAATATCGAGTTCAGTGTAGTTCGGTTGTTGTGTTATAGGATCGAGTCTGCCGAGTGTGAAGAGCTCCATTAACTCGCGACCAAAATTTTCATTTACATGATCGCCAACAGTGTTTCCCTCGGGATCTTGGCCCCAATAATTTTGATTGCCGTTGAGATAGACGAGCATCGCAGGGTCGGTCGAGATCGCTGTGACAAAATCTTTTAGATTGCCAAGCGCGTACTGCCGAAGTGTTTGCGTGTACTGATACAAATATCCCGCGTGTCCGACAACACTCGAACCGACCACAAAATGATTGCTCCACATAAGAGCCATCTTCTCACGGATTGACGTATCGTTTTTCAGCATCAGATCGAGCCACCAATTGCGAACCTGCGTGGAACGCATCGCTTCGAGACGTGCCTTGTTGGTTTGATCCTTTAATTTGAGCACCGGATCGGTGATCGTGGTGTCGGCGAGCAAGAGCTCGTCGACATACGGCGTAGGTTTTGCGGGCAACGGCAACGAGGTATCGAGCAATTTATCCAGCACGGGTTGCATGCCGCCGAGTGCTTTCATCGCTGTAAACTGTGCGAAGGAAACGCCGAGCATTGACCGACGCAGCAAATGGCGAAGTTCGGTGTCACTGAAGCTCCCGGTGAAGGGAGAAAGATCGCTGGAGAGCGTTTGGAGCGGCTGTGGTGCGCTTCCTGAATTGCCACCTGAGTGGTTCGCAGCCGATGCCCTGCTCGGACCTACTAGTGACCCAAATCCAGTTACACCGGAAACACCTGCAAGTGTCGCTAAACCGGAGGCAGAAAGGAAATCTCTACGTTTCATAACGGATCAGTGGAAGAATTTTCGGGTTCAGATATACCCATGGGAAAAAAGAATGTTACAAATTTGACGGAGCCGCTTTTCATGCGGAGCGTTGAACACAACCCTTTGACATACTACGACTGCGAGAATATTGACACGAATAGAATCACTTTTGTAGACAGAGCTCAGTCCGTGCTGCAAATATTCACACATAAGTACCCTGAGATGCGAAACCGTTACACTAGGGACGGATTTGTGCCCTATTGTCGGAGAGACAGTTATAGGCTTCCGAATGCCACAACGCAAAAGAGCACGCAAATAATGCGCGCTCTTTTGGAAGAAAAATGTAATGTCGCTCCTTAGTAGTCGCTACTCAAGGCTGCCGATGCATTTGCTGCGGCCTTCGCACTCTCGACAGCCTGCTGTGCAGATGCTTTCGCATTATGCGCTGCTTCCATTGCATTGTGTGCTGCACCTTGTGCGGCTTCTTTTGCTGCTGCAACGGTTGTGCGTTTGAAGTTTGCAACGCCTTCGTGTACAACTTTCACTTTTGCAAGTCCGAGCAACTTCAGTGATTGAATGTAGCCCCAACCCATATCCACTTCAAACCAACGCTTTGAAAATTTTGCGCTTGCAGGAAATTTGTGATGGTTATTGTGAAGCTCTTCGCCCGAAAGCAAAAGTCCGAGTGGCACAAGATTGCGGCTTGCATCGCGAACCTTAAAATTACGATAGCCGATTGTGTGACCAAGTCCATTCACAACACCAGCTGCCCAGAACGGAACCCAGATTACCTGCGCGAGCCAAACAATTGGTCCGACCCAGAATCCGAAGATCAATACTTCGATGAGCAACAATATCATGATACCGAGCATCTTGTGCGGCACAAAAAGTCTGCGTTCGATGAAATCATCCGGGCAGCCTTTGGTGAACTGCTCCATCGTGGATTGATCGCTGTATGCAATCCTGTAATACTTCACACCAAAGAAAAGAATCTGCGCCCAACCGTGAATGACCGGTGAATGCGGATCGTCTTCTGTTTCGCAGAACGCGTGATGCTTTCTGTGTACGGCTACCCATTCACGCGTCGACATGCCGGTAAAGATCCAAAGCCACCAACGCATAGCCCAATTCACGAGCGGGTGAAATTCTACTCCGGCATGTGCCATTGCGCGGTGCATATAGAGCGACGTGCACATAACCGTTAGATGCCCCGTCAGAATCACGAAGGCAAGCGGTCCCCACCAAGTATGCGTCAAAAAAGATAGATCCATGAATGAATAGATTTTGATAGAGTCTTTTCAGGTCAGTCAGTTTTCTTGCAGATAGCCGACCGTCAATAAGTTGGGGATTTTGCCCGATCCAAGATGTTCTTTCAGAATGTTATTGGGCAATTGTGGCATAATTGTGGTGTTTTCCCCGTCCGACGCCACAATTTGGTCAGCCTTAATACGAATATTATGCCGAAAAGGTTTGGTCAAAATGCATGGTCGAAAGGCATTCCTAAGCCGCCCTCAGTGCTGACTGGGGATTCGGCATGTGCTCAATGAATATCGAGCGGATATGTGAGCAGTCTTTAATCAATCGAGCTTGATAAATTGCACCGCTAGCCGACAATTAGACTTGAGGAATAGTACAAGATGCGCAAACCAGCTCAATCGGCGTGGTGCACTCGGATTGGTACGCCTCTTGCAATGGAGTAGGTATCGTCCCAATTAAACATCTACTTCTAGAGCTGTCGATCACGAGAGTGGAGAAGCTCAGAAAGCTAGGGATCGATAACGATTTGATACGGCAAGGAACAGATAAGGATTAGATTTAGGAACAGTTAGAAACAAATTCACTTCAAGAGGTAATCGTATGAGGACCACAAGAGCAATCAGAAACACAATGGCAGTCGTAGCGATCGGAGCAACTCTCCTATTTGCTAACACGTCCAATGCTCAGTATTTCCTCAACGATTCTGCAAATTACTCGCAGGCAGTTATTGAGGCGGACGGTGCGGACTCGGTACTCTTCTTACGTGAGACGCAATTCGATCTTCCGAAGGTATCGGATACGATCGCACTGACCTATCACGAGCCGATGCCGGATTCGATTATGCCGCGTAGCGCGATCGTACTTGGTGAGATCACCGTGCAAGCAGGTGTTGCCGAGGATGTGAGTGCGAAGATCGAGAAGTACGCTCGCAAATACGGTGCAGATTGGATCGTGTCGTTTTCGGAGCCACGCGTAGTGATCTCGAAAAAGGGTGAGCGCATTTATCGCTCGAGTGCAACGCTGTTGCACGTGCTTGATGCAACGTTCATCAATCAGAGCCAGATCACGAACCTCTATTTTGAGGATACCAAGATCGCGAACTTCGCGGCGCTTGAAGATTGGTACGGTACCTATGGAAAGCACATGGGTGCGAAAGTGGACGCAGCGGATTCGACACACGATGCAAATACCAATCGCGAAAAATAAGCTGCTTCTAATAAGCTGCTTCTATATAAGCTGCTCGTAATACGCCGTTCGAACAGCCTTTCCATTTGTCGTGATAGTAGATTATGCATCACTCTTTTTATTTGGCTTAGGGACTTGTCCCTGTGCCAAACGAAAGAAACTTTGGGGAGTCTCTTGACAATGCCGTTCGGGGAGCGTATATTTGAAGACGCTCCCCGGACTTTTTAGGGAAAATAATTCAAGAATTTTCTCTAAGCGTGAACCAAATTTGCGAACGGGGGTGTTGTCCAAACAGAAGATGAGCCTGACCTCGAAATGAGGATCAAAATTTGGCGGAATTTTTGGTTAACAAAAACCGCTTATAGAGTTGCCTCTTTTGACCAGAGAGGCATTATTGAACGAGAGGGGCGCTTCGGAAGTCTTTACGTGTTTCACAAGGGAGGACCAATTTCTCTCACCACACGCACAGAATCCGAAGCGCTTTTTTTATGTCCCTCGCGAACTTCCACCAATTCCTATTCCCACTTCAATCAACTAGCGGACACAAGGGGACGCAAGTATTCCGTGGGAGAAACTTGTCATCATACTCGCGAGTTATACAGCGTCCCTAAAAACGGCCTTTGGTGGCGCATCATCGTTGTAGATTCTGTCTCAGACAGTGGTGTAAGTTTTGGGGAGATATGTTCGGGGCGTGGCTCAGCCTGGTAGAGCACCTGGTTCGGGATCAGGGGGTCGGAGGTTCGAATCCTCTCGCCCCGACACATACGGCGGATCACTCTGATCTGTAACAAAGCGCTTCAAGGCCAAAACCTTGAAGCGCTTTTTTTTATGCTTGCAAATATTTTATCTACAAATATTATTTTCTCGCTCGCCAGATTTGCACATCGGATGTTTCCGTTAGCGGACCACCATCGAAATCACCATATACATCGCGCGTTGGAAATCCGACATGCCTCAAGAGCAACTCCATCTCGTTCGGAAACGTCCACCGAAAGTCGATGAGTGAGTGCTCGCTTCGTTCCGTGCCATCTTTTGAAGTTACGCGATACTCACGATTATATGTACCGAGCTGCGCGACAAGATCACGATCGAACCAACGCCAGATTTGTATCGCGTCGCCATTCTCGTTTGTCACTGCGCCTTCGAAGACGCGAAGTTCGGAGGCATCATCCAAAATCGCAAAGCGCATCGGTGAGATAATATCGAGCAGCAAAACTCCGTCGGGAGCGAGTGCATTATAGAAATTCTCAAGAACTTTGAGCTGCTCATCTTGAGAGAGCACATGCAAAAACGTATTGAAGGTGCAAATGATAAGCGAAAACGCCGGAAGCCCTCGACCCGGAAAATCTTGCAGCGAATCCACCCACACCCGCTCGGCGCCTGTCTCGGCGATCAATCCTTGCTCCAACTTTTCGATCATGATCGGCGACGCATCGAATCCGTATGCATCTAGCCCGGCAGAGAGCATTGGCAAAAGCAAGCGCCCGCTTCCGCAACCGGCATCCAAGATAGGCCCTTCTGCATTGGCTGCACGCTCAAGATAGTACTGCACATCCTCGGAACGAAGCCCATCAAGGTCTTCGTAGATGCTGACGAAAAATGGATCGCTAAAACTCATGACACCAAGTAGATAGAGTGAATTCACACACGAAAAGCCACGAAACGCAATAAAGAGTCCACGCCGGATCTATTGCGGCAGATCCATCGGCGAACACGACTATCTCTGGCGGTGTTTGGCTCTTCTAACAGAGTAAAACATGGCAACTCCAAACCAGATCGACCAAGTTGAGAATAGCGTAGCCCTCAAGCCGAGCGAAAAGCGTCGGCCGGATGTGCTGCGGATCAACGAAATATTTTACTCGATTCAAGGCGAAGGAAGCCGGTCGGGTGAGCGCTGCATTTTTATTCGACTCACCGGTTGCGGTCTGCGGTGCAATTATTGCGATACCGAATATGCGTTCTATGAAGGGACAGATCAAAGCATCGCGGATATCTTGACTCAGATTTCGAACTACGATTGCAAGCTTCTGGAGTTAACAGGCGGTGAGCCGCTGGAACAAGAGGGTGTTTACACGTTGATGGATGCGCTGCTCTCGCGTGGTTACGAACTTATGATCGAAACAGGCGGGCACATGGATATAGATCGTGTTGACGCGAGAGTACGCCGAATTGTTGACCTGAAAACGCCATCGAGTGGAATGCTATCGCATAATTTGCTCAGCAATATTCCATTACTCACATCTCACGACGAAGTGAAATTTGTGATTGGTGATAGAGAAGATTATTTGTGGTCGAAGCGAATGTTGGAAGAGCACGCACTTGCAAGTCGTGTTGGGACAGTGCTATTCTCGCCTGTCGCGGAATCACTCGCACCCGATCAACTCGCTGCTTGGATATTGGAGGATGCCCTGCCGGTTCGGTATCAGGTGCAACTGCATAAGATCATCTGGCCAAGCGTACTACGAGGTGTTTGAAAATTTTTATAAAGCGAAGGGAAAGAATGCCAAAATTAGCGAAGAGTCCGATTAGCATGAAGAAGCCCGAGTTACTCGTATTTCCGAATCCCTATCCGACGCGGGATTATGTTATTACGCACACGAATCCTGAGTTCACATCGGTCTGTCCGGTTACCGGCTTACCTGATTTTGGAGTAATTTCGATCACGTTTGTTCCGGACGAACTTTGCGTCGAGCTGAAATCGCTGAAATACTATTTCGTCGCATTCCGTAACAAGGGTATCTTCTATGAAGCTGTTACGAACGAGATCTTGGAAGATCTTGTCAGTGCAATCAAGCCACGATGGATGGAAGTGATGGGAGAGTTCTCGACACGCGGGGGCATTCACTCCACCGTGAGTGCGAAGTATGCGAAGGGTGAGGAGAAAGTGCTTCGATCCAATCGCGTTCGTGTGAAGGCATTCAAAAAGTAAGCAAAGAGAAGTAGCAAAGATATTATTCATGCTAACACGGATTGCAAAGGACTTTAGATGGGAGATGGCGCATCGGCTGCCGTTTCACGAAGCGGGCTGTAAGAATGTGCACGGGCATTCGTATAGGATGCTTGTCGAACTCGCGGGTGAACCGATGTCGAACGGTATGGTGCTGGATTATTTTGTACTCAAGCAATATATTGATCCACTCGTTGCCGAGATCGACCATGCATTCCTTTGTGATGAGACGGATAGCTTGATGAAAGATTTTTTGAAGCAATCCGGCTTGAAGGTTGTCTTCGTCGAATTTCCGACAACCGCCGAAAACATTGCGCGATGGTTCTATGACAGACTCGCCGATATCTTTTCTCCGATGAAGCATATTTCGGAGTTGCGTATTCGCGTCGAAGAAACGGAACGCACTTACGCCGAAGTTGCAGGCGAAATCCGCTACAACTTGAGCGAGCGCAAAAGCTTTGAACATCAAGCCCACATGCTCGAATGATCGCGTCAGAAAAAAGCTCTGCGCCCATTACATCTATTGTGCTGCTCTCCGGAGGAATGGATTCGACGCTTACTGCGGCGATTGCATTGCAAGAATCGGATGAAGTCGCAGCGTTGCATCTAAACTATCGCCATCGTACCGAGCGACGCGAGAAGCAAGCCTTCGAGGAAGTTGCGACGCAACTTGGTATCACGCGCAGACTCGTTGTCGATATCGAATTCTTACGAGAGATCGGCGGATCGAGCTTGACCGATGCACGCCTCAATGTAACGCAAGCCGACTTAACAGCTACTGCTGTTCCATCATCGTACGTACCATTTCGCAACGGAAATTTTCTGGCGATTGCTGCGAGTTGGGCGGAGACGATCGGTGCGGGGCGGATCTATATCGGTGCCGTCGAGGAAGATTCATCCGGTTACCCGGATTGCCGACAAGTCTTTTTCGATGCATTCGAAGCTGCGCTGAACTTTGGAACAAAGCCCGAGACAAAACTTGAGATACGCACACCGGTTATTCATCTCAAAAAGCGAGAGATCGTTGAGCTGGCCTTTGCATTGAATGCACCCATCGAGCTCACATGGTCATGTTATCAATCGGAAGATGTCGCCTGTGGCGAGTGCGATTCGTGCGCGCTTAGGCTGCGCGGCTTTGCACAAGCCGGAAAAATTGATCCCATCGCGTACCGGATGCGACCGAACTATGCGTAACTTTTTGTGTCTATAGGTGTAAGATTATAGTCACATACCATCAACAGATCTTGAGCATTCGCGCTGTGCGAGCAGAGCATTGGTTTTGCGTAGGAATAAGAGCCACGGTTCTCCGGAGTCGGCTCTTTTTTGTATGTGGGCTCTGGATGCTTTTGTTCTCATTATGCGCACTGGATTCCAACGCGCAATCCTCAGCCGCATCCTCATTTGGTCGAGATACGACAAAGCCCGCACAAACTGCTCGGCAGCGGCGCCCTGGAATCGATCTCCCTGACTCACTCTATGTAGCCCGTGATTCCGTGCGCGGAGATATCGACACGATCGTCCAATACAACGCCAAAGATTCGATCGTCTTCGATGTCGCGAAGAAGAAGATGATCCTAATCAATGATGCTTCGATGCATTTTCAGAGTCGCGACATGGAAGCCTATCAGATCGTGATGGATTTCACGAATCACACGCTGACAGCTTCGAGCGCGAATTATGATTCTGTGGTGAGTAGTTCGCTTGCCAAGCAGCGGCGCATTGTTCGTGACACGAACCGCACAAAGACTCGAGGCGCACCGATATTGCACGATGGTGCGATTCCCTACGAAGGTGAAGTCATCGTATACAACTTTCAAAATAAACGTGGCACCGTCCAACTCGGCACAACCGAGATGGAGGGCGGTTTTTATTATGGTGAGCGAATCAAGCAAGTTGCGCCGGGCACACTGTTCGTCGAAAACGGTCGCTTCACTACGTGCGATGCTCCGGTGCCGCACTATTATTTTGAATCGCCTCGCATGAAGGTCATCATGCAGGATCAAGTGTTTGCCGAACCGGTGTATCTGTATGTCGCAGATGTACCAATCTTCGCTCTGCCATTCGGCGTATTCCCGAATCACGCTGGTGGCAGACGCACAGGTGTGATCATGCCGAACTATCAAGTCACCGGCGATCGTGGATATGGTCTCACGCATCTCGGTTGGTATCAGGTCTTCTCCGATTATTTCGACGTTGCGGCTCGAAGTGATATCTTCACAAAGGGTGGCTACAATCTCAACGTCACGGCGCTCTTTATGCAGCGCTATCTATTGAGCGGGCCACTTTCGCTGAATGTAGGTTATGGTAAGACGCGTATTAACTCGGTCGATCCGTACACGGAGAACTGGCTCTTGCAAGCGGCGATGCCAAATCTTAATCTTGGACCTGCGACCTCGATTTCGGCGAATCTCAATTTTCAAAGCTCAGGATATTTTCGCAACAACGCACAAAACACGAATGATCTGCTTCGGCAGAATGTGAATTCCTTCGCATCGTTCAGCCACAATTGGGAGGATCTCGGACTCTCGCTTGGTGTGAATTATTCTCGCTCGCAGGATCTTGAAAGGAATACTTACGATGAGACGAGTCCATCGATCACGCTCAGCAAAACGCAATTCTTTCCATTCGCTCCTGCGCCGGAAGATGCGACAGGCGAAAAAAGTTTATTGCAAACGCTGGGTGTTTCGATGTCGGTGAATGCCACTCGTCAACTTTCGAAAACGCTCAATCAAATTCCGGCCGATACTGCTCGTAACACGACGGGTGATACGTCGTATCATAACACCGAACGTTATGGCATGACCTATTCACCTTCGATCTCGATCTCCCCGAAGCTGGGCTATATTTCGATCACGCCCAGCTTTAATTATAGTGGTGCGATGTTCTTTCGCTCGATTACCTCTCGTCGGGCATTCCTCAAGCCCGATAGCACGGTCGGATTTGATGACGCGGTGACGAATGGCTTTCACAATGTTTATCGGTATGATATGGGTGTCGGAATGTCCACCACACTCTATGGAATTGCGAACATTGGTGTGCTGGGCATCAAAGCGATTCGTCATACATTACAGCCGACGATCGGAATAAACTTTCGTCCCGATTTTTCTGATCAGGAAATTCGGCAATACGCTGATCCGAAAACAGGACTGCTTGTCGATTACGATATTTATCAAAACGACCTGAACGCAGGCTTCACGACCGGTGGAAAATCTGCGAATCTTTCGTTCGGGCTCGGCAACGATTTCGAAGCAAAGGTCGAGCATGAGATCACAAAAGATTCGACATCGGAGGAGAAGGTCAAGTTGCTCAATCTCAATGTAAGTTCGGCCTATGATCTGATACAGACGCGGTTTAGTCCACTGAACGTCTCCGCGTATTCTCGCGTCGGTTCTGATTTTTCGATCAGCGGAAGTGCGAGCTATTCTTTTTATCCGGCGAATTACACTGGTGGCGATTCCACCGATCACACACTGATCGCACTCGGACAGGGGTTTTTCCGTGCAACGAATGCATCGTTCTCGCTTACCGGAAGTTTGTCATCGAATCAAACGAGTCAAGGTGAGAATCTCGATTCGCTCAAGCGATTGCTCGACGTAAAAACGCCCGAAGATGAGCGCGAGATGATGCTCGGAGGATTTTTCCCCGGCGCTTTTGTTCGTGTGCCGTTTCGTCCGATCTGGAATGTATCTTACGGAGTTTCCTACACAGAGAATTATGCGCTGCTAACTACGACACGAAATTTTTCGGCGACACTAAACCTAACAATCTCACCGACACGAAACTGGAGTTTCACGACAAGCGCGAGCTATGATCTCGTTAATAAACAAGTGCTCATTCCAAGCTTACGTGTACACCGAGATCTGCATTGTTGGGAAATGAATTTCGATTACCGCCCAACAGGCTTCATTCGCGGATTTAATCTGGAGATTCGCCTCAAAGCGCCACAGCTTCAAGATATTAAGCTCACTCGCACGGAAAATTCGTACGGGCAATTCTAATAGCTGGGCTAAACTTCTGGCACATTAGATATCAAAAACTATTCCACCCCTTTTCGTAGTTTCAAGGCTTCCGTTGATAACTCACGCTTTCCGCATTATCTAGATTCTTGATGCAAATTAAATCTTGGTTGTTCATCGTGCTCATCACCGCGAGTATCTTCTTTTCCGCCAACACGCACGCCCAACTCTCTTCGATCGGTGGCTCGGACCTCCGAACGAATTCCGGACTCGTTTCCGAGTGTGACTTCTGTCTTTGCTCACAGGGTATTTCACCCCTTGAAATGGGGCGAACAGGAGTGCGATACGATATTCGTTATCTCGTGCTTGATCAACTCTATCAAGACGGCAAGCGCGTCGATAACTCCACGAGAGATGCTGAGACGCATCTTACGCAGCAGTTCACGTTGCTGTATCGTATCGCCGATAACTTCTCGGCGATTGCGATCGTACCATTCGCTAATAGACAGGAGAATCTGCTGGAGCCTGACGGCAAAGGAGTGCTTGCAAACTCTGCGTTTTCGAATTCGGGCTTTGGCGATGTGTCGCTGCTTGCTCGGTATAATTTACTAAACGATCACGAGTTTGCCGATACAAGAATTTTATCTGTGACGGGTGGGGTCAAGTTCGCGACCGGTAATACAACAAAGCTAAACGCCAAGGGCGAACTTGCCGACGCACACATGCAACTTGGTACTGGTTCGACCGATGTATTGCTCGGGGTTGGAGGTCTGCTGGGCTTCAACGATTGGAGTGTTGCGCTTAATTTGCTCGCGAGCCTTGCAGGCAAAGGCGCAAACGGTCATCAATTCGGAAACAATCTTAACTATGATCTCGGTGGGCGCTACATGGTTTACCCAAACACGATGGAATACCCGACTGTCTTTGCTGCGCTTGCAATCCGAGGTGAGTGGCGTGCGCAAGAAAAACAAGAAGGCGAACTCGATCCGAATTCCGGTGGCAACGTGATGTATCTCGCACCAGGCCTGCAAGTATTTCTCAGCAATAAACTCTCACTCGAAGCGAGCTACAACCTCCCCATTCTCCATGCACTAACCGGCCTGCAACTCGGCGAGACATATAAGATCATGTCTGGATTGCAGTATATGTTTTGATCCTCGCATGATTGAGAACACACTTCAAACTTTGCATAGCCTCGGTGTTACTCGCGAATCGCGAGTGATGGTGGCTGTGAGTGGTGGAATGGATTCGGTGAGTTTGGCTTTTGCGATGCGGGAGATCGAGTGCGCTGGTGAGGTTGGCTATCTAGCTCTGGCGCATGTGAATCACGGTTTGCGTGGTGAGGAATCGGACGGTGATGCAGCAATCGTTTGCTCGCTCGGTGAAGCATGGAAGCTGCCGGTTTTCGTAAAACGATCCGCGACGCGAGAACGTATGGAGCGAGAGCAGATCGGTCTCGAGGAAACTGCCCGCAATGAACGCTACGAATTTTTTCGTGAGCTGATTTTTACCGAGCACATAGACTTCCTCTTGACGGCTCACACGTTGAACGATCAAGCTGAGACTATCCTTATGAATCTCGCCCGTGGTGCAGGTGTCAAAGGCTTGAGCGGAATTCCACAAACAAGAATGCTCGGCGATGCGACGCTGCTTCGTCCTTGGCTAAGTGTTGAACGAAGCGAGATTGAAGAGTTTGCCAAAGCGAATCAACTCCGGTATCATGAAGATTCAAGTAACGCCTCCGATGATTTCCAACGCAATCGCGTTCGGCACCATCTGATTCCGGTATTGCAGGATGTATTCGCTGATCGCGATATTCTTCAGTCGCTTGAACGGATGTCCGGTAATATGCGAAGCGTCGCGAAGATGATCGACGAACTCGCAAGTGCAGCGCTAAAAAAAATGCAACGCACTTCGGCTGACTCATTGCTGCAAGTGAGTGAAGTGCTACTTGATGCTAATTTATTTCGAGAAACAACTGCTGCTCTTCAAGCGCCGATACTCGAACTGGCAATCGCGCAGATCTCACGCGATCATCATCGACTCGATCAATCCACAATGGAGAACATTCGAGCGTTGATCCATCACGGGCCGTTTCGTCTCGATGTATCGGGCAAGCTCTCACTGGGGCAACGTGGTGATGAACTCATTCTCGAAGTTCGCGGCGGCAGTTCCTCCACCATCGAGGCCACGCTCGAAATCGGGCAATCGATCGAGACGGAAGTTGGAACCATCACTTCCGAACGCGTCACCGCCACCGAACTCGAGAAGCATCCCGACGTTGCGTATTTCGACCTCGACGTGCTAGGCAAAGAACCACTTTTAGTCCGATCATGGACTCCAGGTGATCTGCTACGACCTTTTGGGTTTCACGGGACGAAACATGTGAGCGATCTCTTGCTTGAGGCCGGCGTCCGAACGGAGCGAAGCAAGTCGCAATGTGTCGTGGTTGTTCTCGTTGCTACAGGGGGGATCGTGTGGGTGCCGGGTGTTAGGAGATCGCAATTGGCACCGGTGACAGCGACCACAAGAAATATTCTCGTGCTTCGGCGGACTACTGTCAACAATAAAAGCGAACTTCGTTCGTCTTAGCTAAGGCAGGGTTCGGCATCTCAGCCGGAAACTGGGAAGCGTGCGGGGCAAAACCAACTAAATCATTCCTAA
>JBDTCS010000237.1:0-29363 GCA_039923455.1 Kapaibacterium sp. (SeqCode) | reverse complement strand
TTATCGTATACGCGCTCCTGCGCTCGACAGTTATCGCAGTGAAGAACGGTGGCATTCGTTGGCGTGACACGTATTACTCCAGCGAAGATCTCCGAAAGGGGCAGAGAGTAAAGCTTTAGTAGCGCGGTTGTGAATGGAGCTTACAACGTGATCGTTTTTGCTCAAAAACCGAGGCGTTCCAATTTGCCGTTATACTCGTCGTTCTACGAGGCGCTGCTGTATAGATTTGATTGCAGAGTCAGTAATCGCAAGGCGGCCGTGGAAAAAGAAAAAGAGATCCCGAATCATAACTAACGCAACATCTAAAGGATGTGTAGTTAACTCCACCGAGCTAACTATTCGCTTCGCAAATAACTCGGGTTGAGCTAGTTTTGGTGAAGGTGCAAAATTTCGTGGAGTAAAGAATGGCATCAGTTGTCGTCCCCCAACATTCTTAAGTTTTATTCGCAAAGCATAGTCGGTGATAGTGTTCATGGATTGCGCTAGGCGAGAAAGAAACAAGACACATTCCGTAACCCTATAAATGCACACCTCAATATCAATGGCGACATTTGGCGGGAAGTTCGGGCCAGCTAGGTCTTCAGTTAATACTCCTTCGAAGAAAAAAAGACCGCTCTTATAGAGACGCCATGCCTCCGTCGCGTATACCCAAATTGTGACCGATTCAAAGCCCTCGTGCGCATCTTGAAACGCCCGAGAATGCTCGCGGTCAGTATATGGAAAGGGCCAGCCTCGAAGTGATACCGAGGCTTCTTCAATCGTTGGCCTCAGCTCGAGGAGATCAAAACGGCCGTCCGCATACTCAATCGGGTACGCTAAAACCTCCCAGGAGCCTTTGTCACGAAGTTGTGCTCCAATTGTTTTGGAAATAAACTTGCTTCCATTCTCTATTTCAATTTGATACATGGCAATACTATCGCGCTCTATATCTTTAGGTTTTCCTTGGAGCAGACGTTCAATGTCACGCAGCAGTGATGAGCCGTCTTTTGCTGATGCGCGGCGGAGGAGCCCTCTCATGTCTTGTGCCTTTTTTATGGACTCACTCTTTACGCCTTCTGTGCGAATATAGAGGGCACCCTCTTGGAGTAGCTGATTACCTTCTGAATCATTTCCATTAACCTTACAGATAATCGGCTCGAGCGTAAATTCTGGAATTTCAATGACCACTAGTTCCTTTCCTTCATAATTAAGCCTTGAGACGCTAACTGAATGGGTCGGGTCGGTATACTTATGAATGAAATCGTTAACCTTTGTTACGTCGAAGGTCGAAAGCTGATCTGGACTTAGGCCTTCAATTCCAAGCGTATCATCAATTCCTATAATGATAGACCCGCCATCTTGCTTATTTGCAAAAGCCAGAATGTCTTTTGTGATGCCCAGTCGTTCCTTCTTGTTGGAGCCATTCCAAGCAAAGGCTGCCTTGACATCAATATGTGTAGTTTCTGACCTACCTTCGAGAAATTGACGAAGTGCCTCAGTAGTCATTAGGAGAAAAATGTATAGGAAGCAAATGAAGAATCAACATTCGGTTCGATCATTAGTGCCGAGGAGTTGAGAGGCTCGAATGACGAGCGGATCAGAATGCTAATCACTGGGACAGCTAGTCCAATTTACAGGGTACTGCTGCAAACCTAATGAGGCGGGCTTGGACCCAAACTGATTCATGCGAATAGGATCTTGCGTTGGAATTCTTGTGCGCACATTACAGGTTGAATAAGTAGCCCGGTCAGGCTAATAGATTCAAGGCACGGTTTTGCTCAGAACCTTGCCACGTTCAATACGGTCAACATCTCGGTCAGCACAACTTATGCAAATCACACCTCAACCCCATGGGCTTTCGCTCGTCGGTTTCCCACTTCGCCTCGCGCTATTTTTACTGTGTCATCTAAATAAACGCCACGCACTCGCGCGTCATAGGTGCTCGAATACCGGCTAAAATTATTAGTGCCGCATTTTTCCTCGGCACTAAGGTCGTAATGCTTTTTGGTCATTGCATTATTCATCTCAATTTAATTACTCTCGTGAAAAATAAAAATATCAGAGATACCTGCGCCGTCTTGGTTGCGTTGGGTGTCGCTCTCGTGGTGTCTCGTGTCGTGGCGAGCAGAGTGTTTCCGTTGTTTGATGATAGCTTCATCACAATGCGTTATGCTCGGAATCTCGCTTCGGGATTTGGCTTCGTCTACAATGTGCATGAGCGCGTGCTTGCCGATACGTGTCCCGCTTTTGGACTTCTCCTCTCGGGGTTTTTTCTCGTTGGACTTCCGATGCCTGCCACATTGATAGAGTTGAATATATTGTGCGATGTCGGAATTCTCTTCCTGACGCTTATAACGTTGTCTAACAAAGAGCTTCGAGCAGAAGCAATGCTCTTCGCAATACTCTTTGCTCTTGATCCGGCTTTGTCGCGCATTTGCGTTGGGGGAATGGAGATGGATCTATTTCTACTCTGCTCGCTGGTCGCGATTTATTGCTACCACACAAAACGGAAATATCTTGCAATAACAATTGCATCGCTGACCTATTTTCTGCGTCCGGAAGCGATACTACTTGTTTGCACGCTCTGCGTTCTAGAGTTTTTTGCACGGCGACGCACAGATGCAGTCTTACTCGGAGTCGTTGCACTCGCGATCGTGAGCATTCCTCTTCTCGCAATTCAGAATTACTACGGGACGATCATACCACAATCCGTCATAGCAAAATCCCATTGGGCTCCCGTGAGTTATTTGGAATCGATAAAGGGACTGATGCTTAACGATGCGGTTGAGGTCGCGCTGCTACCATTCATGCTTTGGGGCGTGTGGTCATCACGTAAGCATACCGGAATGATTCGAACGATCGGGATTTGGTCGCTACTATATATAGTGGTCTATGGAGTAAGACGCGTGTTCGTGTTTACGTGGTACGGAGAGAGTGTGCACTACGCTGAAATGCTTTTTTCCGCATTAGGTATTGCAGATATCTTGCGCCGGGTTGCTCCACAAATCTTACGATTGTTCGCATCAAAGCGTGCGGTCGTATTGCAAGCTTGCTCCGTTATCGTCATTGCAATCTGTGCGCAATATGCCGTAGGCAATTCTAAGATCACGAGTAAAGTGTACGCCCCACTCGAACGTTGGTGCCAAACACACAATCTTTCACACGCGACATTTTTAGCATCAGATATCGGCGCTTTAGGCTATTACGCGAATCAGTATATCTATGATAGTGATGGCCTCACATGGCCTGAAGCACTCGCTTTTCCAAGTTATCTCGAAATAGTCCATCGTACTAAACCCGATTATGTTTTTTTAAGCGCGACTCGCCCAAGATGTTTGCTGTTCATCGACAATCCAGAACTAGCGATGCTCTACAAACCCATCGCCTACTTTGCCAGAGATTCGATAACGCTCGATAGCACACTCCCGGAGGCCTGGAGGCAGGATTATGTGCTCTTCGGCAAACGAGCAAATTAACACAGATGCCGCACGCATAGCTGTTATCCTTGAGCGAGTTCAGCAGCTCGGAGATATGGCATTGAGCTGAGCCGAGATTATCGTTCTTACGCTTGAGTTTAGTAATTCTTACTCTCCACGGTGACCGAGTGACATCTGTCTCTACATTTTTGTCGCAATTGAAGCTCGTTTCGTTTCGGCACGAAACTTGGAGTTGATTAATCGTGTCTCGGAATCAGATAATCAGTTGCTGCCTTAGGAAAAGCTAGTCCCACACAACAGCGGAGTAGACTTTGTTCGAAGCAGCCCATAATGGATCACAATAGGGTCCCCGAGAAGTCGTGTGGAATAGGTTAATCCAACCCAAATTCTTACGGCACACATACTTAGCTTACATCGATTCATTCGGGGAAAATCCCCTGATACTTTTTTTGTTGCTTGTCTTGTCTTCTCTATGACAAGATTTGGCTTTCTGATTCATACTTCTGTATAGCGTATAACTCATGAACAATTTAATACCTCGGGCGAGCGAGCGTGAGTCGGTGATACCTAAACGGCAAGCGGCCAGCGAAGGGGGAAGCGTCAAGAAGGGTCTAGTTCACGAAAGCGTATCGCAGAAGCACAAGCTCGGACAGCGTCCGATCGCACCAGTACACGAAGCAAGTCGATTAGGCGATTCCGATTCGCTCTACCGTACGCTTGTAGAGAAGAATGTTGCTGCGATCTGGCACACGACCGCAGGTTCAGATCCGAAGACGCTCTATATGAATCCGGCAGCGCTCAAATTATTTAAGCTCGATAGTTTGGAGGCTGCGATCAAACTTCCTTGTGCGAGATTTTTTTCCGAGGATACGCTCAAACTTATTCAAGCCAATCGGGCGGCACGCCAAGTAAGCAAGGTGGATTACTCCTACGAGATTCCTATGTTCACCGCGAAAGGTGATAATATTCGAGTGCTTACTTCGTCCGTTGATATCCACAACGATGAGGGTCTCTGCATATCTACCTTGGTAACACTCGTAGATGTGACCGCGCAATACGCGCTCGCTGCTAAGCTGGAGCGGAGTGAACTCCGATTTAAGGCGATCATCGAAAGTAGCGTAGCCGGTATTTGGCAGTTAGCCGCGCAACCCATACTGCGGACGGAGTACATGAATCCTGCGCTGCTCCGAATGTTGGAATTGGACAGCGAAGAAGAAGCTATCGCAAAAGACCCTCGAAGCTACTGTTCACCCGCAAATTGGCTGCGCATCCTTGGGGAACGTGAAAATCGACTTCGCGGAATGGGCACCAGCTCGTATGAAATAGAATTTCTTTCGGCGAAGGGGAAGGTAGGGTGGGCGCAGCTATCCCCGGCCGATTTTTACGATGAGTCCGGAGGAATTACATCGACCATCGTAATCTGTCTGGATGTGACCGAGCGTCATATTCTTCAGGCGGAATTGGAAGCGCGCGAGCACCTCTATAAAACGCTCACCGAAAATACGATCACCCCGATCTGGCATACACGGATCGATGGTTCGACGATTTATATGAATCAAGCAGCCGTAAATCTTTTCGAACTTGATTCGCTGGCCGCAGGCGATACACTAAACGTAGATGATATCCTGACCGAGGAAGGTTTACGCTTTCTTGAAATTGAAACGCACAAGCGCGCTGCCGGAGAAGCTTCTGTGTACGAGATGGAAATTCTCACCAGTAAAAAGAATATTCGACATGTGATGATCTCCGCCGCGCCGCTAATCAGTCCGACCGGCGAGTGGCTCAGTTCGATTGCAACGATAGTCGATCTTACCGAGAAAAAAGCCGAAGAAGGTCGTCGTGAGGCGAGCTTGGCTATGTTCCGTGCACTGATCGCCAACATGCCCGAGGGTGTCCTGATTGAAGACATGGATCGCAACGTCGTAGCGATCAACGATAAGCTTTTGAATATCTTTAAGTTTGAGACATCGGCCGCGCAAGTCGCAGAGGGGTCTCCGGCGAACGCAACGGGCGGCGAAGACCTGGTCGCACATCTAACGACGGATCCGGAATCGTTCAAAGCATCCATTCGAGAAATGCGATCAAAGCTTGGGCCGACCCTGAATATGGAAGTAAATTTTGCAGATGGGCGGACCTGCGAAATGGACTTCGTGCCGATCTTACAAGAGAACGGCACGCGGATCGGACAGATGTGGAAATTTCGCGATACCACGGAGCGCAAGCGCATCGAGTCCAAACTGCGAGAGTCGGAGCAACAATACCGCCATCTCTTTCAGGAAAATCCACATCCGATGTGGGTCTTTGATACCGAGACACTTGCATTCCTCGAAGTAAATCTTTCTGCGGTCGAAAACTATGGATATTCACGCGAAGAGTTTTTATCGATGACACTCGATGATATTCAGAAGAGTAATCAAATACCACGCGTCGAGGAAGCACTCGCACTGCCTCGCACAGGAAGAGGAAATTTTGATGGAGAGTTCATGCACCGAGCCAAAGATGGAAGGAGTATCACGGCCGAGGTATTTAGCAACGAGATAGAATTTGAAGGCAAGGCTGCACATATTGTGCTCGCCCAAGATGTCACGGAACGGCGAAAGACGGAAGCAGAGCTTCGACGCTCGAAAGCAAAATTACAGGCACTCGTCGAGAACACACCAGACATCATCGTTAGCTATGACACGGAGATGCGATTGCTTACGTGGAACTCCGCATTCGAAAATCTTTTGCGAGATGTATTTCATTCGGAGATCGTAGAAGGCATGCGGCTTGGCGGCCATCTTCCTCAAGCGGAAGTGGATATGAGAGAAGCTTGGATGCGACGCGGGTTGAGCGGCGAACAATTTGTAGAGCAACGAGAGTATAACATTAATGGGGAACTCTCGACGATCGAGGTTTCGTGTCATCCGATCATAGAAAATGACGTGATCACAGGCGTCATGTTCTTCAACAAGGATATCACGGAGCGCAAGCGTGCGGAGATCGAACTCATCGAAGCGAAAGATCGCGCCGAAGAAATGAATAGGTTAAAATCCAGTTTTCTCGCGAACATGAGCCATGAGATTCGTACACCAATGACCGCTGTACTCGGATTTGCTGCCGTGATCGGTGAAACCACGAACGAGCCGGAGACCAGGGAATTCAGCGAGCATATTCTTACCGGCGGTAACAGACTGCTCAAGACCATCAATGATATCCTTGACCTCGCACGCATCGAAGCCCAGCGCACCGAATTGCAATCCGAGATCATAGAAATTGCTTCCGAAATTCGAAAAACGACGGGGCTGATGATTGCGCTTATCGAACAAAAGGATCTCAGACTGACGATGGATGTTCGTCAGAAGTGGATCTATGCCAAGCTCGATCCTCACTATTTTGGGCAGATCATTACAAATCTTGTCTCCAATGCGATCAAGTTTACTGAGCGTGGCGGGATTGTTATCGATGTCGATACCGAAGAAGGTGAGTCCCCAATGGCCGTCGTGCGTGTGCGGGATAGCGGTATCGGAATTCAACCCGGGTATCTCAAAAAAATATTTGAAGAGTTCTCGCAGGAGAGCCATGGGTTCTCTCGTCGCTATGAAGGCACCGGACTCGGACTTTCTATCGCACATCGCCTTACCGAATTAATGGGTGGTCAAATCGCGGTCGAGTCAACGCCGGGACTCGGTACCACATTCACGCTGCGCTTTCCGCTGGTGAACCACAAACCGGAAGCACTCGAGCATTAGGTAATAGCTGTTACTGAAACGGAGCGGGCGCTTGTGTGTTGAAGAGGTATGCGGCACACGCAGCTCTATGTCATTACGTTTATTCTCTTTCTTACTCGAGCAGGCTTTGCGCAAGTCTACGTGCCCGAAGTACATGTGCTGCTAAAAAATCCGGCCGGTGCTCTGGTAATCATGGATACGAGCACAGAGCAGGAGGCGATCGTGCAAGTGATCGGAAAATTGGGAAAGCCGATCCGCGGGTTAAATAAGGTTGATTTTCTTGTGCGCGCGAGCGATAATCTCAGCGGGGAGATTCTCTCGGTCGATACGATCTCGATTCCAAACTCTCGGAGACTTGCGCTCAGCTTTGTGCTCGATAACTCCGGTTCGATGTTTCATGCCTACGACACGCTGACGAAATATCTCGATACGTTAGTCTTCGGTTTGCCTGCGGGTTCGGTTGCTTCGGCGGTAGTCTTTGATGATAAAGCGCGTACGCCTCGGCATCTTTCAACCAAACGTCGAAGAGTCTATATCGCCGCTGAAAACTTCAACGCAGATCTACGACGCCTCAGCAATTTTTGGCATTACTACGATAGTATCCGTTCGGATTTTACACCGCTCTATGATGCGATCGCCGAGGGGCTTCGAATGATCGAACTCAGACTAGAGCGAGATACCGCCAGCGTTCGAGATGTCATGGTTGTCATAACGGATGGCTCCGACAATGCCAGCCGGACAACGCTTGACGATTTGACGGATATGCTGCAAGGCAACAAGGTGACGCTCTTCGCGATAAATTTCCGCACCGAGCCTGATCCCAAACTGGAATACTTGGCACACCACGGAAGGGGTTCGTTTTTCTATGCAGAGGACCTTCACGACCTCAAGGCCGCACTCCGTGACCTGAGTCGTGATCTTACGCTGGCCTACCGCATTCGCTACAAATTCCCCCCACCTGCGCCCTCACACGCAAGGTGAGATTAACTTACCTATTCGGCCAACAACTCTCTCGGGCCCAACTATTCCGTATTTTTGCAATTCACAGTTTTAGCAACCAATAAATCATGACAGAAAAGGGCAGAGTAGAACCATCGAGCGACGTCGAGCGCGCACTGCACGCACAGGATGCGGGCAATCATTCTGAAGGACTCAGCGATCAGGAGCATGAGCGCCGCGAATCGGTCAAAGCCTTGCGCGCACTCGGAGTGGAGCCCTATGCCTACTCGTTTGATCGCACACATCTTTCGACTGCTGCGCTTGCATTGTTCGACGATGCACAACCGGACGCGCACGAACACGTCTCGATCGCAGGACGCATCATGGCGATTCGCAGAATGGGCAAAGCGACCTTCATGCATCTGCTCGATGAAGCAGGAAAAGTGCAGGCATACTTCAAATCGAATGATCTTGTCGAGCGATATGATCTATTGAAGCATCTCGATATTGGCGACATCGTTGGTGTGCATGGTTACGTTTTCAAAACGCGCACCGGAGAGATCACGATTCATACCGAGACGTTCGAGATTCTCGCGAAGGCTTTGCGTCCGCTCCCGATCGTGAAGGAAGAGGTGGATGAAGAGACGGGTGAGAAGATCATTCATGATGCCTTCACCGATAAAGAGCTTCGGTATCGCAGACGTTACGTTGATCTCGTAGTCAACGCGGATGTACGCAAGACATTTATCACGCGCTCGAAGATCATCACGACAATTCGTCGCGTGATGGATGAGCGCGGATATCTCGAAGTTGAAACGCCGGTGCTTCAGCCGATCTATGGTGGTGCGTACGCACGTCCGTTCGTCACGCATCATAACGCCCTCGACTTCGATCTATTTCTTCGTATCGCCGATGAACTCTATCTCAAGCGTCTGATTGTCGGCGGACTTGCCGAAGGTGTCTACGAGATCTCCAAAGATTTTCGTAACGAAGGGATGGATAAAAATCATAGTCCCGAGTTCACGATGGCAGAACTCTACGTAGCCTACAAAGACTACAACTGGATGATGGAATTTACCGAACAGATGTTTGCCGAAGTTGCGCGAACCGTTACGGGAGGTTCGACGGAAGTCGCTCAACCGAACGGGACAGTGCTAAACTTTATGCCTCCGTTTCGCAGACTCACGATGTATGATTCGATTCAAGAATTCACCGGTGTCGATGTGAGCGAAATGGATGAAGATGCGCTTAGGCTCGCAGCAAAGAGTATGGATGTACACGTGGAAGCATCTGCCGGCGCGGGCAAGATCATCGACGAAATCTTTTCGGAGAAGGTGGAGCATAACCTCATTCAACCGACATTCATCACCGACTATCCGCTTTCGATGTCGCCACTCGCAAAGCGTCACAAGACGAAGCCGGGAATCGTCGAGCGATTCGAGCTTATGGTGAATGGTCAAGAGCTTGCGAATGCATTCAGTGAATTGAACGACCCGATCGATCAGCGCAATCGCTTGGAAGAACAATCAAAACTTCGCGCACGCGGCGATGACGAAGCGATGGTGCTCGATGAAGATTTTCTCCGTGCGCTCGAAACCGGTATGCCACCGACCGCGGGACTCGGCTTCGGTATCGATCGCCTCACAATGATCATGACCGGTGAAGAATCCATCCGCGACGTAGTCCTATTCCCAGCCATGCGTCCGGAGAAAGGATAATGAATTATTCTCGCGGGACGCACGCTAGATATGCGTGCGTCCCGTGGAAAATTTCATCCTGCGTATTCCTGCAATTCTAATTTTTTAGTTAATCGCGATTTGACAACTCGGTGTGCCAGAACCGCGATGGTCAGAATCAGAATCAGGAACGACCAATATCGCAACATATCGCGATAACCGAAATACATCACGACACCCATTAACAGCACGGGCCCGATCATAGCGAGCGCAATCAGCAGTGTTCGGCCCACCGTGTTGCGTTGTTGCTTGCGCTGCTCGGAAAATGGCATCTTGGGTGCGATCATCAGGAATGCTTCGAAGATCAGTTGCGCCATCGCGGAGATCATTAGCGTATGCAATATCGCACTCGAGGCCGGCATGTAAAACATAAACGCGATCGCGAGCAATAGCATGAACGGTACAAAGATCAAACTCACCACGATATTGCGAACTCCGAGCAATAGTCCTGCACGATTAATCGGCGAAACAAAAAGTATCCAACTTGCTTTGTACGATTCCGTTTGCGACATTTGCTGCATGATCAGCATCGGCGAAAGCAACGCAATCAGATAGAGCATGTTCGCTTGCATGATCTCTGCAGAAAATCCTGCGAATGGATCGTGTATTGCTCCTTGCGTGACGGCGAGTACGAAGTAGAGCGCCGTTACAGGTAGCCAGCTAAAGATCGAGAGACGAAACTTCGGATCGAACCGAAATTGCGCACGAAAAAGTATCCACACTGCACGTGATTCGGGTGTGCGCAGCAACGAAAGCACAATGCTTCTGGATGTCTTGCCGGATCGTTTTCGAATCGTGCGCTTTGTGTCCTCCACATTCGCTACCGCAAACTCTTCAATCGAAGCACGATAGGTATTCGCAAGTATCCGGTAGCTCGAAACTGTAAGCACGAGAAGACCCGCGATGGCTGCAAGCGCAAGACAGAGATACTGCGCGCTAAACTGCTGCGTTGCGATCGCTTCGATTGATGCATACCAGTAGGCCGGGAAAAATGCAAGCTCTGGTTTTACGCTTAAGGTAAAAGCGTCGAGATGCAGATGATCGAGCAACCGTGGCAGCAGAACAAAACTCGCAATCGTAAACATAGAGCCAAACAACTGCACATAGTTGAAGAAGCTCGTTAACCGCTTATGCGCAACACGTTTGATCACGAGGGCATAAATCGTGACCACCAGCATCGCGCTGAAGAACGCCGAGAGCGCCGACACCACGAGCATCCCTGGGATCGCAGTTAGCATGACGCTTCGCTCAAATATCGCCACTGCGACCGTTGGGCCGATAGCGAGTGCCGTACTCGTGGTCAGGGAATAGACCATTAGAATGCAAATGCGCGAAATATAAAACGTCTCGCTCGAAACAGGAAAAGGTGCGATGAGCTCCGTTTCATTCGGCGAGAGAAAACCTGTGCCGAACGCAAGAAAAATATTCGAGGCCGTGACGAGCATGATGTACAGCGAAACCAGTGCTGTCGCCACGACGAGTGTGTCCGCTTCGTGATTGTTTGCGTATGCCGCGCCAAGAAACGCGCCAATGAGTAAATACGATAGTATGCTAAATACGAACCACCACGGGCTCGAGCGCCTACGTCCTTTCGCCAAACGATCGGAGTTTGTGCGCCACTCGCTCCTGAGCGCAAACCGCGTAAGAACTTTTACTTGCTCGAAGTCAACCTTTGCAAACATGTAGTTCTATTGGTTCGGACGTTTACTTGTTCGAGAGTGCGCGAAGAACTTCATCGGTTGATCGCCCAACATCAGCGCCACCGGTGAGAATATTGAAAGCAAGTTCGAGCGTGGGTTGACCTGCCTCACGAAGTATTTCTTCCGGTGTACCGATTGCGACCAGTTTGCCTTTAGCCAGTATTCCGATTCGATCGCATAACCGCTCGACAACATCGAGTACGTGTGAGCAAAAGAATAGCGTCTTGCCTTGTGCGGCGAATCGCTTGAGCACTTCTTTGAAGATCAGTGCCGCATTTGCATCTAGCCCCGAGAGCGGTTCGTCAAGTATCAGCACTTCGGGATTATGAATCATCGCGGCAATCAGCACAACTTTTTGTTTCATGCCTTTCGAGTATTCCGCAAGTAACTTCTTACGATCTGCGGCATGCAGATCAAAGAGCTCGAAGAGTTCATCGCGTTGCACGGCAAGTCTTGAACGATCCATCGAACGAAGCTCGGCCACAAAGTTGATATACTCATCTGCCGTCAGGCTCTCATAAAGCATCGCATTCTCCGGCACATACCCAATGCGACGTTTCACTTCCAGTGGCTCCGCAACAACATCATATCCGGCAACACGTACAAGGCCTGTCGTAGGTTTTGATAGGCCGGTCAGCACTTTGACGGTCGAAGATTTTCCAGCGCCGTTTGGTCCGAGCAATGCGAATATCTCGCCACTCTCGACGCGCAGGCTCAACTCTTCGACAGCAATGGTGTCGCCGTAGATCTTACTCAGATGCAGAATCTCGATCATGAATGTTTAGGTGGTATGTGCGAATGGAGAGAAATCCAAGTGTCTCTACTTTTTCGGAAGCTTGATGCGCACCATCATATCCCTTTTATTCACTGAAATGCTTTCGTATTCGAGCCGGAGTATATGTTGCCCCGCTCGCGCTTCGATCGAAGCAGGTATCGCGACGCCATCGTGCATTTGTGGATCGCCGTAACGGATCGACACGGCAGGCTTTGGACGATTGCCATCGTAGCTTTCGAGTATCGTATTCCAACGTTCGAATTTCGTGATCGCAAGTTGAAGCTGACCGATCGGGGCGTTATCCGGACTGATCTCACCTTTGAGCGAGATTGCGGATGTCGTGCCATGCATTCCGCTTCGAATAAGCAGCACGTGCTCATCATCATTGATCGTGATTAGCACAACAGAATCCTGTGGGTTCACATCATCGCCACCGGGTGCGAGGCCGAATACGGCATCGTTCAGCATACCGAGCGTAACACCTTTGAGTTGCGTCAAGCCTTCGAGGGATGTCGGATCGGTGGGGCCTTCCATCGTTTCGCTCTGTAGGGCGTTGTAGAGCACATAGTGCTCGGGCGACGCAACGAATCGCGCGACCGAAATTCCGAACGGGCCGGTAACCTCGATGCTAAGCGAATCCACTCTATTAGTAATCGTGGCGTGATCGTTCGAGGGTTGTTCGATGCGTTTGGATTTAAGCGAGAAGTTCGCATCTTGGCTTGTCACATCATCCGCGACCGTAAGCGAACCAGTCGCTGCGATGCCACTCGAACGGAGCGATACCTGATCGAGCCATTGCAACACGCGATCGATCTTCGCACGGTCAGGGTCGATCGAGATCGGTGTAGACTTTGTGTTACGCAACGTCGGCGATGATGTGCAGCTGGCTACTATGAGCATCAGTGCAACCAATGCTAGGGGCACATGCAAGCGACTAACGTGAGGGCAAACAACTATTGGATATCTCTTCAGCATTATGTATTCTTTATACTTACAAGTCGTACAACCATTTCCGCTTGATACTGGTGCTCTAGGTCGGATGTTTCAAGTGCAATTTCATGTGGACCGTCTAGTTCGAGACCGAACTCCAACAACTCGCATTCACCGCTGTTAGCACTTTCGTATGCATTTTTGCAAAAGCACATTATTCATCTGGACCATTGCGAAAGATCTTTTACTCGGTTTTGTTTCTCATAGCGCTGCATAGCTCTCCGATCCTCGCACAGGAGTTCATCGAGCGTGAGATCACGTTTCGAACCGATGATACGCTGACACTCTACGGCACGCTTACTCTGCCGGTAACACCATTGAAGGGGTCGCGTAAACCACCGATCGTAATTTTCGTCCACGGTTCCGGCCCCCAGACACGCGACGAGGCAACGGTCGTCATTCGATATGATTCGAGCTTTCGAAACACCAGCTATGACTGGAAAAAATTTGCTATCGAGGGGCTCAATATTGAGATCGGTCGGATGGCCGTACTAAAGGGATTGCTGAAGCGTGACGCTGTGAGTTATCATGATGTCGCTCGGTATGTTCGCTACACCGACACCAGTTTTGTTTTTCGCGACATCGCTCACGGACTCGCAAAGGCCGGCATTGCAAGCCTGCGATTCGATAAGCGCTCCTATACCTACGGCAAGGTTTTATTGGCCCAAGGCAAACAGGCAGCAGCTGCTGCGCTCGGTAGCCTTGATGATTACGTTCGAGATACTCGCGCGGCAATCCGTTTTGTTCGAACGCTTGCTGAAGTGAATTCCGGATCCATTTTTCTACTCGGTCACAGTGAAGGTGCCTCCGGCATCATCCAGCTTGCAGCAATTCAAGAGCGTGAGCGAGGAATACGGGGGCTGATTCTGCTTGCTCCGTCGGCTGTCGGGATAGATTCGACGATTCGTCAGCAACTTCGGGGAAGTTACTACTTTCTCCAGATCGATACGTTGCTTCGGGATATTCGTTTGAACACCCCTAACTCGGACGGGATTTGGGTCCTAAATGCTTCGGGTACCTATTGGAAGTCTTGGATGCGCATAACCGATAGCGTGGCAGAATTCACCGAAAGGACGCATGTTCCGATCCTCATGATCCATGGAACCCTCGATATTACGATAAATTCGGGCAATTCCACTCAGCTTTCCAGAAAAATACTCACCCGTTCGCCAAAAAGGTCAGTCACCCTAAGGATTATTAACGGGCTTGATCATTATTTACGCTTGCCGTGGGAAACGGTGGTAGACTCAAGAGTTCAAAATGAAATGGCTCGCTGGATCGCGACCAAGAGCAAGAATTCGCCGCAATAAAATGTTTGAAATTTGGTCAATTTCGCCATTCTTAACGATTTTTGGCTATCTAGAGAGTCTGGCATTCTATTGGTAACATAGTATTGCATAGAGTTGATTTGAAGATTTTACTGGACACTAACACTAAACTAATAGAGCGGAAAAGCGAAAGCGAGATTTTTGTAACGAATAGCAAAGCTCAATTTCACTTTTATCCTACTGACATGCAGAACAAGACCCTTAACACCCTCAACCGTATCGCCCAGGCAGCCGTAATTGCTATATTAGCTTTGGTTGTAAATGTATCCGTCGGACACGCTCAGTTTTCGAAAGCAGTTGTTCTCTTGAAGGGAACAGTAGTTTCGGCTGAGACAGGCAAGCCGGTTTCGGTACAGGTCAGCGTTCGCCCAGCCGGCGACACCGCTCAAGAGATTGCAGCAAGCCGCTCGAATTCCGAGACAGGCAGCTACGTAGTGATCCTGAAGCCAGGCAAAAAGTATTGGATTCACCTTGAGGGTTCGACGATCCTTTCGAAGGATACACTTTTCGAGACTCCGAACGCAGTCACTAGCGTTCAGGTAGGACATGACTTCACTGTCGAAGGTCGTGAAGTAGATCTGTCGAGCACGGCCGCAACATCGGCAGTGCAGCCGTTGATCAAGAAGGTCAACGATTGAGAGATTGATCATCAATCAAAGTTTATCGTGGTAGATAAATCATAATAGGGAGAATGATGAAGTATTAATCCGTCATCATAGTGGTAGCAGAGGGCGCCGATTTCTGAAAAGAAATCGGCGTTTTTTTTATGTACAATAGCTCTCACGTTGTCGGCTTACAGCCTCTCGACTTCCGCTTGATCATTCTGCTTGGTAGTATGCAAATAGCGCACAGCCTCTTCACCTGCAACCCAACCGGTTGAGTACGCCGCTTGCAAATTGTATCCGCCGATCTCACCGGCGATGTCGAGCATCTCGCCGCAGAAAAATAGTCCGGCCATTTTTCTCGACATCATCGTTTTCGGATCTACCTCCTTTAGCGAGATTCCTCCGGCAGTTACTTCACCGCGATCGATCGGTATCTCGCGAATTTCGCCAAACGAATATCGCGTCACAGCTTCGAGCAATTGCTTGCGCTCTTCTCGCGTGAGTGCATTCCATTTTTTGTCGATCGAGAGCCCTGCTTGCTGCAAAACGAATGGTGCAAATCGATTTGGAACAAGTTCTTCGAGCCACGTTTTAATCTGCTGCGTTGGTCGCTCGTTTTGAACCGAAAGCAATAACTCGCGCGCCTTCTCATCGCTAATGTTCAACAGGTTTACAATAACTTTCAGCGGTCCAGCTTCGAAATGTTCTGCCGCATCACGAGTGACATCGAGCACCGCAGGACCGGAAAGCCCGCGATGTGTCATCAATATATCGCCCGTTCGCTTTGCGATCACTTGATCAAATTGTGTGATCGCAATCTCGACATCGCGTAGCGCAACTCCGTGCAAACCATCGACCGGCACCCGCATAAGATGGATCGGTGCGAGAGCACTCTTGAGTGGTACGATCTGATGCTCAAGTGTCTTGGCTTGCGTAATGCCATCACCCGTCGTACCAACTTTTGGATAGCTAACACCACCTGTGGCGAGTATGACTGCATCGCACTCGAGCGAACGCAAGCCATCTTCTACAATCCATTGATTGCCCGACCGTGCGAGTCCGGTCATTCGGCGCTTTGTGAGTATCTCAATATTGTACGTCGCGAGTTCTCGTTCGAATGCTTCGAGCACATCTTCGGCACGTCCTAAGTTTGGAAAGATGCGGCCATTTTCGCGAGCGTGCCAATAGACACCTTGCCGTTCAAGCAGATCGAGAACATTTTGATTCGTGTACCGATAGAGTGCGCGCTTGAGGAAGCGCTGTTCGTTCGTGCGCAGAAAACCTTCGCGCAAAATTGTCTCGATGTCACCTGCGTGTGTGATGTTGCACTTGCCACCACCGGAGATGAGTATCTTGATGCCAATACGTGGATTGCGCTCGAGGATTACAATGCGAATTGGCTCGCTATTCGCAGCAGATTCTTCCGCAGCTGCCTCTTTCGCAGCACCGAGTGCAGCGAAAATTCCGCCCGCACCTCCACCAACTATTGCGATCGTCTTTTGCATGGAGAGCCCAACAGCAAGCGAACGTAGCTCGCTCCCCAACTTCGCTAGTCAAGCGTGCTTAGTCAAAAAGCGAGAGCTCACCCGATCTGCGAAAGTGCTCGGTCGAAAGTTTGTGAGCGCCTTGGTTCATGCCGTATTTTTTGGCGTGGATCTTGAATGTTTGCTTTATGTAATCTGCGTACGCACCCTCACCACGCATTCGCGAACCGAACTCCGGATCATTCTTCTTTCCGCTTCGCACCATTCCGATTCGCTTCATCACTTTTTCGGCTTCGAGCGGCACATTAATCTTAAGCCACTCTTCGAAAATCGGCGCAACGGCATAGGGCAAACGGATCATGTTATAACCCGCCATCGTAGCACCGGCTTCGGCACTTGCTTTTAGGATTGCGGGAATCTCATCATCGTTTAGTCCCGGAATGACGGGACCGATCATCACACCCACCGGAATTCCCGCTGCACGCATTTTTGCGAGCGACGCAAGTCGGCGCTCCGGCGTCGAAGTTCGAGGTTCGAGCTTTCGTGCAAGGTCTCGATCGAGCGTTGTAATCGAGTGCATCACATGGACAAGATCGAGCTTCGCCATTTCCGAAAGGAGATCGATATCGCGAGTGACGAGTGCGTTCTTCGTGATAATACCGATCGGATTTCGAAATTCGAGAAACACTTCAAGCACTCGCCGCGTCAGGCGGTAGTGTCTTTCGGCTGGTTGATAACAATCGGTGTTTCCGCTCATCATCACAACGGTGGGAGTCCAACCTTTGCGGCTCAATTCCTGACGCAGCAACTCCGGAGCATTCTCCTTCACCATGATCTTGGTTTCGAAATCGAGTGCCGGATCAAATCCGAGATACTCATGCGTTGGCCGCGCATAACAATAAGCGCAGCCATGCTCGCAACCGCGATAGACATTGATCGAATACCGAAAATTCAGATCAGGGCTATCATTCTTTGCCAGAATAGATTTCGTATGATCCGGAAAAAATTGCGTCTGGACGACAGGTAGTTCGAGCGTCTCCAGAGAATCCCAGCCATCATCGACTCGCTCCGTGCGAAGTTGCTCGAAGCGATTCCCAACATTTAATTCTGTACCGCGTAAGGTGCCCATCATATTGAAAACAAGATAGTGTATTTTTTTTGGGGGGAGCGAAAATTCAGGAAAGCCGCTCCCCCACTCGGGATGTATAACGGCCACAATATCGTTCACATAGCTGCTCGGCGACAAGCTGAGCCCAACATCGAAACATGACCTTAGACGACCTACAACGCATCGCAAATGCTAACGGACTTGCGCTTTCTGGTGAGCAGCTCGCGAAGCTGGGTGCCTATGCCGCGATGCTCACCGAGTGGAACGCGAAAGTGAATCTAATCTCGCGCAAAGATGAGGAGAACATTCTGTCGAAGCATATTCTCCACTCACTCGTGCTCGTGATGCCGAAATTTTCGTCGCTTATGCTTGCGTCCAAAGTCTTCGATCTTGGCACAGGCGGTGGCTTGCCCGGAATTCCGATGAAGATCGCAAGGCCGGATCTTGAGGTAACGCTATGTGATTCGATCACAAAAAAAGTTACCGCCGCGAGTAATATGATCGCGAGACTTGAACTAACAAACACGCACGCAGTAGTAGGTCGTGCGGAAGATATTGCGAAGTCATCCGGTATGTCGAGGTCGTTCGATGCAATTGTTTCCCGAGCAGTCGCGCCCCTCGATGAACTTGTTATGTGGTCGAAGGGGCTTGCCAAAAGCGGAGCCACACTTTATGCGCTCAAAGGCGGTGACCTCACCGAAGAGATCGCTCGCTCAAAAGCGCATGGCTTCGTTCGGGATGTTCAGTCCCGTTCTCTCGATCTTATCGAGTACGATGGTTTCGCTATCGATGGAAAGTTGCTTGTTACCGTTCGTTTTGTTTAAAACATGAAATCAGTTCATCTCCTTTTCGCGACGCACAATCATCAGCCGCTCGGCAACTTCGATTACATTATCGAAGAGGCGTTCGAACGATCGTACCTTCCATTCTTCGGCATCGCGGCAAAATATCCGAACGTCCGGTTTGCAACACACTTCACCGGAATGCTGCTCGATTGGCTTAAGCAACATCATCCGGATTACATTGCGGGTATCAAGCAACTTGTCGATCGCGGACAACTTGAAATCATCTCGGGAGGTTTTTACGAACCGATTCTCTCAGTCATTTCTCCGAGCGATCAGCAAGCGCAGATCAAAAAACTTACGCAGGCTATCGACACTACCTTCAGCTACAAGGCACGTGGTATGTGGCTTGCAGAGCGTGTATGGGAGCAACAACTCGCAGGAGTTTTGCATGACGCAAATATCGGTTACGTGTTTTTGGATGATACACACTTTGTCGCAGCCGGTCTTGCACCGGAGAATCTGAACGGGTACTATATCACCGAAGATCAAGGTAAGACGCTCGCGGTTTTTCCGATTGCCAAAGAACTGCGCTACACGATTCCATTTCTTCCCGTCGATGAGACGCTCAAAGTGTTGCAAGAGGCTGCGAGCGAGTCTGGTGATGCGATTGTCTGCTTTGCCGATGATGGTGAAAAATTCGGTGTGTGGCCGAACACGTTCGATCATGTCTATCGTGACGGCTGGCTCGAAGAATTCTTTCGCAAGCTTTCTGAAAATGCTTCGTGGATCAAGACCGGTCACGGCTCCGAAATTGTGCAGCAAGTCAAACCAAAAGGGCGCATCTATCTTCCGAACTCCAGCTATGCCGAGATGATGCAATGGGCGCTTCCGAGCGCTGCAGCAAATCAGCTCTATGATGACTTTGTGCACAAACTCGCGGATGAAAAAGAGAAGTGGGAGCCCTACATGCAATTTGTTCGCGGCGGATTTTGGCGTAACTTTTTTGTGAAGTATCCGGAATCCAATCATCTTCAAAAACATGTGATGCATACGAGCAAACGTTGGCAAGCGCTCGCCGATGCAGGCAATGCAAACGTTGTTGCAATGGAAGAAGCGCATGAACACATTCTCGCGGCTGAGTGCAATGATCCTTATTGGCACGGAGTCTTTGGTGGTATCTATCTCAACAATCTACGGCACGAAGCATACACATCAATCATTCAAGCAGATGCGATGCTCGACGTGATTGAAGCATGCGATTCGAATTGGACCTCACTCGAAGATTTCAATGCAGATGGTGCAAACGAACTCATTCTTGAGTCCGATAAATTCTCGATTTACTTTGAACCTTCGACAGGTGGTGCGATACGCGAGATCGACTTCAAGCCTCGCAACTTCAATGCGCTGAATATTCTCAACCGTCGACCAGAAGCCTATCACAAAAAACTTGCTGAGCTGAAAGATGCTCCGCCCGCGAGTGGCACGCAGTCGATTCACGATCTGGTGCTATCCAAAGAAGAGGGCCTCGAAAAATATCTCGTCTACGATTGGTATCGTCACGGCGGTTGGATCGAACATTTTCTCTCACCGGACGTAACGCTCGAAGAGTTTGCCGGAATGCGTTTCGAAGAACGTGCCGACTTTTTGAGCTCGCCATTTGAGCTTACGACCGAAGTCGATGGTAATTCGACGACCGTTAATTTTGAGCGTACCGGAAACATTTGGCAGAACGGCCACCCGTGCCATGTTCACCTCAAAAAGAGCCTAACGGCCACATTCGGCAGTGGGGACGTGGAATTGACCTATGAATTGACGAACGTTTGTGCCGAGCGTCTCCTTTTCAAGTTCGGGTCGGAATGGACTTGGAACCTGCTCTCGGGTGATGCGCACGATCGCTATTTCACTACGAGTGGCAACAAGCTCTCGCATCCGGAAATGGCAAGCATCGGTATCGAACGAGGGCTTACAAATCTTGCTGTAGTGGATGAATGGTTGAAAGTGTCTATTGATATCGCAGTCGATACTTCGGCCGATTTTTTCCGAGCGCCGATCGAAACTGTTTCGCTCAGTGAAGCCGGATTTGAACGTGTCTACCAAGGCTCGATCGTGATGCCGGTTTGGAATGTGGTGCTCGAGCCGAATGAGAAATCGTCAATCAAATTGCATATCAAGTTTACTGCTCTCGTGTAATGTGGTCGTAATCAAACGTTTAGAAATGGGTATGGTCGCTCGGACATTTTTTGTGATGATGATGCTTGTCGCACTGTCTGCGACTGCATCCGCACGTTCAATAAATATCATTGTCGTCGATTCGATCTCGGTTCCAAAAGCAACCTTGCAACCTGCTGCCGAACATGACACAACTATATTCTTTCCCGCATTTGGTACACGTGGCGTCGTTGATACTACGAAGCTCGGCACCGATGGAATAAAATCATACGGCCGGTCGCCCGGGCATTCGCAGGTTGACTGGACGAAATTCGGAATCGCCTCCGGCAGTTTGATACTCGCAATCGGTGCCTTGCACGTGTATCAGCTCAACGCATGGTGGGCCAATCAGCGCACGACGTTTCATGTGATCGATGATGTTGACTATAAGGCGAACTTCGATAAAGCCGGTCACACATTCGGTGCCTATTATAGCTCGCATTTTTTTGGCGAAGCGTTCAACTGGAGCGGTTTTGATAGTGCACAATCGGATGCGCTCGCAGCAACGTGCGGTTTGCTTTGGGAGTTGTATGTCGAGATCGAGGATGGCTACGCACGCGATTGGGGATTTTCGCGCGGCGATGCGATCAGCGATTTTTCCGGTGCCGGATTTTATCTTTTACGTAACCGCATACCGTATCTTCGAAATCTGGAATACAAGTGGACCTATTTTCCGAGCCAGCAGCTTTTGGAGAACAAGCCCGATATTCCGGGTCAGTCGCTCAACTTTATCGAAGATTACGGCGGGCAGTCCTATTGGTTGTCAATGAACATTCACGGAATGCTTCCGGAAGCTGCGAAGCCTTATTGGCCCGAGTGGTTGAACCTTGCGGTAGGCGTTGCGGGTTGGAATCTTGATGCACGAACGCCCGATGGATACAACGATTTTTCGAAACGCAAGAAGGCGTGGCTTATTGCACTTGATTATGATATCGGTCGGCTCATTCCGGAATCCGATATCGGTATCATAAATTTTATTCGTCGGGGGCTTGACTATTGGCATTTCCCCGCGCCGGCTTATCGGATCTATCCTGAGCCGAGATTTTATATATTGTTTCCGTTTCGCATGTCCATCGGATAATCTTGGAAAGACACATGCCACCAAAGAAATCGTCCAGCGCAAAAGGCATTCGCACGAAAGGTACACCACTCGGAGCGGTTACCGCGATCAGTGTTATCGTACCTACAAAGAACGAAGAAAAATTGCTCGAGCAATGCTTGCAGCAATTCAGTGCACCGATTCGTGCGCGTTTTAATCTGGAAGTGATCGTCAGCGATGGCGGAAGTTCGGATAACACGCTAGGGATCGCTGCTGCGTACGCCGATTTTATTGCTACGCATATTGCGGATCATCGTCAAACGATCGCCGAAGGTCGCAATCGTGGTGCGCAACTCGCGAATGCACAACTTCTGATCTTCATCAATGCCGATACGCGTTTTGAGAACACGGCCAATTTTTTAGAGCGTGCTCGTCAGCGATTTGCTGTTGATCAAGCGCTCGCAGCGCTTGCCTCGCGCGTCGAAGTCATGCCGGAAGAACGTATTTTGAGTGACAAACTCTTTCATGGGTTTTTCAATCGATACGTACATTTGCTAAATGTTATCGGTCTCGGAATGGGACGCGGCGAATGCCAGATCGTCCGACGCGAAGCTTTCGAAGCGTTGCGCGGCTATAACAATTTGATGGTCGCCGGAGAAGATTTTGATCTCTTCAAGCGTTTGCGTTCGATCGGCAGGGTGCGTTACGATCATGCGCTTCTGATATTCGAATCCCCTCGTCGGTACAGAAAATATGGCTACGCGAGAGTCTATTTCGATTGGATTCGCAACGGATTCGCTGTCCTCTTCAAAAATAAATCTGTCAGCCAAACTTGGGAAGAAGTTAGGTAACGTCTAAGTATTGGTTTGAGCTTCGAAGAATACTTAAAAAGAGGGACCGCAGCGGAGTCGTTGCGGTTTTCTTTTTCTTTAAACGAGTAAACGGGTTTCGATGTTTCAACAAATCCGATTCAACAGAAAGCCCTCGGCCAATACGAATCAAAATTGCCGATTTATTTTTACCCTCGAAGTGCTCCACCCAACAAAAAAATCTCGCTCTCTCTGGCGAAACAGATCGCGCAAAAGTGTTGAGATGGGGTTAGCTAAGTAGTCTTTGGAGCGAAGCTGTATTCCGTTCCTATCGGTTTAATGGAAGCTAGTATTGGCAGTCTCCGATTGAAGATAGAGGCGCACACCGAGTGAGACTCCGAACTCGAAAGGATTTGTACTCGCGGATGTATTTCCAGAAAGAAGGAATCCAACATTCCAATCTTTCGGCACGATCATCGTACGAGCGATGAATTGTACTTGGTCGTATCTACCGCCTCCTAATCCGGCCCAGATCGTGGACCTCGATTCTGAAAGCCGGCCTCCAAATCCAAAATCCCAAATACCACCTTGTGAGAGCAACGTATTATCATATAGCAGACTCGTTGAAAAATACCATTTGTCTTCGACGCCGATTCGTATCCTGCCCATCGGTTGAAAGCGAGCGTTATCGTTGAGGAGATAATGTGAGTGAAGACTACTAAAATAGATCAAACCGACCTCCACACCAAAGTACTGTGATTGCAACCCTGCTCCGGCTCCGAAATAGTTGGTGGAGTAGGATTGATCTTGTGCCGCGCTTGAATCCTGATTTACGATTGTTCGGCCCGGTGTTGAATGAAATGTCCCAACCTTACCCATGAACGATACGAGTCCCACATTATGGTGCACTGAAATGCCGGCATCCTTAAAAACGAAATCATCTTGCCGAAGTATCTTACCACCACAATCGCGAATGACATTTGCAAACGACCCAAATCCCGCGATCAGATCGAGCCATGTACTACTACCGCCATCAAATGGCGTACAACCAACAGCCGAGCAATAGAAGAGAACCGCAATGTAGAGGCGCGATTTCGTCGTGGAGCCGAGATGCATTGAACTTGTGATGAGGTGAATCTAGTTGACCCGAACCACGAATCTGTGGTACGAATATAGCGAAGCTTGCGAAACCACTCTTGAAAAACTGGGACAAAAAAAAGTGCGAGAAACTCTCGCACCCTTTGGAACAAAAACTCTGAGCGTTTAGAATCGCACGTAGAATTTCCCGCTGACATCGAGTAACGCAGATTGACCTACGCCGAGGCCGATTGCTTCGCCTATGCTGAGCGATAGGCCAAAACTGGAGTTCTCACCGCCTGGTTCAGAGGCGATGCCCACCGAAGGGACGATGATCGTTGCACTCTTGATCACGTTTTGTTCGGTCGTGTTCGACCATGTTCCGAAATATCCGAGGCCGGCCATTGGCTCGATCAAGCCACCAAATGGCTTTGCAAAGACATAGCTAAGTTGCAAGCCCAAAGATTTTGGTCCCGATAAGATACGCGATACATTCTGTGGTTGTGTATAAACCAAGAAGGGTGGCGTGGACCAATATGAAACTCCAAAGGAAAGATCGAGGGCGAGATTTGGCGAAGCCGATTCGATTCCGACAAAAAGATTCGTACCCGAACTCGGACCAAAGCCAAGTCCTGAGCGCATCCGCAAACCCGCGATAGAACTGCGCTTGTTCGCATTCACAATATCTTCGAGCGTTTTCTTTTCGCTGTTGACGCGTGTCAGTGTAGCATCGAGTCGCTCTGTTTTGACGCGTTCTTCGTTGAGTGCAATATTCATCCGATTGAAGAGCGCCTTCGCATCTTCCTTCTTTCCGCCGAGTATTAACGTGTCTTCACCCAAACGCGTCGGGCTTTCGACAACAACCGGTGCAGACTTAGTGAACGCGATCGTATCGATGAAGAGTACGCGATCTGTTGCGATGTCACGAGCCGTAACTCTACAACGATACGGGCCATTAGCAAATTGCTTCAAGCTCCATTCAGCGAGATACGATGCGGGGCGCTTGATAGTATCGATCATCGTCAGTGGATGATCACCGTCCAAAACCGAAAGCAATTCGATCTTTACTTTCGATGCGATTGCAATAGAGTAGGGGATCGTAAGTTGCTGAGAGATCGGCGAGATCTCGGCCTTACCAACGGAATACTGCAAACGATCGCTACTCAGAAAAATGTGCTCTGTAAAGAAGCGAGCAAAATCATCATAGAAATCGAGTGTCGAACCATCGTCGAGCTGCACGATGCGTGCGTTCTTTTCCGGTGGTGCGTTCTCGAGTTTCAAACGAACTGGCTCATCGGCTTTCTGCGTAAACTCTTTATCGAAGCGCTCAATCTTGACTTCGCTTTCGCTGGTGTTTGATTGTAGTGTGCGCTCGATGATGACGTAATAGCGAATGGAATCCTTCGGAAAATTTGCAGGGCTCGGAAGCGGAAGAATACCGATGTTTACCGTGTACGAAGCTGCATCGCTACGCAGCGATTTGGAAAGATTGCTGACCATCGGAAGTGCAAGCGGCGTACGTGCGGAGCCAATGAAATACATGATCGGCTGAACAAACGTATTGCGGTTCGCTGTGGTGGATTCGTCGCGGCCTTCCGGAGAGATGGACATATAGCGAGGCTCCAAATGGAAGCTCGCTTCGAACAACACATCTTCACCAATGCTGCCACTTGTACGAACGTAGTTGGCTTCCATACGCAAAAGCTCGGGAGCGAGATTCGATCCTTGAATAGACTTGAGTCTATCAAGTCGCTCGTGCATGAGTTCATCAAGCGTCTTGCCCTCTTTCGCATCTATCAAAGCAAAACTTGCCAGAGCGACGTGCTCTGCCTTTTTGATAGGCGAACTCACACTCGTGTTTACAAATCCGAGCGTACAAAGCAACGAGAGCATACCGACGAAGGCTAGCCTTGCACCATTGCTCAAACACTTTGTTTCAAAACTGCTGCAATATCTTTTCATAGCTATTGGATCTCTCAAGAATAGAGAGGCAACCTCCTGTATTGGAGGAAGCAAAACTTACATGCGGTCGCGTTGCGTGATCGTGACTGCTTTGGTCCCTCTGATCATCGACGCGTAGCGACGGCTGATCATGATATCCTGTGGGTTCTCTGTTTGGGGCTGTGCAACTGTTGGTGTTGCGGTGCTCGTAACAACATTAGCTGCGACCGATTGCTGCGGCGTGACGGTTGCGTGCACGTTCTTAGCAATGGATTGCGGCGCTGCTGTTGTGTTCGTCGGTTGAATATTGTTTACCGTTGAAGAGGACTGATCAGGATTGACTGTGGATGTCTTCGATGCGTCGTTCTGCGCAATCTGATCGCTGTTGCCTTGACCGTTGGCGATCTTAGTATTCTGCATTGTCTGGGGTGCTTGAGCAACTTGCTTCGGTGCGTTCGGCTGTCCGATCGTGAAATAGATCACGCCGAGTAGAAGCAACACAAGAATCGGTGAGCGCTTGGCCCAGATGGAAAGCGGACGCACCGTGCGCGAGCTCTTGATCGGACGAGCATTTGCAACAGGCCGCGACTTCGCTCTATCTTTCTTGAGCACGAGCGTTGGCATCGTGACGGTGGGTGCGACTACTACCGGCTTCGCGACAGCAGGCACCGTGCGAAGAATATTTTCGAGACGTTTGCGCGTACGCCCATCGATCTCATTCGTGAGCTGAAAGCGTGTGTCTTCGGATGAAGTGTGTATCGCTCCACGCAAAACAAGATGCTCTCGCAGTAACAATCTCGCATCGGGGCTCGAAGCGAGGCGCTCAAATAATACGGATTCCATTTCCTTGCGGACGAGCTCACCATCCAAGTACATGACAATCAGCTCTTCCGTTGTGCTCTGCATTTGTTGCATAAGTATTCTTATCTATGATAGCGCTTGCATGCTAAAAAAAAGCAGCAAGCATCAAACTGAATCTCCGATAATGGGCAAGAGCACTTTACGAAGTCGTGCTTTTGCTCGGAACACTCGAATACGTATCGTCGAGAGACTTGTTCCGGTTATGCGGCCGATCTCTTCGTAGGTCAGACCTTCATAATCGCTAAGTATCAATGCCTCTCGATAAGTCTCGGGCAGCTCGGCAATTGCTTTGAGCAATAGCGCGGTCTGTTCCGACATCGACAAATTTTCCAGCGGGTCATTGACCATGCTGAGCGCGTTGCGAACTTCGGATGCAACATCGTTATCAAGATTTTCTCCATCACCGACGCGTTCGGTCGAGATGCGATGTTGAATGCCTTTCTTCTTTGTGCTCAAGCAGGTATGCCTGGTCACAGTGAAGATCCATGCGCGAAACTCACCACCGGTGAATGTATGCTGGTATTGCGCCACGCGCAAAAAGACTTCTTGAAATGTGTCTTCTACCAGCTCCTCATCGAGTCCTGCGCTTAAGACGGTACGTGCGCAATAGGCGAAGATCATCGACTTGTAGCGCTCGTAGAGTTTCAGAAAGGCCTGCTGATCGCCTTCTTGATATCCGCGAAACAACTCTTCGTCGGTTCGTTCGCCAGGTTTCAGAACTCGGCTTCTCGTATCAATGAACTTCGAATCTCTTGCCGGCCTACTATTGGCCGGCTTGCCGTTCGCAGTGGCCGCACCGTCGGCTTGTTCGTTAGCTTTGGGCTGCTTTCCATTTCTCGATAGCCGCTTGAGGACCTCGCTTTTGGCGTGGTCGAGCAACGCATCGGGAGTGGTGCCGGATGATGATCTCACCGGCTCCTCTCCGTCATAGTACTCGTCAGCAGTTCTATCGGTTGAAGCAGACATGCTCTCAATAAGGGCTGTTCACCTATCTAGAGCATCTCTGCTCTTCTAGAGTTTCAGCGAGACTGTGGGAATATCAATCCTTCCTCACAGCCGTGGGACAAACTATTTCGGTTTACTAATTCCTGATCGCGCGACTTAGTGAGACAACGCTCAGAATCCGAGTCTTTGCTCAGAATCGCTCGATCTCCCCAGATCAGGCCGAAATCCCCACCTTCAGCCGTGGCACCCTGTGCGGAATTCAACTTAATTCCAACTCCACGAGCCATCCTTTACCTGCCAACGTAAGTACAATAAGTACGCAAGCAGAAAAAAATTACACCTACGGTGGGAAATTTCTTCGAAATCATCGAATTCGCGATAAAATATGGCAATTTTCTTTCTGGCAAAGACGAAATTTTCGCTTAAGAAACAAGGAATAATTCTATCGAGGCGTTCCCGAACCAATCGTGCACTTCAGAGTGCTCAGCACAAGTCCAATAATTCGGGTATTCTCTGAGCGGAAGGAAGCACTTTCCGTGAGACTTTTCGCAAGCTTATGTAACACTATCGAGCAATGTTTATTGAGCTGTCGCAGAGGAGTTGTCGGTTAGTAGAATCCTTCTCTGTGACAAGCTTAATACGCATACAGAATAGCATTCCAAATTCTTGGCTACGGGCTTCAAAACACTACTGTGGGAGTTTAGAGCAGGAAAGTGGAGCAATGTGTACCAAATCTGGATAAAAAAATTCATGAAATTGGACATATTTCGCAATTAATCAATTTTTTTTCGGTCGGATAGTAGCATTTGGAGTTTTTTTGTACTAAGTTTGTACGCATGCGGGGGAGGTTACTGTTAGAAACTATTAACGACCGGTATTCTCCCAGAATTAAAGTGTTGTGACTTAGGGCTCTTTGCCCGTAATAATTCGAGTCACACGGAGGTAGTTGGAAGCAGTGGATGAGGGGTCATCCGGGGTGCGAGTTTATCGAAGCGAGAGAGTCGCCTAAAACGCGAGTCGGTCGTCGGAATAAATTGCCACCCGTCGTGATAAAAGATTCTTGCAAATGATATGCGGTCGGATGCAAGAAACACTTTCTACGATTCAAGAACAACTGCGAAAAACTACCCAGAAGCGATAAGTGCGTTAAAAACAGAAATAGATACTTTTTTGCCTTCTATTTTCTGCAATACGTCTTTTCGTGAGATTTCCTGAAGCTGCGACTTGCTTTCCAAAGCATGACGTGGATTCGTAAGTGTTTAGTTGAAGTAGTTGCTATGCCCTTAATATGAGAAGCACATTATGTTCCAGGTAACCAAACCGTTTCCCTCTTCGAAGGGGAACAACACCATTCGCTCTTATCCGAACGGTCCTAGTGCTGGCGGAGGTATGTCCTCAACTGACGGAGATACGTATGATAACGTATTTTCCGATGGTCCGGAAGCACCGATCTTAATCGTCGATGATGAGCCCTTTGTCGCAGACCTAATCCACCACTGGGTGCAGAATGTTTGGGATTATCCCTCAATCATTGCGCACTCCGGCGAGGAAGCGATCATTCAAATGCGCGAGCGTCATCCGAGGCTCGTTCTACTCGATATCAATCTGCCTGACATCAACGGCATCGATGTACTTCGCGCGATCAAAAGCGCGGATGAGCATCTGCCGGTCGTCATGATCAGTGCGCAAGAAAGTGTAGCCACCGCTGTCGAAGCTTTGAAAGCCGGCGCGTATGATTACCTCACGAAGCCGATCGACACCGAGCGCCTTCAGGTCATCATTCGTAACGCGATCATGGCTTATGGCTTCCATCAGAAGCTGCGCCACTTGCAACAAGAGATCAACAGTCGTTACGATTTTAGTAACATCATCTCGGCCGATCCGAAGATGCATGATCTCTTCAAGCT
>JBDTCS010000236.1:0-2585 GCA_039923455.1 Kapaibacterium sp. (SeqCode) | reverse complement strand
GATTCGGCCGCTTGCGCAAAGGAGCCCGACTCTGTATACAATTCGGCAAGCACAGAGTGATAGAGATAATATTCCGAAAGTTTTTTCGTGTCACGTATTGCGCCGACCGCGCGAATGCCTGCTTCTGAACCATGTACGCGCGATACCGCAACTGCCCGATTGAGCGCAATGACCGGCGAGTCATCGATCTTAATGAGCAGATCATACAATCGCAAGATCTCGTCCCAGGGCGTGCTGGCATAATCTTTCGCGTAAGCATGAAAGGCGACGATACCCGCTTCCAAATGATACTCGCTTAGTTGCTCACCTTGCGCGGACATATCCAAATGTTTTATGCCGCGAGCTATGAGATCAGGATCCCAAACAGTACGGTCTTGTTCGGAAAGCAATAGCATCTCACCATGCGATCCAACGCGAGCATCGAGCCTCGCGCGATGAAAGCACATAAGTGCGAGGAGCGCATGCGTCTTCGGTGCAGCGCAGAGTGGATGTTCTACAAGGCACGTCGTTAGTCGGATCGCTTCGTCGCACAAATCACGCCGCACCAGAAACTCTCCGTGTGATGCACTATAGCCTTCGGTAAAAAGAAGATAGAGTACATTCAGCACAGCATTCAATCTCGACTCCAGATCGGGGCCATTCGGAACCTCGAATGGTATGCGTTCCTCACGAGCTTTTTGCTTTGCACGCGTGATCCGTTTTGCGATCGTAGCTTCTTGCGTTAGAAATGCATGCGCTATCTCTTGCGTGCTAAATCCGCAAAGTGTCTTTAGTGTGAGTGCAACTTGTGATTCTCGATTCAGAGCAGGATGACAACACGTGAAGATCATGCGGAGCTGATCATCGGCGATCTCACTCTCAAGAAAAAACTCATCCTGCACTTGCACTCCCCCATCATCGCTCATCCTATCTGCGGCAATCGAAGGTGCAAGTGTCGCGTGCAATTTCTCTTTACGAATATGATCGATCGCAAGATTCTTCGCTGTTTGCATGATCCACCCTGACGGATTATCCGGTATCGTACCGTATGACCAGCGCCGGAGCGCTGCGAAGAGTGCCTCTTGGACAATATCCTCCACAATATCGATCTGCGCAAAACCGAAAATACGCGTGAGCACCGAGACCATCCTTCCCGATTCATGTCGGAAAAGATGCCCTACAATCTCGTGTGCTTTACTCTGTGATATGCGGGGAGGCATTAGGCTTCTGTCGCAGTAAAATTAATACGATGATCTTTGCGACTCAAATACTACATCGCGCGTAATGGACGCACCTCGACCGTGCCGCCGACCTTGAAGATCGGGCAACCTTTCGCGGTTTCAGTTGCATGCGCAAGGTCACTCGCGCTGATCATAAAGTATCCGCCGATCGCTTCCTTCGATTCCGGCATCGGTCGATCCGTAATCGAGTTCGAAGCATCTCGGGAGAGCATGGTACCCTCATGGTGCAACGGATTCCCACCCTTATACACGCCATCCTTAGATAGCTTCTCGACCCATGTCATATAGGAGCCCATGTGCTGTTGCATCTCTTCCGGCGAGAGCGCTTTGCTGCCTTCATCGCCACCGCGCAGGATCAATAAGTAATCACTCATACAATTGGTTAAAAAAATTATGTTCCAAAACTCCGATTCAATTCTATGACGAATGAACCGACACTATTTGGACAGTTGTCGTTGATTTTTTTTTGCATGAAGACACGATTTCGAGGAAGATAGAGAGAATATCCGCGACGAAAAGAGGCTAAAGTTCTTCGACGATCAGATCTCCATCGGGATGCGTGAGCATCTCACGATATTCCGGCACAACGATAGGAGGATGCGGAGTGAGGCGGCCTTCACTCTCGAGATAATCTTTCCAAAGCAAAACAGCCCTGGAGCGGAGGTTGTGTCTGAGTTCATGTGTGAGCGAACTCCAAACCTTCGAGGACAATTGTCCCGCAACAGGAATACTATACACGTGTTGCTCGGCCTCGAACATGGTCGTAATCTTCTGACTGATCGTCATTCTTAGCATGTTCTATTATTCCCCGCCAAAAAATAGGTTGTGTGAGAAAGGATCAAATCTCGAAGTTCGCCTTCGAGTATTTACATCAGCGACAGGCTGTAGTCTTGCCAAAGAATCCGTCGCCAAAGCAAGTTGATCCGAAAATGAAAGATTAGAGAATGTGCAAGCCAGAGTCGGTGGACAGCTCATTCACTTCCCAAAATATACGACCGGAATTGGTGAAATGCACCACCGGGATTTCCCCAAAATATGCACAAGCCCCAAATTTGCTCATTTGGGGCTTGTTGGTTCGAATTAAATATGATATTTCTGCTCTTCCAGGAGCAAATTGCGGCTATCTTAGAGTGCAGCGCCGCCTTCACCAGGTCCGATCACGTTGCCGGTAGCCGAAGTATCAGGCTCAGTTTTGGTACCATTCGCAGCAGCACCGTTAGAGGCACTGCCCGCCTTCGGAAAACTTCCACCCGCAACAGCTTTCGCAGCTGCCTCAAGATCTGCTTGCGAAGTGGTTGGCTCCGAAGGACGATATGGGCTGCTCGATTTCGTGCGATCGAACGGAGGCAATGTGCCGCCGGCGAC
>JBDTCS010000235.1:0-3465 GCA_039923455.1 Kapaibacterium sp. (SeqCode) | reverse complement strand
AGATTGTTGTGTCGAACGCACGTGTGCCGCGACGAGCATGCAGCGTGAGTGTTCCGGAGGCGATGCCCGCAGTGATCGGAGAAAAAGTTATCGAGAGGCTATCCGAGCTGCCCGACGAAAATATGCTTGTTGTCAGACGGTGTGTGATCGCATAGTTCTTTCCTGCGAGCGTTACGGAATCGATCAGGAGATCATCGCACGCCGTGTTTGTCAGCTTCACAGACTCCGTCAAACTCGCACAAGCGGTCGCTAAGAACTGGAGCGAATCGTGATCGAGTGTAAGCGTTGCCGGAGAAAGCACCACACGTTCGACCATTATGATCAGCGTATCAAACTTATGTGTACCGGCGTGTGCTTTGATGTGCAACCGGCTATTGCGTACACCACCGATCTGGCTTGCGAATTGCAGATCGAGCCGCACTGGTCCGCCGAGCGTCGTAATTGGCAGCGTCGTTAGCAAATGACATCCGGTATCCGCCGGAATCGCAGAATCAATCACGAGTGGATTGCAGCCTACGGCACTAAGCGAGATCGAGTCAAAGCTCGCAGTGCAATTCGCATAAGTAAAGTGCAGTGTATCGGGTTGCAGGGCGATCGATTCTTGCGTATTACTTCGAACTTGCGTCGGAAGCATTCGCGAGAATGTTCTTCCACCGGCGTGCGCAAAGATCGTGAGACTTCCGCTAAAATTTCCGGAATCGGGAGAAGTAAAAACTACGCCTGCGGTTGCAGTCTGGCCTTGCAATAGTTTTATCGGCAAGGCGAAGTTGGTGGCCTTCAGTCCACTACCGACAGCAACGACAGAGTCGATAGTAAACCTTGCACACGAACCCGAGACCATCGAGAAACTCGCGGAGTCAATGCAGTTCGAAGTGGTTATCTTCAGCGTGTCAGGGAAAACAGAAAAATCCGCTTCGTTCGGATTACCTTCTGATAGACCACCATCTCCGCCATCGGTCGTCTTCCACACGTTGCCTCCGAGATCGAATGCATAGACAACTTGACCACCGCAACCGGTCACCGCAAAGCGCGTGTCGCGATTGTGTGAAGGACCACCGATCGCCTTCCAACTAAGGCCAAGATCATCCGACCGAAACATTCCGTAGGCGACGAGATTCTCGTCCGACTGTACATAGATCGTCGAGCCTTTGCCGGCAATACCACCCGTCAAATACATATCCGAATACTCAGAGAGAAAATCGTAACGCACTTGCCAATTTGCACCACCATCGGTAGACCAATTGATCGTCGTATGTACTTGATCCGTTTGCGATTCGTTTGCGGTGAAGAATGTCTTCGTTCCCTTGACGCCATAGACCGACCATGCTTCGAGCTGCGCAGCGGTTGCGATCCAACTCAAACCACCATCTGTGGTTCGCCAAAATGAGCCGGGCGTTGGATTCATTTGTGTGAGCACACCGGTCAGGTCATCGGTAAAATCTATTCCGTTACCGCGCTCACGAAAATTTGTTGTCCAATTATATCCACCATCAGGAGAGTATCCGCCACCGTATCGATGCGTACCAAAATAAAGTGAGTTATCCCAATCGGTATAGATAAGCGCTTTGGATGTAGCGTATACACACGTGCCTTCGCCGGATACCGGCAGATCACCGAGCCACGTCATACCACCATCGGTAGTTCGCCAAAGTTCTTGCTTCGCATAATACCCATCGGAGAAAATGGATGCGTATCCGATGAGTGGCGTCTGCATGAAGATTTGTGTCACTGCTCCTCGCATCGCTGGTGTGAAGGCACCCTTCCAGGTAACACCTCCATCCGTGGTTTTGTAGATTGCTACCTGTGCGCCAGCTGAGATAGTGGCACCGTTTCCAACCGGTCGAACGCCTGAACCGATGATTGCATTGTTGGAGTCAAACAGGAAGCAGCATCCGATGGGAGTTCGAAACGTCGTCATTAACTTCCAGTGCTGCGCATAGCCTGCACTCGCAATAGATACGAGGACGGTGAAGCACAGAATACCGAGAAGAGTAGACTTTCGCTGCATCAGCTGAATCGATGAGTACGAGATAACGCTAAATGATTACAAAGGATATTCGCGCAAAACACTGCAAATTTTTCTTACGCAATTTTGTTGCAATTTACGACCATTTTGCCCAATTTATACCACGTGATCGAAAGGAATCGACAACCATCTTGCCCTTCTCCCGGAAAAGGAGCAGGTTGGTTATTGCCTTTCGCAGGCAGATCGTTAATTGTGGGGCTCTGCTTGGTGCTTTTGGTCGGCACAACTCAATCAAAACGACACCCAAAACGTCAAAAGAATTCGAAGTCCGCAACAAAATCTTCTGCGGCTATTCATCATGATCGGACGAACCGCGAAAAAGAGCTTGCGAAGCTGCGAGCCGAGATCAAAACCGTGCAAAAACAGCTTGCTGAGCATGAACTCCGCGAAAAGAAAAGCCGTAAGAATCTTGGAGCCTATGATAAACGAACACAAGCGCTCAAAGAGCGAATAGCATCACTGCAAGGGCAGGTTCGAGCGCTCGAACAGGAGAAGAAAGAGGTCGATGTCTCGATCGTTAAGACTACCTCCACGCTTGACACGCTCAAAAGCGTCTATGCGTCGAGTGTTCGGTATCTCTACACCCACGGTGGTGTCAAGCAATCCACAACAAGCCCGAACCTGCTCGAACTTGGTTCGGCTCGCGAACAAGATCGCAATGCATACTATGCGCATCTGATCGGTGAGGCACACTCACTGAATCATGATCGGCTCGATTCTGCACGCAGATCGCTCGTTGAGAACAAAGCAGAAATTGTCGAGTCACTTGATGCACAGCGCAGCTTGATCGACCAGAACGCCGAAGAGCGAACGACGATCGAAGCAAAGCAACGCACCGAAACAGACCAACTTCGAACCATTCAGCAAGATCGCGACCGACTCAAGATAATACTCGCGAAGCGTTTGGCGAGTGCGAAGAAGCTGGAGTCAATCATCGACGACCTCGTGATGAGAGAAGATAAAGCCCGCGTCGCTGCAAAGAGTCGTTTGCTCGCCGAGAAAAAACATCACACGAAATCGACACACAAAGTCGAAGACCCCGCTATCTATTCCGAGGAGACCGATGTGCATGGTCGCGTACCCGGACCACACTCGCTCGGATGGCCGACCGGTACGCACCGGATTAAGCAAGGCTTTGGTGAGCATACCAATAATACGTATCACACCGTGACGATGAATCTGGGTATCGACATTGCTGCACCTTCGGGATCTGCAGTAACGGCGGCAGCTTCCGGTGATGTATCGCTTGTGTCATCGTTGCCGAGTTATGGGACGATCATTGTTTTGCGTCACGCAGGTGGAGTGCATACCGTCTATGCAGATCTCTCCGGCACGAGTGTAAGACGCGGAGCTCACGTTAACGCCGGACAGCGAATTGGTACGAGTGGCGAGAATACGGAGCTTGGTCCATTGCTTCATTTCGAAGTATGGAAAGGGAG
>JBDTCS010000234.1:0-5285 GCA_039923455.1 Kapaibacterium sp. (SeqCode) | reverse complement strand
GTTATGCGCGTAATCTTCGACAAAATAATTGCCACTCTCGTCAGCATCTGCGTAGTGCAATGCACACTCAACCCCCGCACACAACAAGCCCAACGCAAGTGTCCCTTGGAGTATGATGCGCGCCTTTTCTTTTGAGAAATACTGGTTCGCACCTACGATCCCGATCCCAGCCCAAAGCGAAATCGTGAGATACGCCAGCAAAAAATAGGAGTCGATATCGTGAATCTCATAGTTGATCGCATAGAACAAGCAACCAAAGAAAAGCAGTATAGTGAAGAGTGTGAAGTTGGCTGCGCCGATCCTGCCACGCAACGGAAATTTGAAGCGCACGATGAGCGTCACGAGCCCAGCCAAAGCGAATAGCAAGGTCAAGACTCCAAACTCGGTCGATAGATGACTCCAGAAATACGACATGTTCTTCGCGGCCGAAGCAGAACCGGTGAACATCCAGATTTTATACTGCCCACCGGTAACATGCTTGAGAAAATTTTGTAGATTCGCAGGATGGCCCCAATCCATTATTGGATATTGCGAGGAGCGAATCGGGAGATATAGATAGAGCAAAAGCGTGAGGACAAATGGAATCGCAAGACGAGCGATCTTTTCCCAAGCCTTGATTCCAAATCCGAATCGGACAAAATAAAGATAGAGACACGCCGGAGCGATGAGTACCGTTGTCAAGTGATTGCTGAACGAGAGCCCTAGAGTTATCGCAAATAACTGCGCATCACGAGTGATCTTGCTCGACATCGGATCCTCCTTACGAATCATTCGCAAGAAGAAGGTCAGTGTGATTGGGATCAGAAACAAATGCAACGGGTAGACTTCGATTGAAGTCGATTGTCCCCACCACGTAGTCGCGAATGCAGCGATGAGCCCCGTAACAAAAGATGCTACAAACGGCAAAGCAGATTGCGCTTCGGAATCAGTCGTTGTAACTTTTGGTAATCTTTCGTTTTCTCGCTGTTGCGAATTCTTCTTGCCTTTCGCTTGGGGTCTATTTTGTTTTGTTGATTCACTCGACAACCAGAACGAGAGAATTTCAAACATGAGGAATACCATCGCACCCGCGCCAAGCGATGTAAATAGCGCCGCCATGATATTCATGCGAACGATCACCTGGCTCGCAATAGGAAGAATCGAGAACACATATCCAACAAGTGCAAAAAGCGGATATCCTGTCGGATGCGCAATGCCGAGTGTGTGACAAACAGTTGCGAGCTCACCTGCGTCGATAAAATCAACACTATGCGACATTGTTGTCAGATACACAACAAATGTGATGAGTGCTACCGCGATCGCCGCATACCGCGGCCTTAGTAATACTGGGTTCATGAATTAGTAATACGAAGAGCTGACACGACCAACGATGTTTTTTGAGGAGACGTACCGTTAACGCTGAAGCGCCTTGATCGCCAAATAGGCTTGCATGGCAGCGCCCGTCTTGAGTGCCGACTCATCGATCGTAAAGTGATCGTTATGAATATCTGCTGTGATCCCCTCGTTCTCGTTACGGATTCCGAGTCGATAGAATGTTCCCGGGACCTTCTCGAGATAGTATGCAAAATCTTCAGCGCCCATAAGTCGCTCTGCTTGAAATACGTGCTCCTCACCGAATAATTTGATTGCACAGGCTTCCGCGAAATCTGTTTCTTCGAGCGAATTGCGAAGCACGGGATAACCTTTGTCGATATGAACATCGCACTCACCACCGGCGGAATGGACGATACCTTCAATAATTTCATGCACACGTCTGTGCGCAAACTCGCGCCACTCTTTCGACATAGATCGCAAAGTCCCAATCAGTTTTACTTCAGTCGGAATAATGTTGGGCGCAAATCCACCGTGAATGCTGCCGATGGTGATAACTCCATGCGCGAACGGATCGAGGTTACGACTCACCAATGTTTGGAGTCCCAAGATCACTTGAGCTGCGGTAACGATGGGGTCGATCGCAAGATGCGGCCTTGCACCATGGCCGGACTTGCCGCGAATTGTGATATAGAGTTCATCGGCGCTCGCCATCATTTCGCCAACACAAAAACCAACCGTCCCTGCATCTGCTTGCGATAGCACATGCAACCCATATATTTCAGACACACCATCAAGTGCACCGGCTTCGATCATGAACGGTGCGCCACCCGGATTACGCTCTTCACTCGGTTGAAAGAGAAATCGTACTTCACCAGAGAATTCTTCCTTGAGTTGCGAGAGTATCATCGCGGCACCAAGTCCGATTGCGGTGTGCGCATCGTGACCGCATGCATGCATCCTTCCCGCATTCTTGGACGCGAACGGAAGTCCGGTCGCTTCGAGGATCGGGAGCGCATCCATGTCACTACGAAGTGCAATCGTCTTACCTTTCGTCGCACCACGAATGGTGCCGAGTACTCCGGTCTTCGCAACACCTTCGGTCGTTTCCACGCCAAGCTTTTTTAACGTCTTAGCGACGAGTGCGCTCGTTTCGTGCTCTTCGAAAGCAAGTTCGGGGTTCGCATGAATGGTACGACGCAGTGCGACCATTTCGGGATATGCCTTTTCGGCGAGATCGCGGATTCTTTTCTCGAGTGCGTTGTCGGTCATGGACTATGTGTATTTCTGAAATCTCTATTTGCGCAACGTCATTGGCTTGAGTGTAAGCCTTTTTGCAGTCTGAACGGTTTCGGGAGTGAACACAAAATCTTTAGCCACCTTCTTCTTAGTCGTGACAATGGGTTTGGCTGCAGTAGGAATCCGTATCTCGACTTTCAAGACATCTGTCAACGCTGCGACGAGTTCGCGGATCATTGCGTCATCCTTGGCGCCCAAATAAACGATCGAGCAGCCGTTGCGCTTTTGTCGTTCGCTCCATCCGGCGAGGATTCGCATTTCGTCTACTTCCGCTTTGCCACACTCAGGTGGAATTGCCGGAATGCTCTCGCTGTAATAGTTGCGGATCTGTTTGCGAAACCAGTCAGCGGACTTCAGCAACTGATCAGAACCGACGACAACCTGCTTGGCCAATCTTCCATAGCGCACAAAATAGATCTCGGCCTGACCCGACGTATTCGGCAATAAGATCACGTAATCATTCGCGTTGATTGCAGCGAACGGCCGATCACCCGTGCCGAATACTTTTTTCATCTCTTCGAATCGAAGCTTGAGATATTGTGCCTCTTCGAAATCGAGTCGGTCGCTTGCGTTCTCCATCATTTGTTTCACGAGTGAGAGGATTCCCTCTTCGCCGGAAGAAAGAAATTTTCGCAAGCGGTCAACTTCTGATCCGTAATCTTCGGAGCTTTGAATTCCTGCACACGGTGCACCGCACCGACCAATATCATAATAGAAGCATGGCTTCGAGCCTTTCTTCACTCGGAATTCATCGCCACACTCGCGCAATTGAAATGACCGATTGAGTACTTCGATCAATGCCTCCACACTTTTTCGCGAACGGAACGGCCCGTAGTATTCTGCACCATCGGAGGCGGGTTCTCGAACGGAATCAAGACGCGGAAATAAATTTTGTACATCGATGCGTAAAAAGCACGATGACTTGAAACGCCGCTCAAGCGTATTGAATCTGGGTTTAAGCGCTTTGATTGTCAAGCTCTCACGCAACAATGCTGAGAGCTCGCTGCCCGTCTCTTCGTAGGTGATCTCGCGAACGGCTTTCATCATTCGCGCGTGCTTCGAACTTTGCGCCATGCTCGATGTGCTGAAGTATCCGCCGACGCGCTCACGAAGATCGTTGGCTTTGCCCACATAGAGCACTTGCTTTCTGCTATCGCGCATGATATACACACCCGGCCGTTCGGGGAATTCGTGCACCTGATCTTTGAGCGAAGTGAATTGCTTCGAACGTGGTTTGGCCGGTGGAGTCTTTTTGTTTTGCAGGCGCAAAAGATCTTCGAGCGCTTCGCACTCAAGTTCATCTTCGGCCATCTCGAGAAAGTGCAAGAGTACTTTGGCGGTTGCTTCGGCATCACCCATCGCACGATGTCGAGCCTTAATCTTAATTCCAAAATAATCGGAGACGTGCTTCAACGTACGGCGCTGAAGCTTGGGAAGCATACGCAGCGCAAGCTTGCAGGTGCAGAGGGTCAAATAGTGATTCACCTCGGGAGCAGAAAAAAGCAGATCGCCTGCTTTTTTATACGACTCGGTCAGGAATCCATGATCGAAGCGGACGTTGTGCCCAACAATCACAGGCGATGCACCGCTCTCCCGCACAAACTTAGATAGCTCCGGCGCAAGTTCACGAAATGTTGGCTTGCCGAAGATCATTGCATTTGTGATGCCGGTGTATTCCGCGATGAACGGCGGAATATATTGTTCGGGATTTATCAGACTTTCGAATCGCTCCGTAATCTTTCCGCCCTCGACGCGCAACATCGCGATCTCCGTGATTCGATGGGTGGCTGCAGACATGCCGGTCGTCTCAACATCGAGCACGACAAACGAGGCATCACTTAATTGCATGCGTCGTGTCGGCTCGTTTTCTCACAACAAATCGGACGCGTTCAGGGTCGCTTCCAAGGAACGTCGTACCTGCTGGAATATCCACTTCTGGGCGAACAGAACTCGCCGTATCGAACAGCACCGACTGATAGGTAACTCTAGCATGAAACGCAGATGGTAATATTTTCGAGAGTTGATTCACTCCACCCCGCAATGTTACCGATACATCATTCGGAATCAGAAGTACTTCCTTCTCCGGCGGAACAGCTTCGACTTCGATCGGGACATTCGAGAACACCCGTTCGGCGATTGCCTCGATATTCACATGCACTTTATACACAACGTTTGCGCCGAGCGTTATTTGCGAACCGAGCGTATCGGAGAGTTCAATAGTCTCGTCAACCGATTCACGCAGATCGCGTTTATGCACGGTCTTCGTCGGAAAGAATGTGATCGGGTCGAGAATCGCGTGGGTGCCTTGCACCATAGTAAAGTTGGGTGTCACCGTCGGTTCGCCAACGATAGCATATCCCGGTGCGACGGAAATATCAAAGCGTGGCACCACAGTCATACGCTTTCGGAACACTCCTCCAAACACGAGTTCTAAGGAATCGGGCTCTACCTTCACAAGCTTAACACCGCTCGGAAACGCAGCCGCGTGTGTCAGGTCATCCTCGCGAATCACAAGTTTTGCATTGGCAAAATCATGCATGTCGCGCTCCGTCAGATCGAGTTGAAAATGTGCGCGATTACCGAACTGCATAAGAAGAATTTCCCAACCGGCGCCACGTACTCGGGTATGCAGCGATTCCGGAAGTCCGGAGGCAAGCGCAAGACCGCGAGGGGGC
>JBDTCS010000233.1:0-7315 GCA_039923455.1 Kapaibacterium sp. (SeqCode) | reverse complement strand
CAAGAGGCTTGCGTCGCTTTTTCTGCGGAATGGCATTGATAGGTGGCCCCTGAGCATTTGGGTCACGGGTTAAGCGAGCAAAACCTATGGCTGGTGAAGCGCCAGGTCCACTGTCGGAAGTATGATGTGGGTAGAACGGAAGTCCATTCCCCCCCTCATTATTAGAGGCCATCGTTATCGAAATATTTAGATTTAAGTTTTCGTGATCGCTCGTACTTACTTGGAAGTACAAACTATCACTCCAAAAAATAGCACTGCTTCAACTCACGCTTTCCCAACAACACGCATCTCTTAATCAAAAGAAGAAGAATCGCTTTCGCTTTGGTGCCGATTCAAAACCGGTATTCTTCAAATGACGCAAGACGCGTTCCGCACGTTGCTCGTCAAGCTCTACATCATCGATGTCTGTGTTGTCGCAGACAGCTTGTGGATTCTTAGTAGTAATCTTCTCAGTCATTGTAAAAGTAAAACCATTGGATTTGATTCCGTTGGTATTTCTGCTTGGCAATGACTCCGCATACACTCCATTTTGGCCAATTCCCTCCTCGGCCAACTTCATTTCCAATTCCTTGAGCACCTCATTCGCACCCGTCCAACTACGAAATGATCGTGTTGTGACGTTATGTGCATCGCTCGCAACAAAGCTCACAAGGCCCGCTCGAACAAGCGCTTTGGCAAATTGCTCGATCGTTGGTCCAAGCTCGCCGGTCAGCGACGAGGCGGTTAGCTGCAAATGCGCACCCATTCGCACAAAATCGAGCGCGTGACTCGGACGCTTAAGAATCGCACTATTCCGCTCCGGATGCGCAACGATCGGCGTGATGCCACGTAATCTAAATTCAAATAGCGTTTGAGCAAAGTAACTTGGCACTTCTTGCGAAGGCAACTCAAGCAATATCCACTTGGCCCCTTCCCCGAGTCGGAAGTATGGGTCCTCAACGATTGCGAGCGCATCACCCGTAACACGAACTTCCCCGCCAAGATACAGTGGATACCCACCTGCGGCAGCAACCAGCTTATCAAACTGCTTGCGCTGATCAACATGCGTCCCGCGTTCATCAGGATGTGCGCGCAAATGTGGGGTCGTAAGAATCGACGTAACGCCAACTGCTTTCGCCTCCTCGATCATTGCAAGCGCAATATCGATGTCGGCAGCACCGTCATCGACTCCTGGGACTATGTGGCAATGAATATCAACCAAAGTGGTCTATCTCGGATAAAAGTCGGACATCACAAAAACCAATACGCTCTCAGGTATTATTCTTAAAGAGCACAAAAAATTGAGGATGCCGCAAAAAATAGCACAAACAAAAACGATTTAACTACTCGAGCTTTCCTTCAGAAGCGTAGAATTTAGGGCACGCGACTGTTTAAGGTTGTACTAATATAATAGATATTTAGTCAATCCGTACACATCCGACCCAAAATAATACATGCCTCCAAAAGAAATTTGGTGGGATTAGACCGATTATTGCGTAAATTTGCACAGAATCGCAAAAATTCATATAGTATTATTTTAAGAATCTTTCTGACCTAAAAGGCGAATTTCATGGCTCAGCAGTACTCGTTCGATGTAGTTTCAGAGGTGGACCAACAAGAATTGGACAACGCCATCAACCAAGCAAAGAAGGAAGTCGAGCAGCGTTACGACTTCAAAGGCTCGAACACAACCATCGAGCTGAATCAGAAGGAGATGACGATAGCTCTGCACACGACAGACGAAATGAAGCTTCGCGCACTGCAGGAGATCATCAATGGAAAGATGATCAAGCGTGGAATTTCACTCAAAGCACTCGAGTACGGCAAACACGAGACCGCTGGCGGAAACACCTATCGTCAAACGATCAAGCTTAAGAACGGTCTTGAGTCAGAGCAAGCCAAGCACGTCACCAAGCTGGTGAAAGATCTCAAGATGAAGGTGCAAGCGCAAATTCAAGGTGACGCTGTACGAATTGTTGGTAAGAGTAAAGATGAATTGCAGGAAGCGATGCAAACACTTCGAACGCAGGATTTTGATTTCCCAATTCAGTTTACCAATTTTCGATAAGCTCTTAGCTTGTAGCATTTTCTGAGCAAGTACCATTTAATGAAGCGTTCTACTCCCCTGTTCGGTGTCGGCTGTTTCTTGTTCAGCAGTGTCTTAATCTTTTGCTGCGCAACTTCACTCGCTGACGCGGTCGCGATTCGAACCACGGCGAGGCGACACACTGAGACTGCAATCAAACCGCGACATGCAAAGCTTGATGTAATCGTGCTCGATGCAGGTCATGGCGGAATAGATCCAGGTGCGATCGGAGTCGGTGGGTACAAGGAGAAGCAGGCGGCTCTTGCGATTGTCCTTAAGCTTGGTAAGCTCATCGAGAAAAATATGCCGGGAGTCAAAGTAGTATATACTCGGCACACCGATGTGTTCATTCCATTGAGTAAGCGCGGTCAGATTGCGAATGCACACAAGGGCAAGCTCTTTATCTGTGTCCATTGCAACTCGACGCCACAAAAGCCTTCGAAAGCAAGAGGCTTCACTACTTATATTCTGCGGCCAGGAAAAACGGATGCGGCGATACAAGTAGCCGCTCGAGAAAATGCGGTGATCCAGTTTGAAACGCCAGCTGAGCGCTCTGCATATATTTCCGATCTCGATTTTATCTTGACGAGTATGACACGAACGCAGGACGTTCGATTCTCTGAAACGTTGGCTGGCAAGGTGCAACAGGAATTACAAAGGACAGTCGCTACGAAGAACAACGGCGTTTCACAAGCGGGATTTCTTGTGCTGGTCGGTGCTTCGATGCCAAGCATCTACGTCGAGACGGCGTTTATCTCTAATCCGAAAGAGGAAGCTCTGTTAAGGAGTGAATCGGGTCAATCGAAATTCGCACTCGGTATTCTTGCTGCGCTCAAGAAGTATAAGGTCGTGTACGAAAAATCGTGATGTGAGATGGATTGCTCACAAAACAATCTCCCGCAATATTCTTTCTGTGGCTCCTGCACCTCTATGTACGAATGCTTGCGCACTCTCCCCTGCTTGTGCGCAGAAATCTTCATCCGATAAGAAACGCGAGATCACGAATGCAAACTCACGCGAGTTGCTTACGGCAAAGGCTCCAAGCGCAGCGATGAGTTCACCAACTTCCTGCGAGCGAGTGTGCTTTGGCCCGACGATTGTCGGCACTCCCCAAACAGCGGCTTCCAAAACATTATGCACTCCGGCGCCAAATCCACCACCAACATACGCGAGATCTGCCTGGCGATATAGACCAAATAGTTTGCCAATGCTATCGACGATGATCACACGCTCGCCCGAGAAATGCTCGATGTTCGAAAGCAGAATTGCGTTTTGTTTGTAGGTCGCTTTGAGTCCGGCGATATGATCGGGAGTTGGTTCATGTGGTACGACGATCGCAAGAAAGTTATCCTTGCGTTCGATTGCCCCACTCACAAAACTCTTTAGAAGATTTTCATCTTTCTTCCATGTACTCCCCGCCACAAAGACGAATGTTCCGTCCTGTTCGATCTTGGCTCGCAAACTTTCGGGAAGTATGCGTGCATCACCAACTTGCTCACGACGTGCGATCACTTGATCAAATCGTGTATCTCCGGTTACACCTATTTTTTCGTTTGAGACATCCATCGCGAGGAAAGCCTTCCTATCACCTTCGCCAACAGTGAGAATTTTGTTCAGGCCTTGGAAAATCCTCTTCTGCAGTGTGCGCAAGAAAAAAACATCCCGCCCCGATTCGGCACCAAGCGTTGCTGAAAATAAAATGGAGTGCACATTTAGCTCAGCAAGCGCAGCGGCCATGTTCGGCCAAAGATCGTATCGCGCAAAAAGCGCAAGATCGGGCTTGACGATTGCAAGGAAATCCGCAACTTGTGCACGGCTGTCGAGCGGCGCATACGTTATCAGATCTGCATCCGTGTACTTCTCCACCGTGTTCTCATAACCACTCGGTGAAAAAAATGTGAGATGAATGTGCACGTTGCCGCGAGCTTTGAGTCCGGCGATCACAGTCTTAGCTTGTTCGAGTTCACCGAAAGAGGCAACATGCACGAGTACGCGTCGCTTAGTGATATTCTGCTTAGTGTAATATGTTCGCACTTCCGCGAGTAGCGCACGCTTCCCGGTAAGCGATCGGCGCATCTTAGAATTTACGAGCGCAATGCACCGAAATGCCGCGAGTAAAATTGGGAGGAAAAAATAATTGTAGAGAGCCATCAATTCGCCGTGGCGGCTATACGTGCTGCTCAGCGTGATACGAACTTCGAACGAGCGGGCCTGATTCGACGATGCGAAATCCCATGTCGAGGCCGATTGTGCGAAGCTCTGCGAATTCGTCCGGATGCAAAAATCTTGCAACTTTGAGATGATCTTTCGTCGGTTGTAAATATTGTCCGAGCGTAAGTATATCTACTTTCAACTCTGCGAGATCGCGCATCACCGAAAGCAACTCCTCGCGCTCTTCACCAAGTCCGAGCATGATACCAGTCTTCGTCACGAAGCCAGCTTCTTTCGCACGACGCAACACTTTTAAGGTCCACGGATATTTCGCTTGCGGCCGCACGATCTTGTACATCGAAGGAACAGTCTCCGTGTTGTGGTTCAGAATATCGGGACGCTCAGCAAGTATGCGATCGAGCGATGCCTCCTTACCTTTGAAATCGGGAATGAGCACTTCGATCTTTGTATCTGGATTCATCAGCTTGACTTGCCGAATCGTATCAGCAAATACTTTCGAGCCACCGTCTTCCAGTTCATCACGATTGACACTCGTGATCACCGCATGACGAAGCTTCATTAGCTTCACTGCTTCGGCAACATGATGCGGCTCTTCGACATCGAGAATAGTTGGTCGGCCTGTCTTTACCGCACAAAATCCGCATGAGCGTGTGCAGGTATCGCCCAAAATCATAAAGGTTGCGGTGCCTGCGTTCCAGCATTCCGCCATATTCGGGCAACGTGCCTCTTCGCATACTGTATGCAGCCCGTGATCGTTCATCACGTTCTTCAACCTAGAGTAATTCTCACCAGATGGTATCTTGACCTTAAGCCAATCGGGACGCGCAACGCGTGGCGCAGCGACGTTAGTAGCCGCAGCGCTGGAATAAAGATCTTGAGTCAATTGCAAAACCGGTAGTTCGAGCATGCGACCCAAACAGTACAAATGCCACTTCCGTTTTAAGTGTTTCCAGCGACAAAACCTCTTAATAAAGTGACCGCTTCGGCTGAACAATTAATGCGTTGCTCACGGTGACGGATTGACCGGAGGATGATACTCAAAAAACAAACGAACTCCAGAAGAGAGGAACAGAATAGGCTCCATTCATATGAAATATACTTATCCGTCTATGGTTGATTTTGAATTATTTTATCATTCCTTTAAAGAATTTGCTTACCTTTTGGGAATTATATGGTGCAGGAACTATATTATCATACGCGTAATGGTTCATGGTGTACCTTCATCTCATCCTCTCGAAAGGGTATGATCGTTCGAATTTCTTAAATGTGAAAGCAGGTTAAGCTCCGTTCAAATGATATTCCCGACAGATAAACTGACTCAGAGTTGGTATGACTTACAAATTTCTAAGGCAAGAGATCCGGTTGATCTTATTGCAAATGCCCAAATCAATGGTACTGAGGCAAAAAAAATATATAGTACCACATAGATGTTTCTGCAATTGTCTGGAGAAACTACCGATGGATATGGTATAGGAGACGCGGGCGCCACAGGTGACACTATTGATGGTTATGATACAGGAGACTATGATCTTGGTGATATGGCTTGATAAGAGGTAGAACATCTGTTTCCTAAGTCGAAATTGTTTCACTTAGCATTATTTTATGTTGATATGTATTAATAATAGACAGAATTGCGGCTCAATTCTAGGCCGTAACCTGTCGCATAATCATGCCTATGGTGAGGGAGACTCTAACTCGCATCTTTGCTGTATTAGTTATCGTTGGAACAGTTGCCTGTCACGTTCCATCTAACTGCGGATTAAGCCTGAATGCTTTTCAACGAATCACTCTTGGGATGTCCAAGGTAGAGGTAGACGCTATTGCTCAGAGCGGTGGAACTCCGGCAGGTACATCTCGAAGAAATTTCGAACATTACAAATACTACGGGAGCGATGACTCTTCACATTGGGCTTTGATTTCCTTTAAAAGCGGAAGCGTCTTTTCGAAGACGCAGTATGGGTTAAAATCTGATCAGGGTATCGCAACAAGTGTGAATTTGAGTCTGGAAGATTTTGAACAAATCTCCCAAGGAATGAGTAAGCGCGATGTCGACAGAATCACGCACACAAGCGGTGTGGTATCATATTCTAATGTCTTTTCAGGTGTCGATGTTGAGTCGTACAAATATTTCAGCAGAAACGATACGGCGTTCTATATTCTTATCTCCACAAATAATGATAGAGTTTTCTCAAAAATCGAGCATGCCTTGCAATCGAAACACAGCATCTCCCATCAGGCGAGTTTGAGTACCAATAGTCTTAATCTTCTTATGGTTGGCATGAGTAAATCAGAGGTTGAAGGGATAGCTCATACTTCTGGTATATTAATCGAGACACTTGTGAGCTACGAACCTGCCGCCAGTATGGAATGGCGTGAATATTGCATGGACAATGACACGTCTCGCAGGGTGACACTTACCTTTAGTGGCGATACACTATTTGTAAAGCGGCAACCTCATCAATACAAGTAAGGCAAGCATACGCACGCATGGCAGCTATTCGCCCTTGCGATAGGTGTAATGGTACAATAAATTCTGTTAAACCTCGTACTCAACAAGCGGATACTATAGAAGTCCAGCACTTAGCGGTAGTGACTTAAGGTGATCAAGCAATGTCTTACGAATGTTCGGCCAGAGCCTGAGGTGTCCTTTCTGCTCAAGGAGATTTGCTGCTTCCATAAGTCTTAACCTTTTAAGTTCAGCGGGATCAATTAGATGCGAGGACGATTTGAACTTCTTTAAAAAATCAGTTCCATGTTCAATAACAAAAGGCCTGTATAGTGAGCCAAAGAGCCATGCTAACTTCTCTACATCTTCTCCAAAAACAGCTTTGACGCGCCGACGGGATGACACAGAAAGAGCTTGTTAGCTAAAAATTTTCAAAAATAATTACTAGGCAGATCCCAAGACCACATCCAAAAAAGATTAAGTATTATGAATAAATTCGTAAGACTCCTTATTACTTCAAGCATCATAGGTGACCAAAACATAATCCGTTGATTTGTTCTCAGGGTCGTGGGACAGTTTCTGCTACTCTAGAACTTAAAAAAACATTCAGGCCTGGGTTTGACTACCTGAAT
>JBDTCS010000232.1:0-16302 GCA_039923455.1 Kapaibacterium sp. (SeqCode) | reverse complement strand
GGTAAAAGTATAGCTCGCTAACAACACTATCATTAAAAGTAAAATATTATGCCTATTCAACTCGGCGAACAATTTGGTAACATATTGACCATCCATTGCAGCGGGAAGGTACAGAAATCGGATTATGAGACCTTCGTGCCAGCCTTCGAATTAATGGTTAAGCAGCATGGTAAATTGCGCATCCTCTTCGATCTGACCGGGTTTCAGGGTTGGGACGTGAACGCACTTTGGGAGGAGGTAAAATTCGATGTGAAGCATTTCTCGGATATCGAGCGAATCGCGACCGTCGGAGAGCACAAGTGGGAAGAATTTCTTGCTATGTTCTTCAAGCCATTCATAGCAGCGAAGACTCGATACTTCGACAGTGATCAGATCGAAGCTGCGAAAAAATGGCTTATCGTAGATTAGCCGCGTACCAAGATTACGGAGCACCTATCTGTAGAACGTGCTGCGTGCGTTCTACGACGGCGCTATGAAGCGGCAGCGTCCGCCATATCGTCGAGCAACTGGAGCACTTCGTTCGGATCGCCAAGCGTGTGTCTCGCTTGCGATGGATGACTACCAACCTTAATTGTGAAGGCATTTGACGGCATTGCTGCAAAGAGATCCTCGTCCGTTGTATCGTCACCTATAGCAAGCATGAATTCCGGTGAGCCGCCGATACGATCGAGCCATCGTTTTGCCGCCGATCCCTTGTGTACACCTTCCACTCGCACTTCGATGACCATATTGCCATCGAGTATTTGGAGTTGATTCTTCATAGCAATCTCATCGAGCTGCAATCTCAGCGTGCGAAGTTTTGGTATCAGCAACGTTGTCTCGGAGTTACGATAGTGAAATGCGATTGAGAACTCCTTCTCTTCTATCTGCCCACCCGGAATGTCTGAAGTAGCATGTTGCATCGCTTCGCGAACGTCGGCCTTCCAAAGATCTGTAACTCCGTCGGTCCGTACCCAGCTTGCAAGAAAAGTTGGAAGCAAGCGGCTGAGCCACTTTAACTTCGGCTTATGAATGAATACACCATGTTCGGCCGCAAGCCCGATCGGGAGTTCTCCGAGCCACCGCGAGAGCGTCTTCTTATCGCGTCCGCTTATGACCGCAACATCCGTCCGTGGCGTTTCCGCAAGCCTGCGGAGGACAGCGAGCACTCTATCCGATGGCGCAGCCATGGCAGGATCGCCTATATGAGGAGTCAGTGTCCCATCATAATCGAGCAGTATGAGCCTAGATCTTGCATTCGCGAAACGCAGAAGAAGATCTGATCTCGAAGCGGCATCCAACTCCGGTACTCCTAATGCTTCTTGCTTTGACTTTGTATCATCAAGCGTCGTCAGAAAGTCGTTAGCCCACTTAACCACATTGTACTCCTCAACTCTACGCTGCATAATCGTCATCCGTCGTTGTTGTTCATCAAGCGGCATTTCGAGCGCATGCAGCAATGCATCACCGATTTCTTCTTTGTTGTTCGGGTTGATGATAAGTGCATCTTTGAGTTCATCGACGGCACCGGCCATTTCGCTTAAAATCAACACACCACTCAAATCGATCCGCGTAGCGACGTATTCTTTGGCAATTAGATTCATACCATCGCGAAGCGGAGTAACAAGCGCGACGTCGCTGCAGGTATAGAGTGCGATCATTTCTTCGAATCCGAGTTCGCGATATTGATAGACGATCGGCGCCCAACCGATGCTCGTATATCTCCCATTAATCTTCCCGACGGCTTCGTCGATTTGGCTCTTAACGAGTTGATAATTCTCCACTCCAACCCGACTCGGTACAACAACCATTAGCATTGTGACTTTCCCACGCCACTCCGACTGCTGGTCCAGAAAATATTCATAGCCATCGAGACGATTGAGGATTCCTTTAGTATAATCTTGCCGATCGATCGAGAGTATCAGTTTGCTATCGCCAACATGCTTTCTCAGTTGGGTGCACTCTGCTTGCACCTCGGGAAGCGGAACGGCACCATGGAAACGTCCGTACTCAATCCCCATCGGAAACGCACCGGTGGTGATTAGTCGTCCACGGAATGTGACGGTGACACGGTCGTTCGATCGTTCATCTCCTCGAGAGACATCCTCACCAAAGACCTCTGCGATCGAGCGAAGAAAATACGAGTTGTATTCCGGTGTGTGAAATCCTACGAGGTCTGCACCAAGCATTCCTTCCAGCATGCGTTCGCGCCACACGCTTGGTAATAATCGGAAAATTTCGTAGGACGGAAATGGGACGTGTAGGAAGAAACCGATCCTTGCTTTGGGGAGTCGTTCACGCAGTAGCGCTGGCAAGAGGAGTAAGTGATAGTCGTGGACCCAGATTGTCTCATTCGGAAGTGCAGCCGAAGCTACAACATCTGCGAAGGTCTCGTTTACGGAGATGTATTCCTCCCAGTTCGACTTGTCATACTCAGCAAAGCTCGGGAAATAATGAAAGAGCGGCCAAAGCGTTTTGTTGCAAAAGCCTTGGTAGAAGCGCTCCATAATGTCCTCCGTGAGATATACTCCTTCGACTCCATACTGATCGAGTAGTGTTTGGGTAACCTCGTTCCGATCCAACGCTTCGACTGCAGAACCAGGCCAACCGATCCAGAGCATCCTCTCCGTTGCGCCATTTCGGTGCTGGATATCAATGTAACTTTTTATTCCAGTCGCCAGTCCCCCGGTTGCTGGCCGATAGAGTAGGCCAGATTCCGTTCGCTGGATATTGATAGGAGCACGATTCGATACAATTATCATAGATTATGAGTTGGTGATGATTTAGGCTTTGGTGACGGTTTAGGCTTTGGTAGTGGGCGCGAATTCGGAAAAGAGTCGGAGTATCACCGCATTCGTCCAGCCGAAACCAGACTGCGTGGGATATCGCTCGGAGGCACCGATCGTGCAGTCTACGACATTATGCTTTTCCCAGATCTTATGCGTCTTCTTGAATATCTTCTGATTCAAGTCAACATACTTTTTTGCGATTCGGAATGCATCTTCTCTGTAGCCATAATTCAAGAGCCCTTTGATAACGATCCATTGCTGAGGAGGCCAGCCGTTCGGGTAGTCGTGCTGTTTGTATTCTGGCGAAAGTCCAGTCGGTTGTGTGTTGGCAAGCCCGCCATCGTACTCGAACTTACAAAGATTCTCAACGACTTGCTTCGCTTGTGTATGCGTTGCCAGCTTTGCCCAAAGCGGATAGAACCCTGCGATGGTATAGAACGGGCTCTGCTTCTTTTGAAGATAATCATAGTCAAAGAAGAATCCCTTCTCGGAATTCCACATCAACTTGAACATCGTCTTTCGGCGCTTCTCAGCCTGGAGCAGAAAATCCTTGGCTTGCTTTATCTTGTGCGAGTCTTTATAGTACTGTGCAAGATCCAATTCATACTTATAGAGTGCACTGTTGAGATCGATCGGCAGATAGTCAAGACAATGCTCGCGGAAGCGCGAGGTCATGTCCCAGCCCGATTCGTGCTCTGCAGCAAGTTGTGTAATGTAATGATCGCAATACCGGGAGAGTCCACGATAGACGATGTGCTTCTCCGTTAGGTTTTTGTTCATCCAGTACGTCGCCAACTCCTGCTCTGCAGCACGCATCGTTTTTGTTCGCCAGCGGGAATCTCCGGTGACAGCGTACACCTCTGAGATCATCGAAGTAAGGAATGGGATTTGTGAACTCCCGAGGTTGTAAAAGCGGTTGCGCATCGGAATAATATTGAAGCGCTTCTGCATGAAGAGGAAGTTATCGATCATGCCCACTGCGAGTTCCTCACGACCGCAGCGCACGAGTCCCAAAATGATGAAGAAGCTATCCCAGTAGAACTGATCCTCCTTAAAAATTCCATCGTTGGGGCTGACAAACTTGTTCGGCAACCCGAAGTGCGCAAATTTATCTTTCGTATGTTCGAAAGTGCTCTCCTTCCAGTAGTGCTCAATGTGCTGAAGTAGGTCCTTATAGTCTTGACGTTTTAAAGTGTTTGGGTCATTCATGTTTTGATCATTCATCTTTCAGAAATTCAACTAACGACTTTGGGAGAGAGAGGGCACATTCGAAGCCAGAAAGGTGGGCTGCAAACAGATTCGTTTCATCGACGGTAGTATCCGAAGAGGTGGAGCGTCGTCTTCTCTTCGAGAATGCTTTATCTACTTTACCAGAGGCACACTATTTTGAACGAACAGCGTTTCGGATTATTTTTCCTTCAATTTGCACCTGATGTGAAACATTGGTGCAACATTGCTATTGCTCTTAGCATGAAGTTACGTCACCCCAAGCAATACGAGTCCCGCACGAGAGCGCACAATAAATTTTGATAGCGTGCATCAATTCATGAGGTGTAACATCATATTGCATGAAATAGGTCGGAGCAAGTTCCAACGGAATGTAACGAACATGCATACCGTTTCTCTGTACGGGATATCTTTTCACTCTTATGGTGAAAGAGCGTGTCGAGCAATGCTCACATGATGCAACATCCATTCGGTCAAATGCCGACGCGCCTTTGTGAGCAGTAGTCTATGATTCTTAAAATTCAAAGTTACATGTATCGGGGAAATCCAAATGAGAAAAAATACTTCCTTCGCTCCATCCATTTTTATTGTAATTCTTGTCATCGGTTTAGGAATTTCGTTCGTAACGAGTAATGGTTCTCCAAGTTCAGGAAGTTTACTGATTGCAGGCCTCGCCTTTGCGATCGCGTTCGTGGTGTCTCTATCCATTAAGGTTGCCAACGAATGGGACCGAGTCGTGGTATTGCGATTGGGCAAGTTTCGCGCACTCAAAGGTCCTGGATTGTTTTTTATTATCCCTGTCATCGATGTCATCGCTTATTGGATTGACACTCGCGTGATCACCATGTCATTCAAAGCAGAAAAAACACTTACGAAAGACACGGTACCGGTGGATGTTGATGCTGTCTTGTTCTGGAAAGTTATTGATCCAAAGAAGGCGGCGCTCGATGTCGCGGATTATCAAAGCGCGATCGGTTGGGCATCGCAAACAGCTCTGCGTGACGTGATTGGCAAGACGATGCTTTCCGATATGCTCGAAGGAAGAGACAAGATCAGTGGTGAGTTGCAGCGCATTATTGATATACGTACAGAGCCTTGGGGGATAAATGTAATCTCCGTTGAAGTGAAGGACGTGCTAATTCCTTCGGCGCTCGAAGATGCAATGTCGATGCAAGCACAAGCAGAGCGAGAACGTCAGGCCCGCGTAATACTCGGTGACTCTGAAAGGCAGGTGGCAGAAAAGTTTGGCGAAGCAGCCAAGACCTATATAGACAATCCGGTCGCATTGCATCTCCGAGCGATGAATATGCTCTACGAAGGCCTGAAGGCAAACTCCACGATCGTCATTGTCCCAAGCAGCGCAGTCGAAACGATGCAACTCGGCAGCATGGCCGGACTCACCGCGCTTACAATGGGCTTGGGGCAGAAGATGGCAAACAAAGATGTAGAGGCAGAAAAAATGAACGAACCAGTAGATTAAAAATTATTTTTATTCTCAACTTAGCCAAAACTATGAAGCACGAACACAACGAGTTTGGACGACCCGCGAGCGAAGCAACGATCGAAGCACGTCGTCCTAAGTGGAGACGCATTCATCATGATTGGCGCTTCTGGGTAGGCCTGGTACTTATACTCGCAGCAATGGTGATTTATATTATGAGCCAAGATTTGTCGATGCGGCCACACGGGAAGTTGCAACCGCCAGTGCCGGAAAATGTTGCTCCATAAAAATAGCTGGTGAAGTTGGGAGCGCATAGCGAAATAGAGGAAAAAATATAGTCATTCTCATCACGCTCCACTGCTTCTCTGCGACAGCTCCGTTCCGGATGCGTCTCGGTTAGGAAATGAAATGGAAAGAAGCAATCGGCGAGATTACGACCGGACCTGTGAAGGATCCATAACCACTCCTCACGAAGTGCACAGATACTCGGTACCGAGAAAGCCATGTAACTATACACATCGCAGGAATACGCGCTTCAATCGATACACGGATAACAGTTAATACAATTCGATGAGCTCAGCAAATGCGCATATTTTGGCTCTTAACAGCGGCTCTTCGAGCATCAAGTTCGCACTGTTCGAAGCTGCTCGTCCGCTTCGGAGGGTGCTCGGTGGCGCAATCGAACGCATTGGATTATCTGATAGCACGCTTCGTGTCACTGGCCTTGATGCAACAGACAACTTTACAAGCCCCGTGAAGGCAAGTGACCAAGCATCGGCGATTGATGCCTTGATGAGCTTTATCCAAGAACACACTCGGGATGATTCTATTGAGGCAGTTGGACATCGCATAGTGCATGGAGGGTCGGTATATTTCGAGCCGCAGCTATTTACCAAGGAGATGGCCGAAAACCTTCGCCACTTCACCATATTCGATCCTGAGCATTTGCCGGATGAGATACAGTTGGCCGAAGCATTTCACAAAAGATTTCCAAATGTGCCGCAAGTTGCCTGTTTCGACACCGCGTTCCATCACAACATGCCACGAATCGCTCGTATGCTGCCAATACCACGACGCTACGAGGCGAAGGGATTGCGGCGTTATGGATTCCACGGGCTTTCTTATGCATATCTGATCGAAGAACTTGCTCGGGTTGCCGGAATAGAAACGGCACAAGGCCGCGTCATTCTTGCTCATCTCGGCAACGGAGCGAGTCTTGCTGCTGTGCATAATGGCAAGTCTGTGGATACAAGTATGGGACTAACCCCTGCCGCAGGTGTACCGATGAGCACTCGGTCCGGCGATCTCGATCCGGGACTGGTTACCTATCTCGCGCACTCTGAAAAGATGAGCGCGAAAGAATTTAACTACATGATCAATTTCGAGTCAGGTTTGCTCGGCATATCGGAAACCAGTTCTGACATGCGCGACTTGCTAGAACATGAGTCGGAAGATGTTCGCGCCGCCGAAGCAGTGGCAATGTTTTGCTATGCGGTAAAAAAAAGGATAGGCGCGTATGCCGCCGCGCTCGGCGGGCTTGACGCACTCGTGTTTTCTGCCGGCATTGGTGAAAATGTGCCCATCGTTCGCAAACAGATTTGTGACGGTCTTGAATTTCTCGGCATAGAAATCGACGAAGTGCGAAATACTTCAAATGCAGAGCTGATTTCAATGGACACCAGCCGCGTTGGGGTCCACGTGATTCAAACAGACGAACAACTGATGATTGCGAAAATCGTTTGCCGAATACTTAGTCTTATTACATAAAAAATTAAACTAAATCATGGTTGAAAAGACGCTCTCTCCTGAATTACTCCATAAAATGGACGCATACTGGCGCGCCTCAAATTATTTATCCGTTGGTCAGCTTTATTTATACGATAACCCCCTGCTGAAGGAGCCGCTTAAGCTCTCGCATGTCAAGCCGCTCGTCGTCGGGCATTGGGGGACGACGCCCGGACAAAACTTTATATATGTACATTTGAATCGTGCGATCAATAAGTACGATCTCAACATGTTCTACATCGCTGGTCCCGGCCACGGGGGCGCTGCCCTGGTAGGCAATACGTATCTCGAAGGCACCTACAGTGAGGTTTACCCGAACATTAGTCAAGACGAGGAGGGTATGAAGAAGCTATTCAAGCAATTCTCGTTTCCCGGCGGAATATCGAGTCACGTTGCGCCAAGTACGCCAGGTTCGATTCACGAAGGCGGGGAATTGGGTTATTCGCTCAGTCACGCGTTCGGCGCAGCCTTCGATAATCCAGATCTGGTTGTAGCGTGTATTATCGGCGATGGCGAAGCCGAGACAGGTCCATTAGCAACGGCTTGGCATTCGAACAAATTTCTCGACCCGATTACCGATGGCGCAGTGCTACCAATTCTTCATCTCAATGGATATAAGATCAGCAACCCAACCGTTCTTGCTCGAATTGAGCATGAGGAATTAGAGCAATTCATTCGTGGCTGCGGATGGACGCCTCACTTTGTCGAAGGGGATGAGCCAGAGAAGATGCACGAACTCATGGCCTCGACGCTCGACACGGCGATCGAAGAGATCAAAAAGATTCAGGATGAACATCGCCAGTCAAAGAGCGATCAAGATATGAAGCGAGCCACGAGTGGAGATTCGACATTCGAGCGTCCGCGTTGGCCAATGATCGTGCTGAAATCACCGAAGGGATGGACGGGCCCGAAATTTGTAGATGGAGTGCCGATCGAAGGCACATTCCGGTCGCATCAGGTACCGCTGTTGGTCGATGCAGACCATCCTGATCATGTTGCGCAACTCGAAAGTTGGATGAAACGGTACAAAGCTGAAGAGCTTTTCGATGCGTCTGGAGCACTCATCCCCGAGTTAGCCGAACTTGCGCCAAAAGGCAATAGGCGCATGGGTGCAAATCCACATGCAAATGGTGGGCTGTTATTGCACGATCTCAAGATGCCCGATTTCAGAATCCACGCCGTAAGTGTTCCCGCGCCTGGATCTGTCGATGCGATGGATACCTTCGAACTGGGCAAATTTTTGAGCGATGTAATAACGCTAAATCAAGATCAACGGAATTTCAGAGTATTCGGGCCCGATGAAACGCTTTCGAATTTGCTGAATGCGGTTTTTGATACAACCAATCGCCAGTGGGATCTGAAAACAGAACAGAACGATGAATTCCTTGCTCCGGAAGGCCGAGTGCATGATTCGATGTTGAGTGAACATCAGTGCGAGGGATGGCTTGAAGGTTATCTTCTTACCGGACGGCACGGGTTATTCAACTGCTACGAGGCATTCATTCACATCATAGACTCGATGTTCAACCAGCATGCAAAATGGTTAAAGGTAACATTAGAGCTTCCTTGGCGCAGGAAGATTGCATCGCTTAATTATTTGCTTGCATCGCACGTATGGCAACAGGATCACAATGGTTTCACGCATCAGGATCCCGGTTTCATCGATCACGTTGTAAATAAGAAGGCCGAGATTGTGCGCGTGTATCTTCCTCCGGATGCGAATTGCCTGCTATCGGTTGTCGATCACTGCCTCCGGAGCCGCGATTATGTGAACGTAGTCATCGCTGGAAAGCGGGCTATGCCGCAGTGGCTTACAATGGAAGAAGCCGTCATTCATTGCACCGAGGGAATCGGTATTTGGAAGTGGGCCAGCAACGATAATGGGCAAGAGCCGGATGTGGTGATGGCATGCTGTGGAGACACTCCGACTCTTGAAATTCTTGCAGCCGTTTCGATACTGCGCGAACATTTGCCTGAACTAAAAATCCGTGTGATAAACGTTGTTGATCTGATGAAGCTGATTTCCGCCAGCGAGCATCCGCACGGGCTCACGGAAATGGAATACGATTCTCTGTTCACGAAAGCAAAGCACATTATTTTTAACTTCCACGGTTACCCGTGGTTGATTCATCGTCTGACGTATCGAAGATCCAACTCCAACCTACACGTTCGAGGTTACAAAGAAGAGGGTACGATCACTACGACATTCGACATACGAGTTCAAAATGATATCGACCGCTTTCACTTGGTGCAGGATGTGATCGATCGACTACCCGAGTTAGGCAATCAAGGTGCACACCTGCGACAGATGATGCAGGATAAACTGATCGAGCATAAGCAGTACATCGACAAACACGGTATGGACATGCCGGAAGTTCGGAATTGGAAATGGAAGAGCGCAGTGTGAGAACCAAAGATGTGTTAGGGTCGGGTAGAAACTTATAGTAACTATTGTAGTCCCGCGTATTAGCGGCCGATACACAGTGGCGGCAGGTGGGGCAATCACAGTTTGTACATAGCGGGTGAAGCCCGACAACACGGAAAAGCGCAAAGCGTGGTTAGCGAGTCGGAAGACCGCTTCGAGGTTGAAAATGGAGTACGAAGAATTCGAAAGACCGAAACTTTATTCAGAAGCAAGAGTAGCGAAAGTTTTTTCGGTCGTCTCACTGAGCCCGTCAATACTTCCAATTGCCGATAGATACACCTTAAAATAGATACCAGGATGAATAGAAATCCTTTACAACAACTTCACGCATTTGGTCAATCGGTTTGGCTGGATTACATTAGCCGCGAACTGATTCTGAGCGGCAAGCTTAAGAAGATGATCAAGGAAGATGGATTGCGTGGCATGACATCAAATCCCTCCATTTTCGAGAAAGCAATTGCGGAAAGCAATGATTATGATAGTGAGATACGTAAATATGCGATAGCGGGAAAGGGCGTTGAGGATATCTATGAATTGCTCACTCAAAAGGATGTCCGTGATGCTGCTGATATCTTTCGTCCGCTATATGATGAATCGCACGGAACAGACGGATTCGTGAGCCTTGAAGTAAATCCGCACTTGGCTCACAACACGGATGGGACTATCAAAGAAGCCCAAAGATTATGGGCACAAGTGGACCGTCCTAATATTATGATCAAAGTACCGGCGACGCTCGAAGGACTGCCGGCAATCGAACAATTAATATCCGAGGGACTCAACGTAAATGTGACATTACTATTCGGAGTTCCGCGCTATGTTGCGGTTACCCAGGCGTATATCTCCGGGCTAAGTGCTTTGCACGAAACGGGAAATTCTGTGAAATCACCATCCTCTGTCGCAAGCTTTTTTCTGAGCAGGATTGACGTGCTTATTGATCCGATGCTCGAAAAAATATCTTCGCACGGAGGAGAAAAAGGTACTATAGCAGATTCCTTACACGGGAGTGTTGCGATTGAGAGTGCAAAATCTGCATATAACTTTTACCGTGAAATATTCGGCAGCACTGATTTTGGCGACCTCCGAAGTTCCGGAGCACAGAGTCAGAGATTGCTCTGGGCAAGTACCAGCACAAAAAATCCGGCATATAGCGATGTAAAATATATCGAAGATGTGATCGGTCCTGAAACTGTAAATACCGTACCGCCGGAAACCATGGATGCTTTCCAGGATCATGGAAAACTTGCATCCACGTTATCTGTTGGGATCGCTAATGCGGATGCGATACTGCAAAAGCTGCATGCGATTGGAATCGACTTAAATGCAGCAACGGAACAACTCGAACGAGAAGGCGTTGAAAAATTCTCAAATGCTTTTGATGCACTAATGTCCGCTCTTAAAGATAAGTGTGTTTCCATGACGGATGGATCCTCTGCTCCAATCGGTAATCCGGTTCATTAGCCCCCTTATCCAATGCGAATGAAATAATGTAATGGATTGATAATAGTGAATAAAAGTTATCCTGATTTAACCAATGTTGCCCCAGGCTGGCCAGGAATTCCTGCACGATGGACTTCGAGTGCCAAATCTGGAGTAGGCAAGGCTCTGAATGACTCAAGCCCCTTGTGGTTTACAATAAGTCACGGAATTCTGAATGAAATTTATTATCCGCGCATTGACCAGGCCTGTGTTCGTGATATAGGATTCATCGTCACGGATGGAGTAGGTTTTTTCTCAGAAGAAAAAAGACATACGACGAGTGAAATAATTTCACGAACCGATGGGATTCCCGCATTCAAGATTATTAACACGTGCAAGCAAGGATTCTACCAAATAGAGACGGATATTATTGCGGATCCCCGTCGACCAGTGCTTTTGCAGCGAAGCCGATTCACGGTTCTCAAAAAGTCCGCTGAGGAATACCAGCTTTTCCTTCTCGTGGCGCCACATTTAGGCAATTATGGAGATGGAAACACCGGGTGGATTGGCGATTATAAAGGTGTCCCGATGCTCTTTGCGAAGAGAGACCATTTTGCTTTGGCTGTAGCGTGTTCGTTACCTTGGCGTAAACGGTCTGTTGGGTTTGTCGGTTTTTCAGACGGCTGGACAGATATTCATGAGAACAAAAAAATGACGAAGGAATATGCTCGTGCCGAAAATGGGAATGTAGCGCTGACGGCCAAGATAGATCTTCGTTCGGCCGCGGCGGAATTCGTCATCGCCGTTGGTTTTGGTACGAATGAACAAGAGGCGGGTATTCGCGCCAGATTTTCACTGCGCGACAGTTTTGATGTGCTGTACGAGGAATACGTAGATCAATGGAAGACTTGGCAAGCATCCCTGCTTTCTTTACCCGGGAGCTCAACAGGAAATAATATATACCGGATTAGTACGTCAGTTCTAAGAGTGCATGATGCTCTTCATTTTCCAGGGGGTAGCATTGCAAGTCTTTCTGTTCCGTGGGGTTTCACGAAAGGTGATAATGATTTGGGTGGATATCACCTTGTCTGGCCACGCGATATGGTTCAAACGGCTCAGGCCTTAATAGCTTGTGGAGCAACCGATGCAACATCCAGAAGTCTGGGCTACTTAGAGTGCACGCAAGAGGCAGATGGTCACTGGCCACAAAATATGTGGTTGGATGGTTCGCCGTATTGGAAGGGCGTTCAAATGGACGAAACGGCATTGCCGATTCTCCTCGTAGATTTGGCCTATCGTGAAAAAGTAATCGACAAAAAGGGGGTCAAGAGCTTTTGGCAAATGGTAAAGAAAGCCGCTGCCTATTTGGTTCAAAATGGTCCAGTTAGTCCTCAAGATAGATGGGAAGAAAATCCCGGTTATTCAACTTTCACCGTCGCAGCTGAAATTGCCGCACTGCTTGCTGCTGCCGATATTGCCGATATGAGTAATGAGGCTTCGGTCGGAACATACCTCCGAGAAGTCGCGGATAGTTGGAATGCTTGTATTGATCGATGGATGTATGTAACGGAAAATGATTGGTGTGAAAAATATGGTGTTGGGGGATATTATGTACGTGTGGCGGAAATTACGAGGGATAAGGGTACACCTCATGTTGGAAAAGATGTACTGGTAAAAAATCATTCTGAAGCGACTTCTGAACACCTCTCGCACCATCTCATAAGCCCGGATGTGCTTGCCCTCGTTCGCTTTGGCTTGCGTGATGCACATGACTTGCGGATCCTCAACACCGTCAAAATCGTAGATGCATTGCTTAAAACGGATACTCCCAAGGGACCAATCTGGCATCGCTATAATGAAGATGGTTATGGAGAGCACGAAGACGGCGCACCCTTCGACGGGACGGGTATCGGCCGAGCATGGCCGCTATTAACAGGCGAAAGGGCGCATTATGAACTTGCCGCCGGAAATACCAAGCAAGCCAAAAAACTTCTGGAGACAATGGAATTGCTTGCCAACGAAGGGGGGCTTCTTCCGGAGCAAACATGGGACACCACCGATATTCCTGAACGCGAACTTTATTTGGGAAGGCCCTCGGGATCTGCTATGCCTTTAGTCTGGGCACATGCAGAATACATCAAACTGCTCCGCTCACTTCGTGAGGGTAAAGTATTTGATATGCCGTTACAAACAGTAAAGCGTTACCTAATCGATAAGATTGTTTCGAACAGGATGCTCTGGAGCTTCAATAATAAGCTCCGGTCTATGCCCTTTGGTAGGATCCTCCGTGTCGAAACATTGGCTCCGGTGATGGTCAAGTGGACATCCGACGACTGGAGCACTTTCCACGAAGGTAGTACGATCGATAGCGGGCTGGGTGTCCATTTTAACGATATTCCTACGAATGAATTTCCGGAAGGGACTGAAATTATCTTTACACTCTTTTGGAAGGAAAGCAAACAATGGGAAGAGGTGAATTTCTTGGTTACTATTGATTCGGAGATCAATGGAATTCACGGGTAGATTCTGACTTTCGGTTTACCTATTCATTAAACATACGATTAAATATATAATGAAACAACTTACGATAGGCGTTGATCTTGGCGGCACCAAAATACGAATTGCTCTCGTGGATGCAGATGGTAACGTGCATCAATCGATACGAATACCAACTGATATTAAAAAGGGAGCGAAAGGAATTGTTGCGGATATAGTGCAATGTGTGAAGCATGATTTGAAAAAATCAAAAAAGGCAGAAGCGCTGGGGATTGGTGTTGCTGGACAGATCAATACGAAGAAAGGGATCGTCCATTTTGCACCAAATCTGGGGTGGGAGAAAGTGCATTTGCAGTCCGATCTGGAAAAGGCTTTGGATATCCCGGTCATTGTTACGAATGATGTTCGAGCTGCTACCTACGGCGAATGGTACTATGGAGCGGGAAAAGGGTATGATGATATTATCTGTTTATTCGTAGGCACTGGAATTGGTGGTGGGATCGTAAGTGGCGGACAAATGCTCGAAGGAAGTACGAACGAAGCCGGCGAATTAGGTCATACAACAATCGTCGTCGATGGCAGGAAGTGTCACTGTCACAATCTCGGTTGTTTGGAGGCTTACGCAGGAGGTTGGGCCATTGCCGAAAGAACTCGAGAACGCGTAGAGCAGGATCCGCAAGCTGGGAAAATGCTCCTCTCGCTCGCCGGAGATGTTGAAAACATCACTGCCGATATACTTGCGAAAGCGTATACGAAACACGATAAGCTCTCGATCAGTATTATTAAGGAAACCGGGCATTATCTTGCATCCGGCATAGTAGGAATGGTGAATGCATTGAACCCTGAAGTCTTCATCTTCGGAGGAGGAATAATGAATGGTTTCACGAAGTTAAAAGGTATGGTCGAGGAGGAAGTTTCTTTACGGGCGTTATCGTCAGCTTCCAAGAAATTGAAGTTCGTTCTTGATGAACTGGGGCATGATGCAGGCGCTGTTGGGGCTGCTGCGTTGGCTCGTACGAGGATTGGAAAGCATTGTGGGAAATAGTGACGCTCGTTGGATAACTACTACTTGGGCGCTCACGATCAATGGAGTCGGAAACAACTGATAGCGAACATCCGAAAATGTGGATCGGCATGGAAACATATCATAGCTAAAAATTATGCGCACTACTATTATTATCTTTGGCGCGGGCGGTGATCTCACTGAACGTATGCTTATTCCAGCTCTATATAATCTCTTTCGGAAATCGCGGCTTCCTGAGGATACTTCCATTCTCGGATTTTCCATGGAAGATTTTGACGACGAAGCATTCCGCAAGAAATTAAAAGTAGCTGCAAAGAAATATCTGGCATCGGAATACAAAGACGCAGATTGGACAAAGTTCGAGAAACACCTTGTGTATCAGCGCGGAAATTTTCAAAACAAGGAAGATTATATTTCGCTTGAAAAAAGAATTGGCGAACGGAAGGCATCGCCCGGGAATAGGATTTACTATCTTGCTACAGCCACACGTTTTTTCAGTGTTATTGTTTCTCAGTTGGGCAAAGCACAAATGCTTACCGCGGACGCCAAAGACGGATACCGACGAATTATTATAGAGAAGCCGTTCGGTGATAATCTGCAATCGGCGCAGGCCTTGACAACGGAGCTTCACAGCATAATCGACGAGAGCCAGATTTACAGGATAGACCACTATCTGGGCAAGGAGACTGTGCAAAATATTTTAGTATTCCGCTTTGAGAATGGCATTCTTGAACCGATTTGGAATCGCAACTACATCGAACATATTCAAATTACGGTCGGTGAAAATATCGGAGTTGGCCATCGCGCAGGGTATTATGATAAAGCAGGAGCGCTTCGCGATATGTTCCAGAATCATCTGCTCCAGCTCCTCACGCTCGTTACGATGGAGCCGACGGCTATTCTGAATGCAGATACGTTGCGGAATGAGAAAGTAAAAGTGCTTGCTGCGATTCGGGAGATTCCTGAATCACAGAATGCCCTCTCGACTGTGCGAGCACAGTACGAAGGATATGCATCTGAAGAAGGCGTCGAGCCTGATTCTACGACGGAGACATTTGCGGCTATCCGACTTTTTATAGATAACTGGCGATGGGAAGGCGTACCAGTTTATCTGCGATCCGGTAAAATGCTAAAGGAGAAGATCTCGGAGATCGTGATCCAGTTCCGTCCAACCCCGCATCCGATGCGGAAGAAGCAATCGGATACGAAGCCAATTGCGGCGAATCGCTTGAGCATCTGCATTCATCCCGACGAAGGAATCCATCTGCAGTTTATTGCAAAAGTCCCGGATATGGAAAACGAGGTGCGCGCGGTAGCTATGGATTTTCACTATCTTGAAACGTTCGGTGAGACTTCTATGCCTGGAGCATACGAGCAATTACTCGTCGATGCAATGGAAGGTGATGCTACGCTTTTTGCTCGTAATGATGAGGTTGATCTTGCGTGGAAATTCATCGATAAAATTCGGAGAGGCTGGGAGAGTAAAACAGGATCTCCATTAGTCAAGTATCCCAAGCATTCCTGGGGACCGAAGGAGGCTACCGAACTACTGCAACAGGATAAGCATACGTGGGTGCTTGGTTGCAGTCAGCACCCCGAATGAGGGAATTCGCAATCTACATGCATTCAGATTACCGAGCATGAGCGTCGCAAAGCTGCCGAAGGCGGTGTGTACGCCGGTAAACAATAGAGGATTGATCCCGCTCCGGCAGGGCGTCTT
>JBDTCS010000231.1:0-3188 GCA_039923455.1 Kapaibacterium sp. (SeqCode) | reverse complement strand
CACTACCGAGCAACTGCTTGCAGTTTGGAGAGCGCACAACAATTCACCGATGCCTATCGAGAAAGACTTCTCCCCCACACTAGCCGGTGATGATCACTTTTCAAAAGTACAGGAGACGATTCTCCGGTGGCTTGAGGTGGTGCCGAGTCTTGTTCGTGCTGGAGTGCCAGCAGGTTCGGTCATGGTTGGCCTCAAGATCTTCAATGCGATGTATGAAGATGCATTTCAACTCACGATGCTTGAGGCTTGCGCAAATTCTGACTCGTGTGCTCGTCCCGATTATCTGGTCTACGGTAATAGACTCTTTGATCCACGCAAGGTTTTCGAAGGCAAGCAAGGTGTCGCGTATGGCGGTCCCGACCTCAGTGACCGTAATCTGAAAATTCTTAGCATCTATGCAAGTCTGCGCAACCGACTCCCCGTTTCCGCAACAGGTAACATCACTACTGGCCGCGAAGCATTTGAATATCTAAAGCGCGGTGCGACTAGTTTTCAGATGCATACACTATTTCAATTGCCCGATTCGGAGTTTGCTATGCAAGCGGGCACGCGAGTAGAGCGAGCATTGCATAAACTTCTCTTCGACCCCATCTCAGGATTTCTACAATCCTGGATTGAAGCCAAAGAACAGTTCGGGTGGAGTGATGCAATGGATATTCCCACGCTCGCTCGTACGTTTGCTCCTTAGTCAATTCTAATCCAAACAAAAGCACGCCCAATGTTGGGCGTGCTTTGTGCTAATTTATTCAGACGAGTCAGTTCAGCCTGTTCAACTCGTTTTCTTTCCGCGTTGAAATATGAGCGGCACTCCTAGGCGTTGCATCATCGTCTTCTTCGTTGGCGTATCGGCACTATAATAATTATAATACTGATAGTAACGATAGTAGGCACCGTATGCATTGGCAACATTAAAGTTATTCAGTACAACTCCGAGCAACCTTGCACCGGAGCGCTCGACGGTATCGAGTGAACGCACAAGCGCATCGGCCTTTGTAGAATCCGCACGCGCGATAACGATCATTGCGTCTGCATTCATACCAAGCAATAGCGCATCAGTAACGGCAACGACCGGCGGCGTATCGAAAATCACCATATCGTACATCTCTGTAAGTTCGGTGATGAGTTTGCGCATCTTTTCCGAACCGAGCAACTCAGCAGGGTTCGGAGGTATGATACCGCAAGGAAGAATCGAAAGATTCGGAACATCCGTCTTGTGAATCGATTCGAAGAGTGATGCGCGGTCGAATAGCACATTCGTGAGTCCCGGCTCACGACGAACACCAAACACAGAATGCACCGTAGGTCTACGCAGATCCGTATCGACAAGCAGCGTACGCTTACCCATCTGCGCCATAACGATTGCGAGGTTCGCAGAAGTTGTAGACTTACCTTCTTGCGGAACAGAACTGGTAATTGCTATTGAGCGAATCTCGCGATCAAGACTTGCGAACTGAATAGCAGTACGCAACGACCGATACGATTCCGCAATCGACGAACGGGCATCCAAGAATGCGACTCGATGCGCCGTGAACTTCGGCAATATTCCTCCGCCAGCAGGAAGCACATCCTGCTTCGGTTGCTGCATCGGTTGTATGATTGGAATCGTCGCAAGCACTGTAAAGCCGTGCGACTCCACTTCATCCGGAGATCGGATCGTCGAATCGATAAAGCTGATCATCACTACAACGCCAATACCAATCGCAAGACCAAGCAACGAGCCGGTGAGAATGCTTCCCTGACGATTCGGGCGAATGGGTGTCGGATTAAGTGCGGCCGGATCTTCCAGCTTCACACTTCCAAACACCGATTGCTCGGCGAGCCACGCATCCATGTACTTATCTTCGAGCTGCGTGTAGAGTCTTTCGGCAGAACCCTCGGCGCGCTTCAACTGACCGGCTTGAATAATTTTGTCCGGCATCAGACTTATCTCACCTTGCAAGCGAGCCATCAACTCGGCTAACTTTCCTGCAACGAGTTCATCCTGACCGATGCGAAGTTTGTTCGAAAGAATTGCCTCACGAAGTTTTGTCACGGATTCTGGCGTCGCACCGGAATTAGCAGACGAACCTCCACCTGAACCATTACCGCCATCCGTCACGACGACAACTTGTGAGTGAATAAGCTCTTGCGCTTTTTCACGAAGTCGCTCTTTCAGCGTTGAGATTTTTTCCTGATTGCTTCGCATCTGATCGGCGACGTAACGCTTCGTGAGCGGATTCATGACGGTGTTGGTCGCCTTGATATTATCGAGATCAGCTTCAAGACCTGCAATCTGATTTTGCAAAATCACGATCGATGGCTCGAGTGTCAGATTTTGATAAAATACTTTCTCGACCGTATCACGATTCGCAACAAGGTCAGCATAGACCTTCTGTCGTTGCGCAATATCGATCAACAAATTCTCATGCTTGATCTTCGTCTGCTCAAGTTGTGCGGTTAGTTCGGTAGCTTTTTGCTCGATGCTAAGACCGTTGCTTTCGCGAAGATAAGTCTTGAGTTGCGATTCTACTTGATACAGTGTATCGGCACTTCGTTTTGCTTGCGCAGCGAGAAATTCCTTCAGTGCAGCAGAGTTCGAGCGGCTTCGCGCAAGGTTATCCTTTGCATAGACGACCACAAATACGTTAGCGATGAACGCCGCATCGAGTGGCGTATAGGCCTCCGTAGTGACGAGCAGATAATCATTGCCGGCGTCCGGTGCGATCGAAACCGCAGCCTCGCTACGTGCTTCGAGCATCCAGATCGGCGGAATGCCGCGCTGGGCCGGAAGCTTCGGGTTGTCCACCATACGAATGATCGCGAGCTGAGCCGGATCCGGAGGAATCGCGTTCGTTGAACCGAAATATTCGGTGAAGAGTGAATCAAGCTCTCCCCGATGACCAAGTGCGTAATCATGCATCAGCCTTGCAACGTGCTGACTGATAACGTGTGACTTAAAAAATTGAATCTGATTCGAGATCGAGTGATCGTCGTCAGCCTGAATGGCATGTAATTGCGTCGCGACTGGCTTCTTCTCGATGAACATTCTGGTACCCGAAGCATAAATAAATGGCTTCGAGTAGGTCGTATAGACGGTATAAGCAAATACAAGAATGAAAGTTGTCAGAATGATCCACCGACCACGGTAGAGCATCTTCACCAACTCATTCAGGTTGAGTTTTTTCTCAAGAGGCTTGCGTCGCTTTTTC
>JBDTCS010000230.1:0-7013 GCA_039923455.1 Kapaibacterium sp. (SeqCode) | reverse complement strand
AATTTGATTTTTTCGGTTTAAGGGCAGCATTCAAAAGATTTGGTGCCCGAAATTAGATTATGTTGGCCAACGAATGTCGGCGCGGTGTCGTACACTTAGATAACTTGACCCGTCAGTCATTCGGATGGTGCAACCGAAAGTAAGGCAATTATTTTTGCCTTCATTCGCGGTTACTTTTTCCATGTTTTGCTACGTTAGAACGACACATATTGCCGAAGTGTCAGCGGCTTGAGCAGAAATTTACCGATCTCATAATTTGAAATTGTTGAGAATACAACAGAATTTGCAAGCATTCCCACGTAGGAACTCCTTCCGACATGCTGCTTGCTCTACTATTTTTGCTTGCATTCTTTTGATCGCAGGGACCTCTTACTCCCAGTTTTCTTCGAGTGAGGCATATCAGAGGCAGTTTCAGAATAATACCGGAGTCGCGGATACCCTGACGAGCCGTTTGATGGTCCAACAGCAGGCCATACGTGCTGCCTCAGACCCTCAGGCGATGGAGGGGCCAATTGACCCCGCTACCTACCGATTGGGCCCTGGAGACGGGCTCTATCTAAATGTTTATTCGGCCCATTCGCTGGATCAAGATATCACAGTCACGCCCGAGGGAAAACTGATTGTGCCCCAGACCGGATCAATCGATGCGAATGGACTTACGATTAACGAAGCTGAAAAAAAGATAGGTGTACTCTTGGCAAGAGAGTATAGAAAACCCGAGGTCGCGCTTTCGCTTCGCAGAATGCGTACAATGAAAGTCAGTGTGCTTGGCGATGTGCTCGTTCCGGGTGTGGTGACGGCAACTGCTCAACAGCGACTGAGTGAAGTTGTTGATCGAGCCGGAGGATTCTTAAAGCAATCCTCACTTCGCAATATCACGGTCCGTAGGCAGGATGGATCCATTCGCACAAAAGCCGATCTGGTAAAATATTTTTCATCGACCGACCTCTCGCTCAATCCGTATCTGGAAGGGGGAGACGTGATCGTAGTACCACCGGTTACGAGAGTTGTTACACTAAATGGTGCGGTTGTAAATCAAGGCGTCATTGAATTTGTGGAGGGCGACTCACTCTCCACCCTCATTTCGCTTGCCCGAGGTTTTCTGCCTTCGGCTAAACCCGACTCTGTAGAAATTGCGAGATTCGATCCACAGAATCCATCGGTCGCGAGACGATTTTATGTAAATATGATGAAGCACGAAGATGTCGCCCTCGCTGAAGGCGATGTAATCTTCGTCCGAGCTATTTCCCAGTATCACTTGCAGCGCGTTGTAAGCATAGCAGGTGAAGTAGAATATCCTGGTAAATATTCGATCGAGCTTGGAGAAACGCGATTGAGCAATATACTTACTCGCGCAGGCGGAATTTTGCCAACTGGTTCTATCGACGAAGCGGCTGTTATTCGTCGGGTCGGAATAGGTTCGTGGGAGCAGGATCCAGAATGGATTCGCTTACAACAAATGGGGCCTGCGAGCAAAGACCGCATGTCCGACGATGAATACAATTACCTCACGGCCCGTATGCGACAGATGGGTCGAACGGTAATGGTTGTGAACTTCCGCGCACTGCTCGACAATCACGACGCATCGCAAGATATCTTGATGCGAGAGGAAGATTCCATTTGGATTCCGAGGGCACGCGGATTCGTGAATGTTACCGGAAGTGTGAATAATCAGGGTAACGTGATCTTGATCGAGAATGGAACTGTAGATGATTACATCGAGCATGCAGGTGGTTATGCTTCGAACGCAGATAAGTCTGCTGTGCGTATTATCAATGCACGCACCAGTTCCTATATCAACCCTCGTTCCGAGAAGAACTATCACATCGGACCAGGGGATACTATCGTCGTGCCGTCGGAACACTCCGATTTTTGGAAGAATTTTGCATCGGTTACTGCATTGACGGCGCAAGTTATCACGATACTTGCCGGTATTTTCTTACTGGTGAAGAAGTAGTTTTTGTTCTTGACTCGAGAACTACGATTTTTTCAAAGTACCCCACGCATAAGCGAGCGACGTTTACGAAAAGAGATTCGAACTGTGAGCACTACGAATAGCAAGCTTTCTGAAGATACACCATTGGTTCAGGATATCCGCGACCCTCACATTCTGGATTATATGACGGTAGTGGCGCGTCATAAGCGCATCGTGATAATCTCCTGCTTGTTTTTCGGTCTCGGATTATTTGGTCTCACACTCTTCATGCCACAGACGTTCACGAGCGAACTCACACTACTGCCACCCGAGAAGCAAGGTGTAGCTGGCGGACTCATGTCGTTCCTTGCGGGTAGTTCGGCGCTCGATATGATGAAGTCACAAGAGAATCCCGCGCTCGATCTATTCAAAAATATTCTCGATTCGCGCATGCTTTCCGAAGAGATCGCCGATGATAAGCGCGTCCGACGCTACTTTGCTTCATTCGATAGCTCCCATGCCGGTGCAGCATTTATGGCGCGAAGTTCGATGACCTCGGAGCCACTTCGCAATGGAATTATGACGGTGGATGTGGATCTTAAGACGCACTGGAACGCTTCGAACGCGGAGATCGATAGTGCCAAGCAGATTTCGGCTTACTTGGCGAATCTCTATGTGGATCGCCTCGATCATTTTAATCGTGAGCGACTTACAACGGTTGCCCACAATACACGTGTCTTCGTCGAGATGGAGTATCAAGTTCGTGTGGGACAATTGGATAGTGTGTATCACGCTTACCAAGCTTTTCAGGAATCGAACAAGACGATTGCGCTTCCGGAGCAACTGACCTCGACAGTAACTGCCGCAGCAAGGCTCTCCGCGGAGATTCAGCAACTGGAAATACAGCTTGGTGTGGAAGCGCGAGAGATGAATCCGAATTCGAATCGCATGGAACTCCTCAAAGCACAAATTCAGGAAGCCAAAGACGCACTAAAAAAATATGATGACGGATCCGTAGGTGAGTATGTCGTCGGTTTGCATTCTGTGCCCGAACTCTCACGCAGAGTTGCTCAGTTCACGCGCGAGATCAAACTGCTCGAGCAGGTAAACGGCTACCTTAGACAAGAGCTCGAGCAGGAAAAAATCAATGAACAAAAGGATCTTCCATCGCTACAGGTACTGGATCGTGCGACTCCACCCTTCCGCAAATCTTCACCCCATCGACTCTCCATGCTATTACTTGGCGTATTTATTGGAGTGCTCTATTCGCTAGCCCATATTGGAGTGCTTTCCTATGCCGAACACGTTCGAGAGAACCCTGAAGAGCACGCGAAGTTTCTCAATTTTACTCGTGCCTTGGGTTTTGGAAAGCGCCGACAGCCACAGTCTGGCACTTCAAAAGGATAGGCCATTGATTTTTAGGGAAGCGGATCACAAACTCACGATCCCCCAAGCGGGCTAAAAATTCCGACCGAATGTCATTATGCGAATATTGCTGATCAATTCCATGTTCGTTAACGCACACTATCGCAGATGTGCTGATGAACTCGGCGCATTGCCGAATGTGGAATTAACAGTACTTGTTCCTGATCGCTGGCGAATGAATGGTGGAGTGCTCCCTCTGGATAATGTTCGTGCGGGCGCTCCGTATCGTATCGTGATCGGCAAGGCCGGCTGGAGAGGATATGAGAACCGTGGATTCTACCGTTCAGGTCTTGTCCGTGCGATCTTGGTTGCGAGGCCCGAGGTCATCTATCTTATGGAGGAGCCGTTCTCGATCTTCGCGGCGGAAGTACTCGCAGCGAGGGCCTTGCTCGGGCTGAATATTCCCGTTGTGTTTTTTACATGGAACAACCTCTCGCTCAGCACCTTCGATTACCGTCCGTCCATCTTCTATCACACTATTTCTTCGTGGTCGCTGCCACGATTCAACGCCGCCCTTACTGCGAATCTGGATGGTGTTCGCGTATTGCGAGACGCCGGTTTTAGAAAACCCACAGAGAGGATCGGCTACGGAGTTGACACGAAACATTTTGCGACGGTTCATACTCCGGAATTGATGCAGTTGCGTGAACAACTCGGTTTGACACCTGAAGATTTTGTGGTCGGATTTATCGGGAGAATGCTTTGGATGAAGGGGTTGGATCTTCTGGTGGAGGCCTTCGCAGAAGTTCGGCGCAGTGGGTATCCGAATGCAAAACTGCTTTTGGTCGGCAGCGGTGATTACGAGGCCGATTTTTTTCGTGAAGCCAAACGACTTGGTGTGCAATCCGAGATTCGTCACGTGCGAACCGTGCCTCAATCTCAAGTAACCGCATACATGCACTTGCTCAACGCACTGGTTTTGCCAAGTCGTAGAGTCGGTATGTGGTCAGAGCAATTCGGTCGAGTGTTAGTTGAAGCGATGGCAGCGGGAGTACCAGTCGTTGGTTCGAACTCCGGAGCGATTCCGGAAGTAATCGGCGATGTTGGCTTTACGTTTTTAGAAAATGACGCAGCCGATCTTGCACAAAAATTGAAGCTACTGATAGACCTTCCCAGCATTACGAGAACTCAACTGATCGAACGAGGACGCATGAGAGCGCGTGAAGAATTCACTTGGCACCGCTTTGCACAGCGATCTTATGCTATGCTTGAAAGCGTCATCCATCCAAGCGTCGGGCATTCATGACAGCGCTTACATTAAAAGAGCGTGCCACTCGTGGTTTTGCGTGGAATCATCTCTACCGCATTGTGGACTATGGATTGTGGAATCTCTACACGATTCTCGTGGTCCGTAAATTAGGCCCTGAGCTTTCCGGTCCATACGTATTTTATCTTTCGCTGGCTACAACACTTGCACTGGTCGGGGTCGTCGGGGTTGATGGTATCCTTTTGCGGTTCACGGCAAAAGTATCGCACACTGGAGATGCAGGAGAAGACGACATTACGTCCCGCGGTCTTTCGTATTTTTTGCTCCGGCTGCTCTCCTTTCGCGTGCTTGTCACAGCGGCGTTACTGTTCGTTGTTGCAGTCGTGCTGATTGTGGTACCGAGGTATTCTGCAGATTGGAGCGCATCGCTCGGGTCGCTCGTTGGGCTGGCGCCGATCCTCCTAGGCTTTCTTGCCGCCCAATCGTGCATCTCATTTTGCACGTTTGCTCTGATCGGCATGCTCGAAGTCCGATACGTATTCTTTGGGAGTGTGATTGCGAGAGTGCTCTTGGTCGGGTCGGGAGTCCTATTGTTGACGACTGGGAATTTGTCCGTCACCTCGGCTGCACTGGTTCACGCAGCGACGGCGGGGCTGAACGCATTGCTCCTTGTTGTGTGGCTTTACATTGCAATCCAAAAGCATGCAGGAGGTTCGACATCGTTGGGGTTGCATGTGTTGCCTCGGTTTACAGCCGCATTCCGAAGTGTCACTCGTCACACGCTGGGTTTGATCCGGCAACCGAGCACCTTACGAATGTTCGTGCTGACGCCGGTTATGCTATACGGAATAACGACCTGGGGCTCAGACCTTCTGAGCACAGTCCTCGGCAGGCAACCGGATGTACTAATGATGCGAGCGTTTTTGGGTGAGCATTCCACCGAAATCGTCTACTACCAGGTCGCTTCAACGTTGCTTCTTTTTACGGAATATATTTTCTTATTCGGTTTTAGTGGAGCGCTCGTCTCAGTATTTTCTTCCTTGGCACACGACGATGAGAAGGATATGCAACGAGTGGGCAAACAATCCGGCGTAGATGTGGGATCGGTGTACCCTCGTTTGTTGCGAGCCCGAAAGGAGATCACTTCCTTCCAAACTACGGTGATCTTACCTCTCTGTGGATATTTTTTCGTGTTTGCACCACAAGCGGTTGCATTTATATACGGTACAAAATTTGACTCCTCCGTTCCACTGCTTCGAGTGGGTGTGGTGATTCTCGCTCTGACAATTATACTCTTCGGTGGAGGAGTGTCGGTCACATCATTGGTTACGATCGGCAAGGAGCGAACCGTGTTTCGGAATCGATTGGGATGGGGGATTCTCAATCTTATTGTGAATGTCTTTCTAATCCGAGCTTACGGTGCTATCGGAGCTTTGCTCGGAACGCAACTTTCGAACATGGGTGCATGCGCGACGGAGTACTATTTTGCGTCCCGATGGATTGGCCCATGCGTCAACCTCTCAACAGCCCTTGTTTGTTTCGGAACGGTGCTCGCTGGCGCCGTTGCTGCTCATCTGATCGTCAACAGCGCGATAGGTGGCACTGCAATTCTGACCCAACTTGTTCTCGGGGGTGTGATCTTGATAGGAGTTACGATACTTGGTTATGTGGTGTTCAGAGTCGAGTCCGCACGAAAAATTCTGGAACGAGTGAGTATACTATTCAAACCAAGCGCTGCTTCGTCGAACGATGCACAGTGAAACCAAGAAAGCAAATTTGTAGTAAATGGGGTTAGCGGCAAGGCAAATGGGTAGGTGGCTCGGAGCGGATAACGCTTCCGTTTCGGAGCGTGCACTTTTTACGCTGCGCAACTTAAAACTCTTGCTCGTCTGGCTTTTGATGTGGCAGGGGACTATGGTGCGCGGCTCGATCTTCCAATTAGAAACTATTCTCCCCAGAATGCACTCCGTTCGAGAAGTAGAACTCCTGCTTTTCGCAATCTTGTTGGTAGTATTTTTCGAAAGAATGCTTCTCGGAGATCTAACAATCCGACGGTCCTATTTCTGGGCACCGTTGCTTGTAATTCTAGTTGCACTTGTCATCTCGTGGGCGAGGGGAGCGTGGATGAATCAGCAGTTCGGTTTCGTCTATGAGGTACACGAAGCTATTGTAACTCCTGTAGCATTCTTTTTGATCATCAATAGTTTTCGAGCGAAGGAAGACCATTGGGCGTTGATGATCCTGTTGTTGCTTGCAACGCTTATGAAGGCGGTCGATGGAGTTTACGTGAAGTTCTTTTCCACAGACATGAGCAAAACGTGGGGCATCGTTCAGCTGTGGCGGGATGGATTCTTACTTGCGGCAGGAATCTCGGGGTTGTTGCTTCTCCTTCACTACCGTGGAACAAGATTCGTGTGGCTCCGACGCGTCATGCTAATAGGCGCACCGGTCTTATTCTTCACGTTC
>JBDTCS010000229.1:0-12463 GCA_039923455.1 Kapaibacterium sp. (SeqCode) | reverse complement strand
GAGTTAAAACCACCAAGTGGACTATCTCGGCAGAGAACAACGCGACGATTGTTGCGGTTGGGGACAACGTGAAGATTAGTTTGCAGAATGCGCAAGAAGATTCGAATGAAGCACTCATCACAGAAGTACTTCCGCGAGCAACAAAACTATCGCGCATCGCAGCGGGCCGTCGTGATTCATTCGAGCAGATCATCGTTGCAAATATTGGCACGCTCGTAATTGCTGCAAGTGCCGTCGAGCCACCGTTTCGGCCCGGAATCATTGATCGGTATGTTGTTGCCGGGCTTGCCGGAGGAATGGAGATCGTCATAGTGATCAACAAGATCGATCTGATCGCGGATGAAGATCTGCTTGCAGTCTTACAAGAGTATGCGGAAGTCTATCGCGGATTGGGCTATCCGGTTTTTATGTTAAGTGCGGTGACGATGGAAAGTATAGACGGGCTTCGGCAAGAATTGATCGGCAAGACGAGTGTCTTCGCGGGGCACTCGGGCGTGGGTAAATCGTCGATCATTAATGCGCTGATGGGGAATGATCAGGAGCGAACCGGTCGCCTATCGAAGAAATATGGCCGAGGTGCGCACACGACCTCCTCGAGCGTTTTGCTCGAACTCGATGCCACAACGGATAGCTATGTTGCAGACACGCCAGGGGTTCGCGAGTTCGGCAATTTCGAGATCGACCCGATCACACTCAAATTTTTCTTCGTTGAATTTCTGGAATTGCAAACGCATTGTCGCATCACCAATTGCACACATTTGCATGAGCCGGATTGCGCAGTGCTTCGTGCGGTCGACGATGAGAAGATCAGCATTGATCGCTACGCAAGCTACGTAAAACTCTACGAAGAGGCGATTCAACGAGAGAAGAAAAAGCGGGATAAGACGTGAGGTAAGTTATGGCAAAGAATCTCTTCTCTCCTATTGGTGTTTACAAACTCAGTTAGAATTGTATTCACTTTTTCTGGAATAGAACTATGTATGATCCGGTAGCGGTGCAGCCAATGAGGGATGAGGTCACGCGACTTGGTGTGACGGAATTGCGGACGGCGGAAGCTGTTGAGAATGCGTTCAAAAGCGAGGGAACAACGCTCGTATTTATTAATTCGGTGTGTGGATGTGCCGCGGGTGGCGCACGTCCGGCGCTTTCGGTTGCACTGAAACATGCAGTGTTGCCTGATCATCTTACGACTGCCTTCGCAGGCAATGACGTCGAAGCGGTCAAGACAGCACGCGCGCATTTTTCGGGTTACGCTCCATCTTCACCACAATTCGCACTCATGAAAGATGGCGAAGTGATCTGGATGCTCGAACGTTGGCAGATCGAAGGGCATCATCCGCTCGAAATCGCAGCTACGCTAACAAATGCCTTTGATACGTATTGCGCGAAGACTGTCGCAGCGTAAAATCAAGACTTTGTTTTCAAATGGGACGCGTCAGCTTGACGTGTCCCATTTTTTTTATTCCTCTGCTATAACCCAACCTTCTGCAAACTCCCCTTCCACCAATCCATCGATAAAGCGACTTGGCTTCGAAAGCACGATGCCTGCTTCACGATCGTAAAGATTTGTTGGATAGGTGATGATGAGATGCTCTTTCGCACGCGTTGCTGCGACATACATCAATCTGCGCTCCTCTTCTAATTCGTCGGGATCATTCGCCGAATGAATGCTCGGAAATCTTCCATCGAGGCAATTCGTGATGATAACGGCATTCCATTCGAGACCTTTTGCAGAGTGGATAGTCGAGAGCGTCAGCAATTCTTTGTCCTTGGAGGTCTCCTCGATCTCGGTCATCGATTCCGTTGGAGGCTCCAGCGAGAGATCACTTAAGAGCGACGCAAGCGAGCGATAGCGTTCCGTGATGAGTTGAAACGTCTCGATATCTTTTTCGCGTTTTTGATAGTCATCGTATTTTTTTCGAAGGAGAGGTTTGTAATACTCGACTAAGCGCTCCACTTTCTCCGAAGGACCGAACTTGTCGCTCGCAACTTCTTTGAGTGCGCTGAAGAGATCGATGATCTTCGCCGAATAATTTCCGAATTCGTGCGGTGCATCGAGCGTCCCTTCGACGATTCCATGACTGAATTTCGCAAGCGATACGCGGTCTTCCAATATATCCTGCACCACACGCTCCGCAGATTTTGGCCCCACGCCTTCTTGCAACAAGAGCAAACGATACCAACTGACCACATCTTTCGGATTGTGAAGCACGCGCAGCATCGCGGTGAGATCCTTCACATGCGCAGTTTCGATGAACTTCATTCCACCAAACTTTTGAAAGGGGACATTTGCTCGCTGAAGTTCAAGTTCAAGATCAAACGACATATACCCCGAGCGAAAGAGCACAGCAATATCATTCAGCTCCACACCCTGCTCTCGGAATTCCAGAATCTTCTCGACTACATAGATCGACTGTTGATGCTCATTCTCCGCGCAGACAACCTGCGGCAATTCCTCGCTCGATGTTCGGGAATAGAGCGTTTTGTCATAACGCGTGGTGGCGCGTGAAATGATCTGATTTGTCAGATCGAGAATGGGTTGCGTCGAACGAAAATTCTCCTCCAGTTTAATCAGCTTCGCACCCGGAAAGAGATCAGGAAACTCAAAAATATTCTCGACTTCAGCACCACGAAACCGATAGATAGACTGCGCATCGTCACCCACGACCATCACGTTCGCCTTCGATGGCTCGACGCTACTTGCGAGCAGCGTGATTATTCGTGCCTGCAACCGATTCACATCCTGATACTCATCTACCATGATGTGCTTATACTTTTTCGATATTGCCTCGCGTGAATCGCTGCTCTTCTCCATCAGGACAAGCAGGTTGATCAAGAGATCATCATAATCCATCACGTGCGCTCGGCGCTTATAGTCGTGATAGCGATTCATGAGATGCTCGATCTCCTCGGTCTGTTCGATGAAGTGCGGAAAATCTGCTTCGATCACTTTCTCGATATCCATCAAGCGATTGTTCGAGAGCGAGATCATCGCACCAATCGTATTCTTTTTGGGAAATCGCTTTTTGTTCGAGGCGAGTCCCATCTGCGTTCGAATCAGATTAATGACATCGTGAGAATCGCCCTGATCGAGAATGGAAAAATTTTGATCGAATCCGACAACCGGAGCATATTTTCTCAGCGTCAAATTTGCGAATGCATGAAACGTACCGCCGCTCACTTTCTCGGCCTTTGCATCGTGCAACAGAATCGACGCTCGGCGAAGCATTTCTTGTGACGCCCGCCGAGTGTATGTCAGTAGCAAAATAGACTTGGGATCAAGGCCCATCTCGACGAGCCTCGCAACGCGATATGTCAGCGTGCGCGTCTTCCCTGTTCCAGCTCCCGCAATCACGAGCGCCGGGCCTTCGACGTGTCGCACGGCCTCGTATTGTCCCGCATTGAGTTCCTGCTCATAACGAACCCTGAACTTGCTCTCGTCAATCGCCGAAAGCGATGATGTTCTTTTCAGAACAAATCGCTTTGTCGCAGGTACGATCGAGGTCTCAAGATTCTCCGGCAGTTCCTCGGGCATGTTGGTCAATGGTTTTTGTATGGTGCCTATGGAAACGAAGCCAAGATAGGAAATACTTCCTCGAAGTGGGCGAGAAATGGGACAAGTGTGTCGTTGCGAGCACTCCTTCACATCCCGTCCTCGTTCGCTCCAGCGACTGTGACGCGTCCGTTTGCTTAGTATTTCGTAATTTGCAGAATATGATTGGAATTGCAATAATTGGTTGTGGGCTAATTGGTCGGACTCATGCACTCGCTTTGCGAGATCTTGGGCAAGCGGTGACGTCATTTTTCGATATTGATAGCTCTCGCGCTGAAACACTTGCGAATGAATTTGGTGGAGAGGCCGTATGCGACCTCGACCAAATCTTTGCTGATCCTCGGATCACGGCCGTCTATATCTGCACGCCTCATGATACGCACGTAACGCTTGCTGTTCGTGCTGCGAACGCCGGCAAGAATATTTTTCTCGAGAAGCCGATGGCGCTCACCGAAGCGGGATGTCGCGAGATCATGCAGGCTGTCGATTCCACAGGCGTGAAATGCATGACCGGTTTCAAGCTTCGCTTTTATCCGCTCGTGAATATGGCCCGCTCGCTTGTGGAAGTTCCGACGCTCATCACCGCGACTATTATGGACACTCGTTGGCCTGACGATAGTTGGGCGAACGATCCGATCATGGGTGGAGGCAATGTGCTCTCACAGGGATGTCACGGAATGGACTTGCTTTGTTATCTCGCGAAGTCTGAGCCGGTGCGCGTTTTTGCAGAGGGCGGTAACATGCATCATCCCGGTCTTGCGATCACCGACACGATGTGTGCTACAATTTCTTTTCGCTCGGGCGCTGTCGCCACAATCGCTGTTGCAGATTCCGGCGAGACGCCGCTTGTAGGAAAGTTTTCGTTTCAGGCGCTCGATGGATTTAGCAGCATTCAACTCAGCGATCGACTGAAGACACTCACCCATTTTGATGGCACCGAGACGCACACCTATTCTGATTCCGATGAACTCGGATTTCTTGAAGAGAATCGCGAGTTTATTTCGGCGCTTACCGACAACAGAATTCCCCAGCCAAATCATCACGATGGATTCCGCGCCTCGATGATGATCTTGAAAGCAATCGAGTCTATTAACACCGGCCTACCGCAAAACTTCTCGTTCGAATGACACTCCTTCCCAACGCAAACACAATGTGGCCCGATTATCGGCGTGACAGCCAACTCACCGGTCATTCGCCGTTAATAGGTTCGAGACTCAGCGGTGATGATTCGTGGAGAATAAATCTCGGTGGAAGTCTTCAGGAAGTGGAATCCATTCCGGATGGCACCGGGGATATTTTGCTTGCCTCGGGTGGAGGAATTCAGCGCATGACAATTTCGGGTGAGTACATCTGGCGTAGCAAACCGTTCGGTGCGCACTGGATCACGGGTGTGTATGATCTTGATGATGACGGAGAGTTTGAGATCGTCACATCGAACGCGATGGAAGTATTGATACTCTCGGCAACCACCGGCGAAATTCTTTGGCGCGAAAACGTTGGGCTGCCACTTTCCTATGGTACCTATGCCACCATGTTTCAGGTGCACCAGTTGCTGCCGAACGAACGAGGCATGCAGATCATCGTCCCCTGTTTCTCGCACAAGGAAGTTCTGATATTCGATCCTTCGTCAGGAGCACGCGAGACGAAACTCTTACACACGCTTTGGATGGATGATGCATATCATCCGACCGCGTGTATTGGCGATGTGAATTCTGACGGCATCGAAGAGATCGTGATTGCGCGACTCGGTGGCGTGTACGTCTTTGATCCGGTGTCGGGCAAAATGCTCGACCAGACGCAATGGGATTCCGATGAGCAACGGAGGCGCAACTATGGTCACTTCGAGCTGTGCGATCTTGATGGTGACGGTGAACTCGAAGCGGTGATACTGAGCAATCGCGTCAGTCGCCATATTGCGGTGCTTGATAACGACGGTCATGGACGGTTTCATCCGCTCTGGGATCGATTCATTCAACACATCTATCCGGAGGACACAACAGAACTTCGTTATACGAATAATTCTGTCGCCGATCTCAATGGTGATGGGAAGCCGGAGCTTTCCGTCAGTCTATACAATGCACGAGGTGATGAGCGTTGGTACACGGAGGTGATCGATCCCATCTCAGGTGCGACTATTTCAGAACTCGCCGACACCTATCTTTGGGGAAGCCAGTCAGCCTCTGCAAATGAGAGCAATCGCTTACTGCTTAGCAAAGAGTTTTCTCGAACACCTCGCACGCTTTCGGATATTTCAATGCAACAGTGGGCGGGCGAATGGAATACGCTTTGGTCGATGAGCAACGCAGCATTTGCGAAGAAGAGCGTACATACCTCCGCTCGCAAGGCACAGTTCAAGCCCGATGTTTTTGCAAGCGACGAAGTGTGGTGTGAAGTGTTCGCCGGTGAAAAAACTCTATTCGCATTAAATGCTGAGGGCGTCTGCATGATCGGGATGTATTCTGCAGCCACTACAGCAACCATCGAACTTGCGAACGCGCACAAAACCAGGATTGCAAATATTCGCTCCGACGAATTGATTCTGACATATCCGAATGGTGAGCTAAAGTCATTGCACGTCAGTGGCGCCGCGAGAGAGCTTCCATCGCAAGGTTATCATCTCACGACCGAAGCGCATACCGCAGCGAGGCCCGGAATTACTGCAACGACTATTTCTCACAAAGGAAGCGCATACATCGCCGTGCCGGATTTTGCCGAGCAAGTGCATCTCTACAAGATTGAGAACGGTCAGCCGCATTTAGTTTGGAGTGTGAATGGCCGATCACGAGTCGGATATGATGGTGTGTATCATGCGGTGAGTTTTATTCACGTGGATGATGAACCGTTCATTGTGATTGTCGATGACGCTGATCTCGGTCACGCACGACTCTCGCTCTACTCACTATCGGGAGAGCGCAAAAGGAGTTTTGAGTTTGAAGAATTGCCCGAGAGCATTCCGGGCACACGTGTCGGCGCGTACGATTGGATTCCATTCGAGCACTCACGTGGACCCGCACTCTTCATTTCTTTTTTTCAATCGCTCTCCATGAATTCCGAATGCTCGCGAGCTGTGCTACTCAAAGATGGAAGCACACTTTGGGAACTGGTTCGATCTGGTATCGGTGAGTACGGTCGAGGGATCGGTGCATGGGGCACCAGCGCAATCCTCAGTCGTGATGGCAATCAAGAAGTACTGCTCTGCGCAAAGGATACCTTGTGCCGAATAGATCTTGAGACAGGTACGTTCAGCCAACCGACGAAACTGCTTACAAGCTTTACGGCCGATCGAATGAAAGTGCTCGGCACCTACAAAGAGCAAGGCCTGAAAACGTGGAGTAGTATCGATGACCCTTTCACAGCATACGGCACGCCGATCCTCTTTGATGTGAACGGCGACGGCACAGATGAGATAATTATCGCTGGCTGCTTTGGCGGATTTGGAGTACTCACGCAAGATATGAATGCGTTGTGGTGGCATGTTGCTCCGTTCGGTGATGTTGTCTATCGAATGCCTGGGCTATGTGATTTTGATAGTGACGGGATTGTTGAACTCGCAGTGGGACATTCCACCGGTGACTTTGTTATCTATAACGCCACGACCGGTGAGGAGAAATATCGACTCGCGCTCGGAGCGATCGCGACCGATTGCATTACGTGTGACATCGATGGTGATGGCTTACAGGAATTTATCACCGGTACAAACGATGGACGTGTACTCGTGATCGGGTTTGATGGCAAGGACTGCGTGATCAAACAAACCTATCGGTTCGATACCGGTGTTGGCTCCCCTGTCGTAGCAAACTTGGATGGCAAGCCAACGATAATAATTATTTCGGGAGATGGGGTGCTGCATGCACTCGTATAAATGAAATTCAGATTTTCTTGAACGATGAAGTTTCCGGTTTTTCCGCTTGTTGATTCGCTTCCGTGGTTAAAGGATGTCAGTGTTTGGTCGGCTCCACCATCTAAGCGCGTAGCAGATATTCGCGATTCCTTTCTGCTTGGAGGTGATGGTCACCTTTCCGGACGTATCGGAACGCGTGATCGAGTGAGCACGATGGAGCGCATCATGGCACCTTATCTTAGCTCATACAATTTTGCTGAGAACGCAAATTTCCGAATGGACGCGGTCACGCCCTCGCGTGATTTCTATCCACCCTTTGTGTTCACACCGACCGAACAGCACGTGTGGCGCGTGAAGAACACGGCGATCTATATAACTTGCGAGCGTGACGCTGAGTATCAACTCGTGACTGTCTCGGCTGTTCATCCAAGACTGCACGCCTATCTTCGACATGCCACACTCACGAATATCTCGCGCAAACGCATTAATGATATTGGCCTCAGCTTCGAAGCAACGCCCGACATTCCCTATCCAATCGCAGGCCATCGTTCGGTGATATTACCGTTTGGTGAAAGTGAACTTGTGGAGCGTGTGGAGGAGATGAAGCCCACCGAGCGTGACTACGGCTCCAGCTATTCGAACGAGACTCAGCGGTATCGCTATATGCTTCGCGGCACAGTCGGTGCAACTATACGAGGATATCAAGATCTGTTCGTTCACATAGATGCACTTGAGGCTAAGGCATCGCTGATGGCGGTGCATTATCTTGTGCCGAGTCTGGATGACACTGAAGAAGGCGCTATCCAATCTGCGAAGCGATTCAATCGTGAGTTGGAAGAGAAAGGTGTGGAGCTTCTCTTCAAAGAAATTCATGAGCACTGGCTTAATGAACGCGTCGAGCGCACCAGATTCGAATCGAGCGAAATAGCTTATAGCGAGTTACTGGAGAATAACGCTGTCATGCAGAGCTCCGTCGAGCGTGCAACCGGTGGCTGGGTTGTGATCGATGATTACACCGGAAGTTGGTTGCGTGATCATAACGGCTCACATCTTTTTTCGCTCGATCTGGGATTGCATCACAGCGTTCGCAAGTCCATGGATCGATACTATGGACTCGATTGTACGAGCCACGCGCTCTATAGTTATTACGCAAGCGATTTCGAACCTGCGCACCCACTTCCGATCGAGCCGATCTGGACGAACGTCGAAGGCTTCATCACCGGTGACGTTCCGAATTTTCGCACGCTCTGGTATTGGTGGTACTTTCGGCACACGGGCGATCTCGAACTGGTTCGTCAGCGATTCGAATATATCAAAGGCGCATTTATGCGTCAGAACCTGCATCACTCCGGTTATCTCGCCGAATATTGTTTCGATGAAACGTATGGTATCGGGCCAATAGGTGCGATGCGAACCGGGAAATCGTGCGACAATTCGTTTATCGCGCTTTCGGCTGCTCGCAAGCTCGCATTCTTCGCGGATTTGTTAGGACGAAATGACTCGAGTTCGCTTGCAGCCTATGCGGATAACATTCACAAGGCGATCGAATCGACATTCTGGCTTGAGAAGGAAGGTTACTACGCAATGCGTCAAACGCCGGAAGGCAAGATCGATAAGACTCTCCTCTCGATCGGATTGATGCGCCCTATTTGGGCTGGTGGGTCGGATGAGGTGAGCGATCACGCAATTCGTTCTGCGCTGTATGTGTATGAGAACCTCTATCAGAAGAATGGATTTCTAAAACTCATTCCAACGCACGACCAAACGGTTACGATGGCAATCGGTTACTTGCTACATGCAATGAAGCGGATCGGACATCCGGGAATCGACCGCGTCATTGTTGATCTACTTAAGTGGGCTGATCCATCCGGTACTTTCGGAGAATATTTGGATGATGCGAAAGATGGTCCAGTTCAGTGCTACGAGCACATGGCGCATCGTAATAGGATGTGGGAGTCGGGCATAAATTGTGATTCGCTCATCGAGGCGCTGACAGGATTTGAGCCGAATGCATTTGCAAAGCGCGCGACCTTCACACCACATCTTCCCAAGGGCTGGAAGAACTTTGCGATGGAGAATTTTCGGGTTGGTACGACTGGATTGTCACTCAAGCTGGAGCGTAAAGGGAGTGGTGTTCGAAGTGTCCTTACAGCCGATACCGAAATCATGGTTGACTTTTATGCGAACAGCTTTGATAAAAAGAAGCCACAACTAAAAGTCGATGGCCGAAAAGTCGAAGCCAATTGGCAAAAGAATAGGTTTGGTTGGCAGAGTACGCTTGTCGAGTTCACGCTCGAACGCGGACATAGTATCACGATCGAAGCATAACACACTGTGCGTAAAGTTCGAATCGGAACAGTTTCGTTTTTGATGGAAGATGGCCCGCACACTGTCGAGCGGAATCTTGCGCTTGCGTTGGAATATATCAGTGAGGCTGCGGCTAATCATGCCGACATCGTTTGCTTGCCCGAGACGGTCACGACGAACAAGGTCGAGAGTGGTTGCCATGCGGCAGAACATTTTCCCGGAGAGTGGACAAAAGTTTTTCAGAATGCAGCTCTGCAACGTTCCATCGCGGTCGTAGCGCCATACTATGTGATCGCGGACGGCATCACATACAATCAAGCGACCGTGTTCGCACGAGATGGCACGATTGCAGGGTTCTATCGCAAAGTTCAACCGACCGGTTGGGAAGCACGCAGTGCCTCGCCCGGAAGTGAATTGCCGCTAATCAAAATGGAGTTCGGTAAGATCGCAGTAATGATCTGTATGGATATTTATTTTCCTGAGATCGCTCGCATCTATGCTATGAAAGGCGCTGAGATACTTTTTTGGCCGACGATCACGCACGGTCCATCTCAAAGTGGACTCGAAGCGCAGATCAGGAGTCGTGCAATGGATAACTCGCTCGTGATTGTGGAATCGAATCTCTCTGCGGAGCCGCCATACGCGCCATATAAAGGTCGGTTCTACCCCGGCACCGCTCGTATCGTCGATCACAACGGAGATATCATTGCTTTCACCGGCAGACGTCCGGGGCTTACTTACGCGGACATCGATCTCGATGAACCACGCAAGACGCTCGATTGCTTTTTGATCGAGGATGCCGACAAGACGCGACAAGATGTGGAGTCTCTCGTTCGCATGGATCTATATGCGAAAGAATACGCCGCACTCGCAGAAAAACAAACACGCTTTTACGACACGATAGCAAAACGCAAATGAAGCACTCTCGGATAGCTCTCCCACTTTTTTCGCTGCTCGTATTGCTGCTCGTCGCAAGTTGCGGCCAGAAGAATTCGGACACCACCCTAAAAACGCACATCAAGCTTGTTCACTTTTATGTCGATCAAAAAGATGCGTGGCAACATGATGTGGTGGATGCATTTGTGAAGTCCCATCCGGGAATCGATGTGGAAGTCGAGGCGATACCATTCGGCCTCTATACGACGAAGATTCAAGCAGCCGCCGCCTCTGGTTCGACGCTCGGTGACGTGGTTGTGATCGACGATTGGTTCGGACAGGAATTGTTCAAACAGAATTACACGATCGCGCTCGATTCGCTTTTTGCACGTGATCTCAAAGCGGATGATTTCTATACACAGTTCTTCACTGTGTGGCGCAAGGGTAATATGGCAACCGCTCCACTGATGGCGATGCCGGCATGTGGTGGCGTGACAGCACTCTTTTACAACAAAGATATTTTCGATAAAGCCGGGCTCGCATATCCTGATACAAATTGGACCTATGCAGATTTCCTCGCAGCCGCTCAAAAGCTAACGAACAACGCGACTACACCAGCCGATAAGACGTGGGGTTTCATTATGGATGATGGACTCTCGACCGGCATTGATACTTATATTTATTCGAACGGAGGCAAAGTTATCTCGGACGATCACACGCATGGTGCGATGCTTGAGCCTGCGTCCGTGCGAGCGATGCAAGCCTATGTCGATCTCGTGCAGAAATATCACGTTGCTCCGGCACCAGATCCTTCGCAGAGCATGGGGCAAAAGTTTATGCTCGGGCATTACGCTATGATGCTCAACTTTGATGGCTCAAAGCTTGAACTCGCTCATGCAAAGTTTCGCTGGGATCTGACTGCCCCGCCACATGGCGAAGCGGGTCTCGTAGATCGACAGAACGGTCAAGCGTTTGGTATCACGACTACGAGCGCGCATCCAACGGAAGCATGGGAATTGATCAAGTTCATCGTAACGCTTCCGACGAAACACGGAATCAACGAGCTCTTCAGTACTGCGATGCCTCTATACAAACCTCTCGCTGCTTCACCGGATTTTCTGGACGGCGAGCCGCGATGCAACCGTCGAGGACTGATCTCGATCAATAGCGGGCATGTGTTTACGATGATCACACCGGGTTGGCAGGAGTGGCGCGATCATGGCTTCATTCCGAATGTGCAAGATATTCTTGCCGGTCGCAAATCGGTGCATGACGGGCTCGCATCGATCGACGCAAAAATCAACGAAGTGTTAAAACGAACTGCTGTCAAGTGATTCGTATCGGTCTGGTTGATCCCGAGACTTCGCATGCACGGGCTTTTACCGAATGGCTGAAACAATCCGGCCGTGCAGAGGTCACCGCAATGATCTGCACCGAGAATATTCGAAGCAGAAAGGTTTTTGAAGCGTTCTCAAAGGAATTTTCGATACCGATATATCCTGATCTCGATTCGCTTTGTGAGGTGATCGACGGTGCTTTTGTGCTGAGTGTTGATTGGAATTCGCACGTGACGTATGCAAAGCAACTCCTCGCTAATGGAAAGCGAGCCGTCATCGATAAACCGATATGTGGCTCTGTACGTGAGATACAATCGCTAAGTGACTTGCGAAGAGAATCCCCCGGAATGCTTTTTGGTGGCTCGGCAATTCCGTACACAAAAGCATTTCAGGATATAATGCTCGGACTCCGTTCGCGAACCGGTAAGTTTATCGAAGTGGACATCGCTGGGCCGGGCGATGATTTTTTCTTAGGCATTCACTCCCTGGAGATTACGGCAGCATTGTTTACATGGGGCGACGATTCTCTGGTGCATTCGAGTGCTTCCA
>JBDTCS010000228.1:0-14244 GCA_039923455.1 Kapaibacterium sp. (SeqCode) | reverse complement strand
GGAGGTGCAACCTTCACGCTCGGAAGCTTCGTAAATCCCGACTTCACAAACTCATCGACTCCACGCGCAAAAGGCGCCGCAGCAAGATTCATCTGATCGAGCATTGCATAGGATACAATGCTAACTGCGCACTCCTTCGTCTCGAGAATATTTAGAAAGGAGTCCTTCGGCAATCCCGTCCGTCCTGCATAAGCCGGACTAAAACAAATGATCGGGGGGTTCACACCGAATGCATTAAAGAAGCTGAATGGCGCGAGATTATTCCGTCCTTCCTTGTCGAAGGTCGATACAAACGCGATCGGTCGTGGTGCAACACCGCCGAGCAAGATACGATGCGTCTCCGAAAATGGCAACTCCGCAGGATCAAAACTTCGCATACGAATAATTATTTCAACACTCTATCCAGAAAATCGACAATCGCGGTAATCACTTTCACTCTGTTATCACGCTTCGAAAGCCCGTGACCTTCATCCGGCAACAAAATGTATTCTACCTCAATGCCTCGCTTCTTTACAGCCTCTACAATCTGCTCTGCCTCACTCACCGGTACTCGAGGATCGTTTTTGCCTTGATACACAAAAAGTGGATGCTTGATATTATCGACATGATTGATCGGCGAAATATCATACAAGAATGCGGAATCGCGATCAGGATTTCCGTACTCAGCCATTCTGTTCTGCGCACGCCACGCACCGGTATTCCGAAGGAAGGAAAGAAAATTAGCAATACCAAAAAGATCAACTCCCGCCGTCCAGATATCCGGTTGCATCGTCATACCTGCGAGCGACATAAAGCCGCCGTAGGAGCCACCATAGATCACGCGCTTATTCGAATCCACAGTCGGCTGCTTAGCAAGCCAGCGACCGGCAAACTCCATATCGCGCACACTCGTCATACGCTTCGTTGTGTTATCAGCCGCAGAGTATGCTTTGCCATAACCGGTCGAGCCACGAACATTCGGAATCAACACTCCGTATCCACGCGCAACAAAATATTGTGCGAGCGGATTGAACCATGGTCGCTCCTGACTCTCCGGACCACCATGCATCATCACGATCACTGGTGCGCGCTCATTGTGCTTTGCTGTCGCCTGATAAAAATAAGCGGGGATCATGTGTCCATCGAACGACGGATAATGAATTAGCTCGGAAGTCGCGAATGCTGCCGGATCAAGCCCTGCATAGTTCGGGCGTGTAATAGGCTCTGTAACGTTGCGCTTGCGATCGAACACATAAATGGCACCAACCTCTCGCGGTGATGTAAAGTTGAACGCAACAATATTTCCATCTCGCGATACTTGCAGATTCGAAATAAATCCATTCTCCGGTAATTTCGGAGTCGGGAGTTCTTTGTGCGCCTTCACATCGAAGAGGCTCATCATACTCATGCCATCAATGTTACGACTCATCACTTCGATGCGACCATCTTCGCTGAACACATCCTGATCGATATCCCAACTCGAGTGATCGCGGAATTTGACCTCAGCATCCGGCTTCGTGAACGCGATCGAAGCACGACTCATATATTCCTGCCCTTGATTCGTAAAGAAGTAGAGCGTCTTCGAATCCGGCGAGATCGTGAAGCCGCCATAATTCGCATCTTCCGTGTGTGGCGTGAGGAGTCGAGGTTCGTCGGTGGGTTTATCATGTTCCAGATCAATTGCAAACACATAATCATTTGCGTTGCCGGAATCACGACTAATAATAATCCACTTATCATCCGGGCTCATACCGATGAGCGAGTTTGAGTGATCGGATTGGTGAACCAGTTTTGATGTGCGAGTGGCCATATCCATCCTATACACATCGAAGAACGCATCGTTGCGCTCGTTGGATGTATAGATAATGCTTTTCCCATCATGTGAAAACCCACCGCTGAATATCGCATTCGGATTATGTGTCAATGTATCCGGCGTGCCACCATTCATCGGCATCAGAAATAGCTGATGCTTCTCATTACCACCGATATCTTTGTTGAAGAGAATCCAATTCCCATCCGGTGAGAACTCTGCACCGCCGATCGCTTCGGAATAGAAGGTGAGTTGATCAGGCCAAAATGCATACCCATTAGATGCTGCCGCAGCAGGAATTTTCCAAAGCTGTGGCGTACCCGAAACGCTACTCGTATAGACGATCCATTTACCATCCGGACTCAATGCCGGAGCACCCGCACCTCGCATCGAAAGATACGGTGTGAGCAAAACCTTACCACTGGGTGAGGTCTGCGCGTGAATTGGTTGAATAACAAAGAGCGAAAGCGCAACAGCGCTAAAGAAACTAAACTTTCTCATGGGCAAAGAAGATTAGAAACGGGATCAGAATTTCACGACTGAAGAAACGCAAGAACCGCCTGATTAAATGCTTCCGGTTGATCTAAATTGGAAATATGCCCGGCTCCCTCGAGCACGACAAGTTTCGCATGGGGAATGTGACAAGCGAGCTCATCCGAAAGCGCAGTGGGAGTGATCATGTCGAGCGTCGAACTCACAACAAGCGTAGGGTTTGTGATGCTCGAGAGCATTCCACGGAAATCTGGAGACCAGGTTGCTTGCCACGAAGCGAGATAAGCCTCGGGATCCTTCCGAGCCATCGCATAAATTGCTTCAGCTAACGTTGCCGCATCAATATCTGGCTTTAGCACCAGCGGAATCCTTTCAGCGGCAAACTCCGGCATCGTCTTTTGTCGAAGTGCGGCAGCAGCGCGTGGCAGAATCGCTGCCGAATCAGGATGCTTCGCAAAAGTATTGCAGAGTACGATTTTATCTACCGAAGCGAGCCCAAGCAAAAGCGCTTCGAGAATAATCACACCACCTTTCGAGTTGCCGACCCAATGCGCTTTGGAAAAACCGAGTTCACGAATCAGCGCATCAACGTCACGTGCAAATTCTTCGAGATCAATCTTGAGTAGCGCTCCGTGTTCATCCCGAGATTGCGAATCACCCGAGCCACGCATATCGATCGCGGCCACAGAGTAACCGGCATTCTGAAATGCTTCGAGCTGATATTTCCACGATGTCCGATCTGCACCTACACCGTGAATGAACACCACGAGTTCATCGCCACCCGTGCGAAGATCAAAAGCAATTCGAATATTGCGAACCGTGCGAATCTCCACGATAATTAGTTATATGTACAAGACTATTTGATGTTAGATGTTATCAGCATCTCGACGCGTCTGTTCTTTGCACGAGCAGCTTCGTCAGTTCCTTTTTCGATCGGCCGCGTTTTGCCGTAGCCGACAGCCTTGAGTCTATTGGGAGCAATGCCTTTCGATACAAGATAGCTCATCACGCTTCGAGCGCGTGCAACCGACAATTTCTGATTTGCGTCTTCGGAGCCTACATCATCGGTGTGTCCCTGAATCTCAATGATCGTGCTCTTTTCCAGTGCTAAGAATATCGCTACACGATCAAGCTCCAGCTTGCTCTCGCTTAGAAGGTCGGACTTACTAAAATCAAAGTAGACATTCTTGAACTCGACCTTTGAGCCAACTGCGACCGGTGCAAGTGCAATATCCAGCTTGTTCCGATCGAACGCACCATGCGCCGGCACTGCAAAGCGCTCGGAGTGCGGCAGATAGCCGGAAGCGATCGCCTGCAATCCAAATTTGTGACCGCGAACAAGTGCGAGCACATAATTTCCGGTTAAGCTATCACTCGTCACGCTGAACTTCGCTTTGGATTCAGTGATGTCATCTGCAAAGATCTCGGCCTTGACAGGCTTGCCGGTTATCGCGTCCGTCACGCGACCTTGGAAGATCGTAACAGGCTTCGGTGCAACCGCAGAATCGCGAGCGTGCAGCTTGACTTGATAGAGCCGCGATTGGCCGGTACGATTCGAAACAAAATAAGCCGTCTCACCATCCGGGCCAATACTGAATCCATAATCATCACGCTCCGAATTGAATGGCGGACCGAGCGGCACCGGATCAACCCAATGATTGCCATCGAAACGTGTAACGTATATATCATTGCCACCACTCGTGCCCGCTGCGCAGGTACCGCACGGACGGTTGGAGGTGAAGTACAGCGTTACTCCATCGGCGGCGATGAAAGGATAGGTGTCTGCGAATGGACTCGAGACGTTTCCGTTGAGTGCTTTAACACTATCCCAATCGCCCTTCTCGTTGATCTGCGCAACCCAAAGATCTTCTTCGCCAAACCCTTGAAAGCCGTATTTGCCCGTCTCACCAAAATTTTCGGAAAAAATACCGAAGCGTCCATCGGGAGTGATCGCACTTTCGCACCGCAGAAGATTAAGTGCAAAGTTAACAGCGCCTTGTGTTTTGAAATGCTTCACGAGACGCTCGCGAAAATGGAGATCGTAGGCTTCGGGAAGTCGGCGACGCAAATCGGAATCGGGCTCCATCTCTTTCATCACGATACGACGAACCGAATCCATGAACAGCGAACCGGCAAGACTCTTCGCGTTATAGATCCGATTGAGTTCACCACCGACAGGTCGAGGATTCTGAAACTTGCCCTTGACCAAATTTGCCTGCCAAAGTGTCGCACCGCCTTCGCCCGAAACGTAATAGACCAAGTCACCTCTGGGATGCACGGTCGGGTTGATCTGCCCACCCGAATTATTGACCGGAGGCCCCAAATTGATGGGTGCCGACCAGACCGTATCGTGCAATTCGCGGTACCAGATATCGCTATCCCATTTGTACTGCGGATTTGCGTCAGGAATCCGCCAGGGATCCTTGGAGAATCGCCGAGAGCCAAAGAACATCGTCTGGCCGTCGAGCGTGAAGCTGGGGCGGTCATCGGCTGAATCGACATCTATGAGCTTGCTTTCCTCAGCTACAGGCCCCTGAGGCTGCCCGGAAGGCGTGGAGGCGAACTGAGCCCGCCCAGTCCGAACAAGGGCTGCCAGCACAAAAAGAACGAGAATAAAACGAAAGGAAACAGCTCGCATGAATTGAAAATCGGATCGTACGGTATCTTAATTCCTGAAAATCTAAGGAAATGATGCCAATGAAGAACCACGAGAGCTCGGATGAAATTTCCGAAGACCGAAAGCATTGGGGAAAACTATGCAATCTTCCTTGGAGGTTTGGGTGAATTGGACGGATAGGACTCATCAGACTTATCGGTCCCATTCCCGGATCCCGAAACTTTGGATGCTTTGGTTTCTATATTTGCTCAGTTGTAACTTTTTATCTGGATTGCGTGAGCGATCATAATTGTGTTGACTATCCGACCCTACGAAAATTCCGACTCGCTTCTAGAAATAACGGAGCTTTTGCATCTCGCCTATAAACCACTCGCGGATGTCGGGTTGAATTTTGTTGCTTCGCATCAGGATGAGAAGATAACAAAATCCCGAATCGACAAAGGCAATTGCCTGATCGCAGAGTTGGATGGTGTGATCGTGGGTACCATTACTTATTATCCTGCCGCAAATACAAAGGGCACCGAATTTATGGATCGCGTTGATGTCGCTTCGTTCGGTCAATTCGCGGTGCGGCCGGACTTGCAAGGATCGGGGCTTGGATCTCGGTTGCTGGACGAAGCCGAGTCAATGGCGAGGGCAGAGGATGTAACAGAGCTTTGTCTCAATACCGCTGAACCGGCGACGGAGCTTCGCGAGTATTATACGCGGCGCGGATATCGCCTCGTCGGTTATGTGCAATGGCCGGAGTTGTTTTATCGGAGTGTGGTGCTGAGCAAACTGCTTAAGGAAGCCACATAAGAATTCATCAAAGACGCTGAACGCCGTCCCTCCGGTATACGGGGATTTCAGAAAAACTTGCACTCGCTCTCGAAATGCCGTAATTTTGACAGCAGAAGATAGTAACATTGCTAAGTTTGCCCGCAGTTCTAAGGCCCACATTTTTCAGCACGAGAAAAGATGCTCTTTAACTCGATCGAGTTTTTAATCTTTTTCCCGATCGTCACTTTTTTGTATTTCGTACTGCCGCACAAAATGCGGTGGTTTCTTCTGCTTGCAGCGAGCTGTGGTTTCTACATGGCTTTTATTCCGATCTATATTCTCATTCTGTTTTTCACGATCATCATCGACTATGCTGCGGGCATCATCATAGAAAATGCGGAAGGACGAAGAAGAAAAATGTGGCTCGTGATAAGTATCGTATCGAACGTCGGTGTACTCGCATTTTTTAAGTACTTCAATTTTCTCAATACGAATCTTACGGATCTTGCGCAATTCCTGCATTGGAATTATCCGGTCAAGAACTTAGGTATTCTTCTTCCGATCGGTCTCTCGTTTCACACGTTTCAAGCGATGAGCTACACGATCGAGGTCTATCGAGGCAATCAAAAGCCTGAACGGCATCTCGGTATCTATGCGCTCTATGTCATGTTCTATCCACAGCTTGTCGCGGGTCCGATCGAGCGGCCGCAGAACTTGATTCATCAGTTTCGCGAAAAACATGTCTTCGATTATACACGTGTGACCGATGGGCTCAAGCTCATGCTCTGGGGCTTTTTTAAGAAGATCGTAATTGCGGACCGACTTGCGGAGCTTGTGAATCAGGTCTATGATCATTCGCATCAGTATCACGGTGTGCAGCTCATCATCGCGACATATTTCTTTGCATTCCAGATCTATTGCGATTTCTCGGGGTATTCCGATATCGCCATCGGTGCCGCGCAGGTCATGGGCTTCAAGCTCATGGATAATTTTAATCGACCATATTTTTCGAAGAACATAGCGGAGTTCTGGAAGCGTTGGCATATCTCGCTTTCCACGTGGTTCAAAGATTATCTATATATTCCGCTCGGTGGAAATCGTGTCGGAAAATCACGATGGTATTTTAATCTCTTTATCGTATTTCTCATTAGCGGATTGTGGCACGGTGCGAACTGGACTTTTATTGTGTGGGGTGGATTGCACGGGTTTTATCTCGTGAGTTCGATCTGGACGGAGAAGTTGCGACACTCGGTTGTCCGATCACTCGGACTCGATCGGCATCCAACGTTAATGAAATACACGCGAGCCTTCATCACGTTTCATCTTGTTGTCTTCGCTTGGATCTTCTTTCGTGCGAGTTCGATTCGTGAGGCGATGTATGTCGTCACGCATCTCTTTAGTGGGCTGAGTTTTGCGGGTATGCTCAATGGTCTTGGTCTTGATGCATTCCAGTTTGCGTTTGCGATCTGCTCGATACTTTTTATGGAGGTAATCCATCTGATGCAACGTCATAGAAAGATGCGCCACTTCTTTTCCGAAAAGCCGTGGTGGTTTCGCTGGGCTGTCTATTATGCACTGGTGATGGCGATCCTCTTCTTCGGCAAGACGGGCCAGCAGCAGTTCATTTACTTTCAGTTCTGATCACCCCGTAGCGAATGATCCGCCGCTTTTTGTTCAAGCTGTTTCTCTTTGCGCTGCTCGTCGGATGCTCGATGGAGGTATCGTTTTTTATCGCACAGAAATTAGAGAAGCCCTATTTTACGGATGGTAAGTATGCGTGGGTTACGAAACTTCCGCGCAAACCAAAAATAGTGTTGATGGGCAGCAGCACTGTGCTGAATAATCTGAGCCCACGCGAGATCATGTCTGCGTGTGATATGCAGTCGGGTGAGGTGATCAATCTCGGTGGTGGTTCTCGGGGTCCATTGCAGTCGGTGCATATATGGCGAGAGCTTGCGACTGCAATGGATAGCGTTAAGTACGTAGTCGTGAGCGTCGATCCGTGGCTTGCGTATTCTGCGTATTATTGGATCGAAGATTTTCCGACTGTCTATTGGAATCCCGTGCAGCGCATGTATCCCGCGTTCGTAAACAACTGGCCTCGGTACGTGATGTCCGGTGCTGTGGCGACCGATGTGATGAAGAAGAGTGCGCAACACGCACTGCATATTCAAGCGCCGAATCTGGCAGTCCCGCATGATTTCGGTGGTGAAGTGCTGGACATCCATTTGAAAAATTATCGCGAACATACGCGCGAATATTTCGGACCTGTTTCGCTTTTCCCGATCTCTTCGCTCTATCTCGATCGCATGCGCGAATTAAAAACAGAAGTTGAAAAAAGGGGAGCGCAATTCATTCTACTCTTGACACCTAAGAAAAGAATTTGGCGCGAGGAATATGCGCGGGATTGCATTGATATTGATTCTGACTTTGTTAATCATCTGAGTGCAGCGCTCGGGCCAGTGCGTGTGATTGGAAGCTTTGCCCTCTTTTCCGAAGACTCAGCGCTTGCTCAAGGAGACATAGAAGATTCACTTTTTATGGATCACGTGCATCTTAGTGGCAAAGGACAAAAACGATTAAGTGACTACGTCGCCGAGCAATTGAAGCTGGCGAAGCCGTTATCCGCTGCACCGTTGCACTCGCTTAGCACATATTAATTTGTGGGAAGAAAGTTATGAGCACCGAGACACTACCAACATCTTTCGATGAGTTACTTCGAACGAGCACACTTCCCGTGTTTGTAGATTTCTGGGCAGAGTGGTGTGGGCCGTGTCATGCTGTTGCGCCGGCGGTGAAGAAACTTGCCGAGACATTCAAAGGCAAGTTGCGCGTCATCAAAGTGAACATCGATGAGAAGCCGCAGATCGCTTCGCACTATGGCATTCAGTCCATCCCGACGATGATCCTATTTCGCAACGCTGAAATAGTGTGGCGTGTATCCGGAGCCTTGCCATTCGAGCAACTGGAGCGCGAAGTGCGTACAAGAATTTAGAATAGCATTCCTTCAGGCTTCGCATTAATAAGCTCGTGCTTTAGCAGCCACCCTTTCCTTTCCATTCCACCGCCATAGCCAACAAGTTTGCCGCTTGCACCAATCACTCGATGACACGGAATCATGATCGCGATCGGATTCTTCCCATTCGCTCCACCGACAGCGCGCACAGCCTTTTCGTCACCTAATCGAATAGCAAGTTCTAAATAGCTGATCGTCGTGCCGTAGTCGATCTTGAGTAATTCCTTCCAAACACGCTTTTGAAAATCGGTACCGATGGGATCAAAGGTGAGCTCGAAGGTTTTGCGTTTGCCCGAAAAATATTCATCTAATTGTCGCACACTGTCTGTGAGTGTTGGAGGGATGCTTGTTGTAGGCACTTCAGAATCGAGAAACTGCACAGAACGAATCACAGCGTCTTCACCCTGAATTTCGATCATACCAATTTCCGTCGATAGATACGCGATGTCCATTTGCTTGGAAAGAATTGCTGCTTGGAAAAACGATCAGAGCTCAAAATAATTCAGCGCATTTCCATTCCCTCTGCGCACTCTTTTTTGCGATGCAATGGATAACGCCACGTGACAACTGAACTATTATCAGTGCTTCGGCTCTTTTCATCTAATAACCTAACATGGTAAACATTCGAAGCAAGCAGAATAGTATGATGATGCGCCCCCCGCTACTGAGGGCAGCGACGCTGTTGCTACTACTCCTTCTGACGCGTCCGATCACCTCCGTTCAAGCGCAATCCATGGCGGAGCCGGTCTCACGAGTCGATCTCTCTGCGATTAACGAAGATGCACCTTTTTTTACGCGTACCGATCTTCATGCGAATATTTCAATTCCAAGTGGATTTCAACTCGGTGGACGTGTGCAGCCTTGGCGACACTGGTCGTTCGAAGGATCTGTCGGGACGATCATCGCAGCGGTAACATTTAATTTTGGTATCAATTATCATCGCGGCGACTATCCCAATCTTACCGCAGAATATATGCACCCGACCTGGGGCTTGCTTGCTACCTATTTTCGTAGCGCCGGTATTAATTGGTACGGATTAACGGCAAACTATGGTCTGCTTCAGCTCGGGCTTTCGGGTGTGCATGCGACTCTTCGTGCCGGCGCAACGCTCTTGATGAAAGCCGAGCCAAATACATCCGTATTGCTTTATCCGTTGCCGAGTATTGATCTCGGTATCGCGTGGGCTTTTCCTTCTCGATGATTGTCGTCGGCGGAACCGAACACTATCGCTCCTCGGATTAATAGTGCAATGAACGACACTACCCAGATACATCCCAGACTCTACGACATGATCTGCTGCCCGAAGTGCCACGGGCGCTTGGTGGAGCTATCAAGTTCGCTGCGTTGTACAAATTGCGACGCTACCTACGCGATCGAGCAAGGGATTCCGATTTTGCTCGATCCTGAACCTCGCACCGCGATTGAAACAACTTCACACACGCACTAACGAATGCCAGAGATTAAGCCAATCGCATTCGATTATCTTGAGCACTACAAGACCGACGCGGAAGTCTTCGATTATTTCGAAGAACGCACCGGAGGCACCGAGCACGATGAGCGAAGACTTCGCGAATACATACTACACGAACTTCCGCCAAGCAAAACCATTCTTGATGTAGGATGTGGTTCGGCGTGGCTTGCAAAACATTTTCAGAAAAGCCCGGTGTTTGTTTGCTCGCTGGATGCGACGATCATCAATACGTCAAAGGCTTTAGAAAAATATCCGTGGGCCGATCATGTCGCGGTCGTTGCGGATGCATTTCATTTGCCATTCAAGAATAATTCGTTCGATGCAGTCGTCGCGACGGAGATCATCGAGCATGTCACCGATCCGGCTGCATTCGTAAAAGAGTTGATGCGTGTCGTACGTCCGGGAGGTACGCTGCTCATCACGACGCCCTATAAAGAAGTACTGCGCTACACACTTTGTATTCACTGCAATCACAACACGCCGCTCAACGCGCATCTGCATTCATTCGATGAACGCATACTGCTCGGGCTTTACACAGCTCCCGATCTCGGGCGTGCTTCTTTCAAAACATTTGGCAACAAAGCTCTCGCACATTTGCGAATGCACCCGATCTTGAAACGCTTTCCCTTCTCGCTTTGGAAGTTCACCGATAGCGCCGCAAACTTCTTGATTAACGAGCGCTTACATATTCTCGTAAAATTTCAGAAGGCCCAATAAGTCTGATAAGACCTATTAGTCCTATATGTCCGATTCCCCAAAGAACTGTTGAGTGCCTGAAGTATGTTCGAAAGTGTGTCATAAATCATCGGAGGCCACGTATGTCAAACCACAGCGTCGATACACTTGCAACTGAAATGAAAACTCTGAGCTTGCAGGACAAAGCACAGCTCAAGCGATTGCTCGACTCCATGTTGCTTGAGGACCGGAAGCAACTTATCTACTCCGATTATCAGGAGACTATTATACAGCTATCGCAGACCGGCTCCGACCGCACAAGCGATATCGCGATCTTTAATAGCGCGCTCTCAGATTTCTAATGTAGACTTTTACGCCCGATCAGCTTTTGCGAAATTGTGCAGCACGCCACTCTGCAAATAGCGGCTTGCATTTATTGCGCTGATATTTGCCGGTGCTTGTAACAGGAATTTCGTTACCGAAGACTACGACTTTCGGAGCCTTTGAAAAAGGCAATAACTCCCGACAAAAAGCAAGCAACTCCTGTTCGGACAAACTCGCACCTTCGACGATCTGCACATACGCACCAACTTCTTCACCGTAAAAATCATTTTCAAATCCGACGGCGATGCCAGCCTTCACATTCGGATGCCTTGCGATCACTTCATCGATCTCGAGCGGTGAAATATTCACTCCACCACGAATGATTAACTCTTTGAGCCGACCCGTGATAAAGAAAAATTTTCTTCCCTCGTCATCCAGCTCATAAAACCCTTCGTCACCGGATCGAAACCATCCGTACTCAAATGTTTTCTCGTTTGCCTCATCGTTCTCATAGTAGTATCGCATCACGTTGAAGCCACGAATCGCGATTTCACCTTTTTCACCATGCGCGAGTTCAACGCCGGTTTCACTTGCGATAATCATTTCATTTTGCGGAAGCGCGAGGCCGATCGAAGGAAAGCCGAAGTCGCGCATCCAATGCCGATGCATCTCTTGAGAGAGATCGATCGGCAGAAAGCACGAATAGCAGGTTGTCTCGCTGAGTCCGTAGCCATGCAAGATCGTGATGCCGAACATTTCCTCGAACTGCTGTGCAAGCTCAACTGTGAGCGGGCCCGCTCCACAAATGATGTGACGCAGCGTGCTCATCTCCGCCTTCAAAGCAGCGAGCAACTCCGGACGGATTTTATAATACTCAATCAAAAAAGCGAGCAACGTCGGGACGACACTCACGACATGCACGCGCTCTGCCCGAATGCGTTCAAAGAAATACTCACTCTGAAATTTCTGATTCAGCACCACGCTACCACCGAAATACATCGGCGTCATGAGCGTAACGACTGTGCCGTTGACATGATGGATCGGCAGCACACACATCATCCGCTGTGCGTTCGTCATCTCATGCCACTCTGATATTCCCTTCGCATCGACTAGCAGGTTGTATTGCGTCAGTACAACTCCCTTCGGATGCCCGGTCGTACCGCTTGTGTAAACGATCAACGCCTCATCGTTTGCTTTAACAGCTTCGGTCGATGTAAAAAAAGGATCGGAAGCATCAAGCGCTTCGTCGAAGTATCGAAGCGCTGGCTTGCGTTCGCATGGTCCACAGATGAGCGTCACCAAAAGCGAAGGAATTGACGTGAGTAGTGGCAACATCCGCTCTTCATACTCGCACCGAAGAAACGCAAGCTTGACTTTGCTGTTTTCGAGAATGTAGAGAATCCGATTATCATCCTCCGAAACACTCACCGGCACAACACATGCACCAAGCAACCAACACGCAAAATATTGTATGACGGTATCGGCGTGATTGTGCGAAATCGTCGCAACGCGATCACCACGACGAACGCCCTCGGCATACATCAGATTTGCACACTGCTGTGCGAGCATGAAAAAATCTTTGTAGCCGTACTCGAGTCGGTTTCCCTCCAGATCATAATAGATGAGAAACGGCTTCGTATCATAATATCGACCTTGCCGAAAAAGTAACTCACCGATATTTTGATAAGGCACGTGCCCAGCATCCGCGATTGGGTCGCCGGTGGATCGTGCTTGCTGAATCTTCTCTAAAATATTCTCGGAAAGCATGGAATAGTCGATGTGCCTTAGTTATTTGCCGAAGCTCTACAAAATTAGCCAAATCTGGCTCCCTTTGAGCCAAAAACGCAAGTCGCACATTAAACTCAAAGATAATACTGTAAATTTTAATTTAGACTATGAAACTTAATTATGTTATTAGAGCATTTACTTAAGCGACATACGATAACTGTTAAAGCTAAAATAAGGAGCACCAGGGTGGACATCAGGCATTTCAGGTCAGGCACTTTTAGACAACAGGAGGGGTACGTGAGCTTTCTGCCCAGACCGATCGATCTCGAGTGGATTGTAAGCTCTCCGGAAGTTGCGACGATGCTTGCCGAAGCAAATCAGCGCATCGGTGAATTGAACGCGATCTCGGAGTACGTTCCGAACATTAACCTCTTTGTCACAATGCTCATAGCCAAAGAGGCGACAAGTTCTAATGCGATCGAGGGGACGAGGACGACCATCGAAGAGGCATTGCGCGAGGAGAAGGATATTGCACCGGAACGACACGACGATTGGGAAGCGGTGCAGGATTATATTCTTGCGATGAATGTATCGATCGATCGCCTGAAAGATATTCCGCTCTCCAGTCGTTTACTTTGTGAGGCACATGCGATTCTATTTGACGGGATAGACCACCAGCACAAACGGCCTGGAGAATTTCGTAGAAGTCAAAATTGGATCGGCGGTGCGACGCTTCGTGATGCGCAGTTCATTCCACCGGACCATCTCGAACTCGTGACGCTTATGAGTGATCTCGAAAAGTTTTTGCACAACACCACAATTCATGTGCCGCACTTAGTACGAATTGCGATTGCGCATTACCAATTCGAGACGATCCATCCGTTCCTCGAGGGCAACGGTCGCATCGGGCGTTTGATGATTACGCTCTACCTAATTTCCACCGGAGTCCTTCGCAAGCCGACGCTATATCTATCGGAGTTCTTCGAAAGAAATCGCATGCTTTACTATGACAATCTTGAGCGAACGAGAAGACACAACGACATGGAAGCGTGGATGAAGTTTTTCCTCGTAGGTGTGATCGAGACTGCAGAACGCTCTATCGGTACATTCCGTAAGGTGCTGGCACTCAAAGCTGAGATGGATTCAGAGATGCTTCGCAGATTTGGGCGCCGATCTAAAGACGCGGCAAAGCTATTCAACTATCTATATGCGCATCCGACGATTCGTGCAACCGATGTGGAGAGCGTACTCAACCTCACACCTGCAAGTGCAAACTCCATGTTGCGTACATTCGTGAAGGAAAGAATTCTAAAAGAGCAAACCGGTTGGAAGCGCAACCGAGTGTACTTGTGGGAAGATTACTTGCGCTGCTT